>NZ_AZUQ01000001.1:1607008-1928410 GCF_000527155.1 Haloglycomyces albus DSM 45210 | reverse complement strand
ATGGAGCTTTGCCGGGTTTATAGTAATAAGTCTTACTTTTTGTTCTATTTTATCCCGGCCGAGCTTCGGTTACTTCTGGGTATTGCCTTAGGCAATTCACATTGATATATTCAATTCCAAGAATTCAAATGTCGCTTATGCACCGAAAGCGGCATTTGTCGTAATTCCTGCTATCTCGCCGGAGGTTCCCGTCATGAGACGTTTCCGATATCTTGCCCTGACATTCGTGGCCGCCGTGGTGGCCGCGTTGTCAATACCCGCGAGCGCCTCAAGTGCCGAACCGCTCGACTACGTAGCCATGGGCGATTCCTTCGCCTCTGGAGCCGGAGCGGGCGACTACTTCGAGTCCAACAGCTGGAAAGGTTCCGGCTGCTATCAGTCCACTAATGCCTACGCGCCGTTGTGGGCCGGTCAATTGAACGCGCAGTTCGACTTTCAGGCCTGCAGCGGAGCGACCATTCCCGATATTCACTCCAATCAGTTGGGCACCATCGACTCCAACACCGACCTGATTACCCTGTCGGTGGGCGGCAACGACGTCGGGTTCGCCGACGTCATCACCGACTGCACCCTGTGGTCGGACTCCACCTGCATCGACCGCGTGAACGATGCCGAGGCCGAAGCGGTGAGTCGCCTTCCCGGAGAACTGGGGAATCTCTACTCCACCATCAGCCAAGCCGCTCCGAACGCCGAGGTCGTCATCATCGGCTACCCGCTTCTGTTCAGCGATGAAACCTGCTGGGGTAGCCTAGGCATCAGCCGCAACGAACAGGCGCACATCAACGACGCCACGTACACGTTGAAGAACGTGACCGAAACGGCCGCCACCAACGCCGGGTTCACCTTCGTCGACCCGATCGACGAGTTCGCCGGACACGGTGTCTGCACGTCGACGTCGTATGTGAACGGCCTCAGCAGCGATCTCGCCGAGTCCTACCACCCCAATGCGACCGGGCACTCCGACGGATTCATTCCGGCTTTGAACGCCTCCGCGCCGGTTAAGCACTAACCGTCCGTAAGGGAGGGTGACGCGCCCGGTGCACGGTCGCCTTCCCTTGCGATTTGTCCCCGGAACAATCTGACGCGACACGCCAAGACGCTCTCCCCTAGAATGGCAAGCAGCAAGACGACAGGTACACGATCGCCCGTGACCGGTGAACACCCACCGTGCCTAAAGGAGAGAGAATGGCCCAACCGAACATACCCAATGTCCCCGGTAACGACCCGGGCAGCCCGAAGCCGATGCCCGGCATCGTATCGGCCGCGGTCTGGATACAGTACGCCACCGCCGCCTTCTTGGTTCTCAGTGCTCTGGCGTTCTTCGCCGTCAAGAGCAGCGTTGAAGAAGCCCTGCAGGAGCAACTACCGAAATCGTCCGATTTCGACGGGATGTCCGAGGCCAAACGGCAAGAGGTCATGGACGCCATTCCCACATTCATGACGATGTTCTTTGTCGTCATCGCCGCGATCTACATCGTGTTCGCCGTCTCCTACGCCATATTGGCGGTGTTCAACTCCAAGGGCAAGAACCCGGCCCGGATTCTCAGCTGGATTCTCTCCGGTATCGCCCTGCTTTGCTGCGGCCTGCCGCAGATGCTCAGCTTCGCCATGCCGGATTCGATGACCGGAACGGGCGAGAACGCCGAATTCGATCAGGTCATCACCGAGGAGATGGAGGCGCAGATTCCCGCCTGGTTGAACGTGATCGACTGGGTGTCCTTGCTGATGTTGACGCTCGGTTCGATCCTCATCATCATCTTCTTGGCCATGCCCAAGGCCAATGACTACTTCCGTAAGGAAACTCCCCCGCCGAACTACATGCAGTAGCCCGTGTCGGCCTGCCGAGCTCACTGCTCGGCAGGCCGGTGCCAACGCGTCAATAGAGAAAGTCGACAATGCGTTCCCGCAGACCGGCGGGATCGAGGCCGTGTCGACGATCGTGATCCTCCGGGGTGCCGTACCGATGTAGATCGACGTTTTTCACCCCGATGTTCAGCAGTCGGTGCATGCGGTGTTCCAGTGCAGCGGTCAGTCGTGCCGAACTGCTTCCTTCCAAATACGGTTCCACCACGATGAATACGCCGTGATCGTAGTCGTGGACGGGGAACCGGTCCAGTGCGCTCGGAGTGGGCGTGTACACCACGCCGACGTCGAGTCCCTCCACGGCGTCCAACACGTTGTCCAGCATGGGGCCGACGGCGACCACTACCGCCTGATGCCCGTCGGCAAAACGTTGGAAACCGTTGATCGCTTCCGGGAACGCTTCCCGGTTGCTGCGAGTGGACAGTCTGACGTAGACGCTGTCGCTGCTGATTCCCGCGCTCCAGAGCATGGCGTCCACCTCTTCGGCGTGGCCGGGGACGTGCAGGGTCCAGTCCGGTATCGAGCTGAGCAGACTGATGTCGGTCTGCCCGTAGTGGGTAAACCCTCCTTGGGACCAGTCATAGGACGCTCCGGTACTCACCAGGATTCCATTGGTGCCCTGATGCCCGAAGTCCAGCTTGATCTGTTCGAAGGCCCGCTCGATCAAAAACGGGGTGTAGGAGTGGACGATGGGACGCAATCCCTCCAGTGCCGTCCCCGCCGCCATCCCCATCATGAGCTGTTCGCGGATTCCCACATTGAAGGCACGTTCCGGGTACCTGTCCAGCACGGGACCGAGTTCGGAGGGTCCACTTCCGATGGCCGCCAAAACCAAACTCAAATGTCGGTAGCGATCCATGAGCTCGGTGGTGGTTTCCATGAACTGTTCGCGCATTTCGGCGCGGGTTATCACCTGGGTCATCGTTACTCCTCGGGTTAGGGCTGCTCGACTATGACGGCATTGGGCTTATCGGGATGGTGAGCGGTCACGGCCTCGGCGAGCGCCGTGTGGTCGTAGGCCGGTGTACTGCGAGTCGACCACCCGTGTACGGCGAATTTAGGGGCGATATCGCCGCCCCAGGCGCGCAGCGCGGAGCGGTTGTCGTCGACGATGACGGTCAATCCCCGCATCGACCGCAAACCCGCGTAGGCAATGGCTTCGTGATTGGACCCCTCCTCCAATTCGGCGTCGCCGATCAGCACGTATACGTGGGGCCGGCGCCGCCCACGGGCACGCAATACTTCATGCATGCCAAGGGCAAGGGGTAGCCCATGGCCGAGAGAGCCGGACGAAATCTCCACGGCGGGTATGCGGGTTCGGTCCGGGTGTCCGCCCAGCGGAGATTCGGGGCCGTACATGTCGTCGATCCATGCGAATGGGATGTATCCCTTCTGGGCGAGGACGAGGTAGTACGCGGTCGATCGGTGTCCCTTGGAGATCAGGTACCGGTCCCGATCCGGACTGTCGACGGTTTCGGGGGTGAGGTTGAGGACGGAGTCGTACATAACCCAGTGCAGGTCAAGCGTATGGTGCTCGTCGATGTAGCGGTCGTCGGGTTGGATCTCGGGAGCGAAGTTCTTGAGGGTGGCGAAGTCGGTCGATGTCATGTCACCTAGTATCAAAGTTAAAGTTGACTTGAACTCAAGGGGAAGTGAGGAACAGCACATGACTCTCGGTGAACTGACCATCGGCGAGTTCGCCCGGCGCAGCGGAACCAGCGCACCCACCCTCCGGTTCTACGAACAAAAGGGGCTGATCCACTCCCATCGCACGCCCGGAAACCAACGCCGCTATCATCGCCGCGAACTCCGCCGCGTCGCCTTCATACGCGCTTCCCAAGCCGTCGGGATGTCGTTGCGGGAGATCAAAGACGCCCTCGACCGGCTGCCGCACCACCGCACTCCCACACCCGCCGACTGGAATCGCATCTCCATCGACTGGCACCAACGTCTGGAGGACAAGATCGCCACTTTGGAACGGATTCGCGACCGCCTCGACGAATGCGTCGGC
Source organism: Haloglycomyces albus DSM 45210 (assembly GCF_000527155.1). Lineage (NCBI taxonomy): Bacteria > Bacillati > Actinomycetota > Actinomycetes > Glycomycetales > Glycomycetaceae > Haloglycomyces > Haloglycomyces albus. The sequence goes on along the minus strand of NZ_AZUQ01000001.1, from coordinate 1,924,536 downwards.
TGTGGGTGCCTGTCGGCCAAGAACTGCGGCTTGATCAATCCCGACGACAAGGCCGCCGTGGAGAACGACCGATGTAATGAACTTGAGCCTCACTCACAGGGGCATTAAACTCGCCCCATGAACGTCACTTCGGTCAACATCGGCACGCTCCACGACAACCCCTGGGGAACCGACTTCGAACGCACCGGGATCGATAAGCAACCGGTGACCGGACCCGTTCCGATCACCGACCCCGGCCCGTATTCCGACGGAACCAGCGGCGTCGACGGCGACCGGATCGCCGACGCTAAGTCCCACGGCGGGCGCTACAACGCCGTATACGCTTACGCCGAAGAGGACTACCGGTATTTCGAAACGGCACTCGGTCGTTCCCTACGCCCCGGAATGTTCGGCGAAAACGTCACCACCTCCGGAATCGACGTCAACGACCTCCTACTGGGGCAAAGCATCCGGGTGGGGTCCACCGTTCTTAAAGCCATCCACCCGCGAGTCCCCTGCGCCACCTTCCGCGGCTGGATCGACGAAAACGGCTGGCTGAAGACCTTTACCGCCGCCCTGCGCCCCGGGACGTACTTCCAAGTGCTTCAGGAAGGAACCATCCAGGCGGGAGACGACATCGAGATACTCGACCAGCCCCAGCACGACATCACCATCGCCACGCTCTTCCGAGCCCGCCTGATCGACCAACACCTGCTTCCCGACATCGCGATCACCCCGGGCATCCCCGCCTTCGTCGCCGATTACCTCGCCGCGAAGCTCAAAGCCACCGGCGTTCCGCTACCCGACGTCGCGACCTAGCCGCGACGGTCACCCCTCGCCCGCGCGAGTCACTCGGACCCGCCGTCATCTGTGACACGATGGAGCCATGAATCGACTCGCCGAAACAACCTCGCCCTACCTGCTACAACATGCCGACAATCCCGTCGACTGGCGACCGTGGGGCCCCGAGGCACTGGCCGACGCCGCCGCACACGACCGCCCGCTGTTCATCTCCATTGGATACTCCACCTGCCACTGGTGCCACGTGATGGCCCACGAGTCGTTCGAAGACAACGAGGTCGCCGAGTTTCTCAACGAGCACTTCACCTCCGTCAAGGTCGACCGCGAAGAACGCCCCGACGTCGACGGCGTGTACATGCGCGCCACCCTCGCCATGCTCGGGCAGGGTGGTTGGCCCATGAGCGTCTTCGCCTTCCCCGACGGCACCCCCTTCTACGCGGGAACCTACTACCCCAAACCGCATTTCATGCAGTTGCTCGCCGCCGTCACCGAAGCCTGGACCGACCGTCGTTCCGAACTCGGCAAACAGGGTAACGCCGTGGTGGAGGCGACGTCCACGGGCGGCAGCGAATTCGCCGACACCACCGTCTACTGCCCCATCGACGGCCCGTGCCCACCGGCTCCGCCCATCAAATCCGAACTGGTCGACTCCGCCGTCACCAAGCTCATCGGCGTCGCCGATCCCGAACACGGCGGTTTCGGCGGTGCGCCGAAGTTCCCCGCCGTGCCGATGCTGCGGCTACTGCGGCAATACGGCTCAACCGCCGGCAGAGAAGTGGTCCACAATGCCGCCGACGCCATGGCCCACGGAGGCCTGCGCGACCAGCTAGCGGGCGGCTTCGCCCGCTACTGCGTGGATCGCGATTGGACCGTCCCCCACTTTGAGAAAATGCTCTACGACCAGGCCGAACTCCTCGACCTGTACACCGGTCTCGACACGCCTGAGACCATCGAAATCGCCTGTGAAACCGCGGAATTCCTCCTGACGCACTTCACCACTCCCGAGGGAGCCTTCGCCGCCGCCTACGACGCCGACACCGACGGTGAAGAGGGACTCACCTACGTGTGGACCGAAATCCAACTACGCGAGGCGCTACCCGCCGAAGACGCCGAATGGGCCGCTCACGTGTTCGGCATCGACGACCAACACCCCAATTTCGAAGGTGTGGCCTCCGTACCCACGCGACGCAGTCCAGTCAATGACCGCAGCCGATTCGAGCGCATCCGATCACTGCTCCGCGAAGCCCGGGATCAACGCCCGCAACCGCACCGCGACGACAAGGTCGTCACCGCCTGGAACGCCCTGGCCATCCGGTCGCTCGTTCGCCACGCGGAACGACACAACGACTCCCGAGTACGTAACGCCGCCGTAGCCGCCGCCGGTCACCTGCGGACCGTACACCAGGACGAGTCCGGCCGCTTGATCCGCAGCAGCAAGGACGGACAAGCCTCCGACAACCCCGGCGTTCTGGAAGACTACGCCGCCTTGGCGCTCGCGTACTTCGAACTCGGCGGCGAATGGAATGACCGCGCCGTTCAACTGTTGCACCACATCACCAGCCACTTCAGCGACGGTGAAGGCGGCTTCTACGACACCGCCGACGATGCCGAACGTCTCATCACCCGACTGTCCGAGGTCCATGACGGGCCCACCCCGTCGGGATGGGCCCTGGCCGCCGAAGCGTTCGTCGTCGCTTGGAAGCGTATCGGCGACACCGGCTACCGCGACGTAGCCTGGCGCGCGCTGGCCCGAGCCGAGCCGCAGATGAAGGCCAACGCGCAGTTCACCTCCGGGCTGGCCACGGCGGCGCTACTGTTCCTTCGCAGCGAAGGCTGACTACAGCTCCACCATCACTTCCTCCACGCTCTTGCGGGAAATGTCGGGCACGGTGGCGTTCTCTCCCGGATAACCCACAGGGATCACCACATAGGGCCGTTCGTTCGCGGGACGCCCCAGAATGGGGCCGAGGAACTTCATGGGGCTCGGGGTGTGAGTCAACGTCGCCAGCCCGGCTTGATGTAGACCGGCCAAGAGCAGACCGACCGCGATACCGACCGACTCCTTCACGTAGTACGGGCGCGGTTCGGTCTCGCTCTTATGCACTTCGAACACCACAATAAGGGCGGGCGCCTCTTCCAGGAACGGCTTGTGTTCATCGGTGTTCAACGGCGCCAGGGCGTCCAGCCACTCCTCCGAGGCCCGGCGGTGGTAGAACTCCCGTTCCTCCTCCTCTGCGCCCTCCCGCACACGCCGCTTCAGTTCCGGATCGCGCACGACGACGAAACGCCACGGCTCCAGATTCGCCCCGGAAGGAGCTGTCGCGGCAGTAGCGACCGCCTCCCGGAGCACCTCGGCAGGGACCGGGGTATCGGCGAAGTCGCGGACCGAACGGCGTTGACTCATGGTGTCGTGAAAGGCGCGAGCGACCTCCACAGCTTCGGCATCATCGCGCCGCAGGCGCGGCGCGGGACGGGTGGGATAGGTGCCAGTGGCCACGATAATCTCCTCATCGTCATCGCTCCATCAATGAATGGTTCGATTACTTTACCGTTATCGCACCGTCGCTACAAGGCACTCAGTCGGAGTTCTCCTCGGGCGTCAGCAACTGTTCCGCCGCGAGATCGCGATACAGGCTGTCCGACCTGACCAGTTCCTCATGAGTTCCGCTGGCACGCACCACCCCCGCGTCCAAGACCACGATCTGGTCGGCACTGGTGACCGTCGACAGCCGGTGTGCCACGACGAGAACGTTCGTCCGCCCGGCCGCCTCCAACATGACCTGCCGGAGAGCCGCCTCGTTCGTAGCGTCCAACTGAGACGTCGCCTCATCCAGAAGCAGCAGACGCGGACGTCGCAGCAGCGCTCGCGCGATGGCCACCCGCTGCCGTTCCCCGCCCGACAGCGTCAGACCACGGTAGCCGACCACCGAATCCAGACCGTCGGGTAGTCGCCGCGTCAGGTCCGACAGACGCGCCAGGCGTACCACTTCCTGAATCTCATCCTCCGAAGCCTCAGGCGCGGCCATGATCAGGTTGTCCCGCAAAGTCCCGTGCATGACCGGGGCGTCCTGTTCCACGTAACCGATGATCGACCGCAGACTGTGCAAGGGCCAGTCGTTGACGTCCCGACCGTCCACGACGACTCGGCCCGAGGTCGCGGGGTAGAAGTGTTCGATCAGGGAAAAGATCGTGGTCTTGCCTGCTCCGGACGGCCCGACGAGAGCCGTGAGCCCACGCCCGGAGGCGGTGAAGCTGACACCGTGGTGGACGTACTCCAAGTCCTCGGCATAACGGAACGACACGTCCGTGAATTCGACGGCGGCGGCGCGGCCGTTTCCCTCCAGCTCAGAATCGACTTCAGGTCGCTCTTCATCCAGTTGGGACACTTCTTCGACGCGCTTGACCGCCGCTAGCCCCGTCTGCAATTGCGATAGGGCCTGGACGAGGGAGTTGATCGGCCCCATCAGGTAAAACAGCATGAGGAGGAAACCGATCAGCGCGCCGATGGTCATGGTGTCGGAGGCAACGCGGGCACCTCCCACTCCCAGTACCACCATAAAGGCGATGTTGACCGGGAGGAACGCGGTCACTCCGGCCAAGGCCTCCCACACCGCCGCGTGCACGCCCTTGTCACGTGCCGTCACCGCCGCTTTGTCGAGCCGTTCGATTTCGGCGTCTTCGGCCCCAGAGGCCTTGATGGTGCGAAAGGCGCCGAAGATACGTTCCAGAATCGAGCCCATTTCCCCCAATGCCGTCTGAGAGGCCACGGCGGCGCGACCGATGCGGGGCATGACAAAGACCAGAACGAGTGTCACGACGACGGCCATGGCGACGGTGATGCCGAAAAGAACAATGTCGATCCAGGCCATGATGGCCAGACCGCCGAGCAGCATGATCAGCGCGGTGACGCCGCCGATGACGGTGGTACTGGCGACCGTGCGCAGGAGATTGGTATCGGAGGTCAGTCGGGATACCAGATCGCCGGGGCGCAGGCGGTCGACTTCACCGACCTTCAAATGAATCAGATGCGACACCAGGCGGCGCCGCACGGTGAGAATGATGTTCTGCCCCGCACGCTGCATCAGGTACGGGCCCACCGCGTCGAGAGCGGTACCGAGAACCACCGCCGCTCCCAGGATGATCAACAGGTTGCGGAGAGAGTCACCGCGACCGAGAGCCTCGATGATGTTCATCGCGATGACCGGTTGCACCAGCCCGATAATCCCGCCGCCGAAGCTGATCGCTCCCCCGATCAACAGCAGGGACAGATGCTGGCGGGCGTAAAACCACAGGCGGCCGATGGGTGCTCGTGCGACGACTCCGTCGGGGGCGTCGCCATTGTCTGTCGTCATGACCTACTCCGTCAAAAAGTCCCGAGTGCGTTCCACTCGGGATGGTTGTGTTTCGTGCCCTGCTAGGTTATACGGCCCGAACGACATCAACGTCAACCCGATATCGGTGGGGCCCTCTGTGGCTAGGGCCCCACCAAGGATTAGAGATCCACCAGACCCTCACCGATCCAGCCGCCCTCCTCGCAACCGGGCGGTATGGCGAATACGGCCGAACCGACCGGAGTCGTGTAGGCGTTCAACAGGTCCGACTCTGCCAGTCGGTCCTGTATAGCGGTGAATTGGGACAGATCGGCCTGATAGGACGCGAACAGCAACCCGGTGTCGGAGTCACCGTCCGCCGTCGGACCGGAATCGTAGTTATACGATCGCCGCAGAATACGGCGACCGTCCGCCGGGGTGGCACGACGAATATGGGCGTTGCGGTGAATCACCGGAATACCGCCCTCGGTCGCGTCCAAATCAGGGGCGTCCGACTCCCGTTCCCCGGTCAGTGGAGCACCGTTGTCCAGTGTGCGGCCGATGTGCATTTCCTTGGAGCCGTCGTCCAGGCGATCCCAGGTCTCCATCGCGACACGAATCCGGCGCAGTGCCAGCGTGGTCCCGCCGGAAAACCAGCCGGAGCCCGCCGCCCAGACCGTTTCGTCGAACTCCCCGCCGTCGGGAACGGGGTTGGCCGTCCCGTCGAGCTGGCCCATCACATTGCGCTGAGTACGCTCGTCGCTCACCCCACTCGCATTGCGGTAACCACGCTGTGCCCACACCACCCATAGAATCGCACGGGAGTCCTTCACCAGCATCCGCTGGGCGTGGGTGAGAGCCAGAAGATCGTCCGAGCAGATTTGCACCAAGAGATCACCCCCGCTCCATGCCGGATCAAGCTCGTCGATCTCATACGACGGCAGGCTCGCGAAGTTGTCCGGCATCGCCTCGGCCACTCCCAGTTTGTGGAACAGCCCCGGACCGAACCCGAAGGTGACGGTGAGATTCGCGGGCAGCTGCGCCAACTGCGGTTCGGTATCGGCCAACGGCGGCCGTCCTTGTGTCAGCCGAGCGGCGTCATCGGTCAAGATCCGCATCACCCCGGCCCACCGTTCCAGGTCAATGCCCTCTCTGAGATCGAGCCCCAGAAACAGACCGTGTGCCTGTGGCGGGGTGTCGATCCCGGCCTGGTGGCGGCCGTGGAAGGGGACGGTCCGCGCGCCGAGGTCGGCGGCGGAACGGTCGCCCTCCTCACCCGACACCCAATATGAACCGGCCGCCCCCACGGCGGCTCCGCCCACAGCGGCCGCCGCACCCGTGGTGAACAAGCGACGCCGACTAAAACCGTTTTCGTGAGGTGACAAGGCTAATCACCGTCACCGTGATCGTCCGCATGTCCCGGGTCGTACTCTTCGTCCGCCCCGGCGAACTCTTTGGCCACGGCCGTGAATTCGAGGTCGTCGCCCTCGGCCAGATTGAGAGTGAGAACGACTTCCTGACCGGTTTCAATGGGCTCGTCCAGGGCCAGCAGCATAATGTGATCACCGCCGGCTTCCAGAGTGTGGCTCTCTTCGGACGCGATCGTCAGGGGCTCTTCCATAGGCCGCATGACCGACTGATCGCCGTCCGTGGCCGCCTCATGGAGTTCCACCGAGTCGGTGACCGAGCTTTCCACCGACTCGATGACCACCTCGGCATCGGTGTCATTGGTGATCGTGCCGAACACCGCCGACATGTTCGCTCCGGTGGCCTTGACCCAGGCGTCGTCGACGCTCACCGAATGGTCGTCGTGGGAGTGGTCGGAATGATCGTCACCACCGCACGCGGACACGCCCAATACGAGGCTCACCGCGCCTACGACGGCCCCACTACGCCGCCAATCGGGCAGGGGGAAACGAGGAAATGACATAGAGGTCTCCTTTGCAAAGGTCGATTAATTCATGATTCGTTCAGTTGAAATGAATTGATCGACTCGGAGGACCTCGTAGACGACGACTCACCGCCAGCACCGCGACGGTCGGACGCCCCGGAGCAGTTCGTGGCCCGACGGAGGAGACCGTACGGACGGTAAACGACGATCGCCCCGGAACGACACGAAGGCACACCAGGTCCGCCAAGGCCGCCGTTGCCAGCCCCAGAAACCGCGCCAAGGCCGATTCCCAGCGGCACAGCCAAGCGGCCGACAAGACCGCCGCCAAGGCGTGCACGACGACCATTCCTGGACTGAGGTGATCGCCGGCGTGGGAGAGATGCGACGCGCTCGACGCCCACATGAACGATTGGGTGAACAGAACGTGCAGGGCCGTCTGTACACCGGCGCACCACAGGAAGACCGGAATCGCCCCACGCTCGTGAGCGGTCAACGCATAGGAGACACCGCTGAGGCCCACCGCCGTATAGGCGATGGCGCTCGGGCTCAGTGGCATCCCCCCGGCCAGAATGTGCAGGATCGCGGACACGGTGACGCATACGGCGGCGAACACCGTCGCACGCAGTACCCGGAACGGTCGCTGACGCACATGCACGCCTCGATAGTGTCACTATGGCCGCCCCACCGAGCAAGACAGGTGTCCACGACGAGACAGAACACATGTGTGAGAAACCGGAAAGGGAGTGACCTGGGGCTAGGGGCGCAGTGGTGCCGTTGGCGGGATTAATGCCGGTTCCTAGGAGCCTCCACCACCATCGCCTCCACCTCCATCACCGCCACCGTCGCCGCCGGAGCTACCCTCACTGTAACCGCCGCCTCCCGACTCGCCGCCGTAACGACCTCCCGTGGAACCGCTGCCGCCCTTGTCGACTGCCTTGACAATGAGATAAACAATCAGGATAAGGCACGCCAGACCCAGCACACTGCCACAGGAATCCAGGTCAGAGGGTGATTGTGTAAGATCCATGTTCCGAGTTTAGAGTCGTTGACCGTGAAGACAACCCTCACAAACTCAGCACTCCTCTTGGGGAGCAGCGAGGTCACTCAATCGTCGAGACGCCTAATCCAGGGGAACGTCGAGCACGATAAGCAGAACCAGCAATACGATCGTTCCCACCCCCATGACGCCCCAACCTGCCCAATGCAGGAACAGGAACAGACGCCACTGACGGGCGTTCATGAACGGCCGCCAGTCCCGCGGGCGTCCGGGCCATTTAGGTAGTGGCGCGGACGGCTGGTGCGGCGGCGGGTCGCTGGGATCACGGTAATCGTGATGTGGACCGTGGTACATGGAGATCCCCGTTTCACTAACGTCTTCCCCACGGCTCATGCGGGGGCTACGCGCTACAAATGTCTGATAAGTTCGTCGCGGCAGAAGCAATGACGACACCAATGGCCGTCCCGTAGAAGAGGACCAACAGCACCAATGTGGCTATTTTGAATTTGATTATCTTCTTCACATTGGGCTGCCAAGGAGGTTGCCGAGACTGCGATGGATAGCCGTGACCGTCCTGATATCGCGGATCATGTGCGGGTGGTGGTTGTGACATCCCCATTCCTCCCCTTGAGTAGGCCTACGGTCAATCGTAACGACTCGTGCGTCGCACTCGCGACCGCGACAAAGATGATGCGTCGCCTCGCACGGCTAACCTAGAATAGTAAGACTTACATTCACAATCCGCGAAAAGGGAAGCGATGTCTAATCAGGGTTTCCGCATGGAGGTCGAGGAGTGTCGTAGTGCGGCACAAAATTTCAATTCTATGAGTTCGGATTTCGGTATGGTCGCCGACTACGCCAACGACGAAGAAGGCGACGTCACGGTCTTCGGAGTCATCGGTACACCTCTGGCCACACAGTATTACCAGTGTGCCGACTCCGTGCAGTCGCTCATGGAGAAGTTGGAATCGGCCGGCGCCGGCTTGGGCCGACTCATTGACAATAGTTGCACCCGTTACGAAAACGCCGACGAGAAGTCCGCTCAGGCGCTGCGTCAGGCCAGGGAGATCTAAGAATATGACCGACAACAACGAAGGCACTGTCGTCGACCTATCCGAAGCACCACGACAGCAGCAATTCGGCGTCAATCAAGACGGTGGCATCATCAACGATCCGTTGGGGAACGCCAAGAGCGCGGTAGTGGGGAACGTGCCGGTCATCGCTCAGGCCACCAATATCGCCGAAGATATCGAAAACAATACCGGTGCCGTCAATCGATTGTTCGACGGCGAGGCCACCATGGACGACCTGTTGGCCATCGGTCAAATGATCGTCGACATTTCGCGACAGATTCTGGATCTGGTCGATGCCGTTCAAGCCAATATCGACGGACCCGACATCGGGTTTATCGCCGGAGCCGCCATCAAGGCGGGGCTGGACTGGATTTGGGATTCGCTCCAACCGATTCAGGACCTTGTGGGAATGGTGACCGGTAATCCCGAACGTTTGGAAACGACCAGTGACATGTGGACACAGGTCGCCCAATCCACGGAGAAGCTGGCGCAGGCCTACAGCGACGAGGCGAACAACAACATCGTCCCCAACTGGGAAGGCGACGCCTTTGACGCCGCGATCGTGCGGAGTAATGAATTTTTGCAGGCCATCAACGTCGCGACCACGTCGGCGAACCATCTTTCCGACCTCGTGGCGCTCTTTGCCGACTTTGCCGGCCGACTGCAAGACCGTGCCAAACAGACCCTCGCCGAAGTCGCCGGCGCCGTCATCGGAGCGGCCGAAGACATCGCGAAGTACGGCTGGGTCGCGGTTGTTCCGGTGGGTATCGACCTGGCTATTCTGCTGACCCGCCTTTTCCTCGATCTACTTGGCATTGTGATGCAGGCGGCCCGAATCTTCCTCTCCGGGAGCCAATTGTGCTCACAGTTGGAAGAATCGTTCGAAAGCACCTCGGAGATATTGGATTTCCTTTCCAATGTTCCACATACCGTCGAAGACGGGATAGAAGTCAAGCCTCTACCCAATAGCCCCGGGACCAGTCCGGGAACAGGCAATGGACCCGTTCAAGTTTAGAGAGAAGGAGGCTGCTGATGACCGAGGATTCCACGTTCGATCTCGATGAGGTTCGGCGCCTTGCGGAGGAGACCGAGGCGACCGCGACCTCGGACGACCACTCGGTTTCGGCCACGGTGAAACCGGGATTCAAGGTCCGCGAGGTGAATTATTCACAACGCGCCTTTCGTCTCGGTTCAGAGGAACTGAGCGAGTTGACACTCACCATGATCAAGCAGGCGAACAAGCAATCCGAGAACGAACTCAGTGAGCATGTTCGTCGGATGCGCGGTTAGTCGGAACGACACGATTCACGACGAGGAGAGTACGTGAGCGATACAAGCGGCGGCAGTGACGCCATGCGTGATCCCCAGGCGACACTGGACAAATTGGAATCGATGCAGACCAAGATGCGGCAGCGGCTGGACGACCTCGAGGCCGCCAAAGCCGAGCTCACCAGCACTAAAACCAGTATCACCGACGATTCCGGTGCCGTCACGGTCACGGTGTCCGGGCGAGGCGAGATCGACGACATCGTCATCACTCCGACGGGGTTGAAAATGCGGGAGTCGCTGGGGCGCATCGTTACGCAGACGATCGAACAGGCTCAGAATCAGCATTCGACCCAAACGCAGAACATACGCCCCGGATTCATGCGCGGAGGCGGCTGAACCGTATCGTGCAGTCGGCGACGTCCTCTCCGCCGAAAGGCCCGATGAATCCACCTCTTAACCCCTCAATCTCTCACCCACCTTCCCCTACCGCCACTCCAGCGGCGGTCAAAGCGCCACATTTGCGCCCCCGATTCCCTTGAGCCGATTTGTGATCGGAGATTCGTAGTGCGCAGGGCCCTGGCTTTAGCCGTGGGGAGGAGGTCAAATTCCAACAGTCACGCAGCAGACGGGTCGTCCAGGCTGGGGAATAGTGTTCGTTCCCCGCACGTTCAAGGCAGACAGCGACAAGGAAAGGAAACCGATGAACGCCTCTGCCGAAATCGAACGTATCCAACGACTGCTACAGCGCCCCTTCGGCGTCGGAAACCTCAAATTGAACAACCGCATCGTCATGGCTCCGATGACACGCGATTTTTCACCCGACGGCATTCCAGGAGACGACGTGGCCGCCTATTACGCTCGTCGAGCCGCCGCCGATGTCGGTCTCATCATCACCGAAGGGACGCATATCAGTCACCCTTCCGCTTCCGAACGAGACAGCGTACCCCGTATCTACGGGGAGAAGTCGCTGGCAGGTTGGCAGAGGGTCGTTGACGCCGTCCACGCGGAAGGCGGAAAAATCGCTCCCCAACTTTGGCACGTGGGTATGGTTCGCGAACCGGGCCAACCACCGTTCCCAGAGGCGCCGCCGGTGGGGCCGTCCGGTCGACGCCCCGATGGGCGGCAGACAGGTGATCCGCTCTCCTTGCGGGACATCGACGCGATCGTCGAGTCCTTCGCCGAAGGTGCTCGCCAAGCGGAAGCCGTTGGATTCGACGCGGTGGAACTGCACGGCGCGCACGGTTACCTGATCGATCAATTCCTTTGGGGACGAACCAACACCCGTACCGATGATTACGGTGGCAGTGTCAAGGAGCGCGTCAAGTTCGCCTCCGACATCGTAGCTGCGGTCCGAGGAGCGGTTTCTCCGGATTTCCCCGTTATTCTTCGCTACTCGCAGTGGAAGATGTCCGACTTCCACGCCACAATCGCCGACAGTCCTTCCGAACTGGCAACGATCCTGGAACCGTTGTCAGAGGCAGGCGTCGACGTGTTCCACGCGTCCACCCGACGATTCTGGGAGCCGGAGTTCGCCGACTCCGATCTCAATCTGGCCGGATGGACCCGTCAACTCACCGGAAAACCTGCGATCAGTGTCGGATCGATTGGACTCGACAAACGCATGACCGATTCGTTTGCCGGGGAAGTCGCTGAAGCCACCAATATCTCGCGCCTCCTCGACCGTATGGAGAACAACGAGTTCGATTTGGCCGCCGTAGGCCGTGCCTTGCTGGGAGATCCGACGTGGGCAGGCAAAGTACTGCAGGGACGCTTCGGCGAACTGACCGAATACCATCCCGACGCGGTTAAAACACTGTACTGACAAAACGGGCCATCTTCCATTCGGATCATCTATACGTCCACGACCTTGACACCGAATAACATCGGACCATTACAGCAAGGAACCGTCCACTTGGGTCATCAACACCCCAAGTGGACACTCAGTAGACCTTCCCCTGGCCCCCGAATTTGCCTGATTCGCTAATCTTCCATGGCGCGCATCCCATTCAGTGCTCCCACGTATTACTCGCCCGGATTGGTTACCATAGGATCAAGAAGAATTTTCCAGTCTGCCACCTCAACAACATCGGTCGTCCCCCGACGTATGGAGAGAACCACGATATGACAGCCTCCAATCCTGCGAATCCTGAGGCGAGTTCCGGACCACCAGAACCAACTTCTATCGAGGGAGAAACGGAATCGCTTCCAACCATCACGCGTGGGGACTCAGAGTCGCATAATATGTCAGGTTACCAACAGCCTCATTCAACCAACGAGGTTGAATCCGATGGAACGTACCGCCTGCGTCCCACGGGAAACAACCATAATTCGCCTACTCGCCAAGCTCCTCCGCGCCCGTTTCCCCCGGAGGCACGAGTACAGGGACACATGCCCGGGAACGCGACACAATTCCAGCCACCACCTCCCCAGGGCAACTTTCGCCCCAGTACGGCCCCACACCAACGCAGGCAGCAGATGCCGAACTATCCCTCTCTAGGCCACAGAACCGATATACAAGGACTGCGAGCAGTCGCCGTTCTCCTGGTTCTCGCCGCGCACGCCGGGATACCCTACTTTGCCGGTGGTTATATCGGTGTCGACGTATTCTTCGTCATATCGGGATTCCTCATCACGTCACTGTTGTTCAAGGAATACACCAAAACCGGCTCCATCTCTCTATCCGGCTTCTTCTCTCGGCGCGCTCGCCGAATTCTGCCGGTATCGGGCGTTGTTCTCATCACCACGCTGATAGCGTCGTGGCTCTGGTTTCCCATTACGCAAATCAACAGTGTCTTGAAGGACGCCTTTACCGCGGTAGCCTATTTTGTCAATTATCGATTCGCCGCGGAAAGCGTGGAGTACCTCAACGCGGACGCCTTGCCCTCACCGTTTCAACAGTATTGGTCGTTGGCGGTGGAAGAGCAATTCTACCTCTTCTGGCCGTTGCTACTTCTAGGAATGCTGGCACTAGCTCGAAAACTCGAGGTAGCACCGCTGTATCCGACGCTCGCCGCGCTAATGTTGCTCTTCCTATTCTCCCTGTCCTACAGTGTGGTGCAGACGAACACTTCGGAACCGTTCGCCTACTTCGGGACTCACACCCGAATCTGGGAGTTGCTCGTTGGTGCCTTTCTCGCTCTGACACTGCGGTGGTGGACCAGAATACCCATCGTCCTAGCACATATTATGGCTCCCGTCGGTTTGGCTGCAGTAATCTACAGCGCTGTCAGATTCACCGAATCGACCGCTTTCCCTGGATATCACGCACTTCTACCGGTCTTCGGCACTGCCCTTGTTATTGCGGCCGGCGCTCGGACCGCTTCAACCACGGCAGGGTATCTTCTCAAGCTGCCACCTATGCAGTACGTCGGAAAAATCTCCTATAGTCTCTATCTGTGGCATTGGCCGGTCTTGATCATTTTGCCCTTCGCCGTTGGAGTTCCCGCAGGATTGGCTCTGAATCTCACTCTATTGATCGTGGCCTTTGCCCTGAGCCATCTTTCTTACCATTACGTTGAACAACCGCTCAGAAGTCCAAAACGGTGGCGAGAAAGTCAAATGTACGGACTCCTTGTCGGGGTTAGCGTCACGATGGCAAGTGTGGCCACTTTGGTCGTATTCATTGTTGTCATACCTACCGGCGACGACACTTCCAACCTCGAGCACGCAGATTCAGCCGTTGATGAGAACGAATCGCAAAAGCGCATTGAAGAGGCACTCTCCATCACAGAGGTTCCCGATAACCTCACGCCTTCATTGGCCACCGTCACAGACGATAAGCCCATTATCTATGACGATGATTGTCATCTAGGGTTCGACGACACTCAGCTACCCAGTGGATGTGCCTACGGAGACACAGATTCTGAGAAGGTTATGTACCTTATAGGCGACTCCCACGCTGCTCAATGGTTTCCAGCTTTGAACAATATAGCTGATTCCTCCGAATGGAAACTAGTAAACCGTACTAAGAGCTCATGTACACCGTCTAACCTTGATTCGTACCTTGCCGTCCAAGAACGACCATATGACGAATGCCTTAAGTGGCGCCAAAACATCTTTGATGAAGTAGCGGATACTAAACCCGATATGATCATATTTGGCAGCACGGAAACCAATCAGGTTGTCGGCGTCGACGGAACGGCGACAACTGAATGGCTCGAAGGGTGGCGCTCGACAATATCCGAGGTCAAGAATCATACTTCCAAGTTGGTCTATATCCAAGATACCCCATTCTTCCCTAGCCGTGTACCCGACTGCATCGCACAAAACGACAACGTCGCAGACTGTAATGGCGAACGCTCAGAAGTTCTACGAATGGAAGACAGGCGTCAGTACACCGCAGAACTTTTTAGCAACGCAGATGGTAAGGCAATTGACACTTCTGAATGGCTTTGCACCAATGAAATCTGTCCTGTAATAGCGGACAACCTGCTAGTTTATCGAGATGCGCACCACATGAGTGTTCCATTCGTACTGACCCTCACCGATCTACTTGAATCTGAGTTGCCTGACTTGAACTAACTTACCTTAGGTTATCTATGTTGCCGGCTAACACAATTAATCTCCAGTTGGATATCAACCCCATATAGTCAGTTCTTCGCTTCTGACTCCGGTGTTAATCTAGCTGAAGAATATTGGGTAGTACCCCCGACGTGCCTGGAAGGATTCCCGTGTCAATTGAGCCCGGATACCATCAATTTCACCCCTCCCAGCTGCTACATGATTATGTAGCAGCCTTTCGGAGGGGACACAAGCTTACCCGGTTGGGAAGTACAGCGATTCGCCATCGCTCGCTTGATGCACGAGAACTGCTCGAATATTATGCAACAGGACAAACTGGCCTTGTCGCCGACCTCAAAGCCGCCCATTACGGTGACAAACGTCGGAAACGAATGCTTCGTTCGTGCAAACTCCTTATCGAGCCGGCACTTGAACTAGCCCGTGTTCTGGTCGCGCAACAAATTGAAGACGACGACCTCAATATTGGCTCTGACCTCTTCGAATTGGTACTTTCACGGTACGGTCCACGCTCGATCCCCTCGAGATACCAAACTCTCCACTGCGAAGTTGCCAATTTTCAGGCCGATTACCAGAGATTGCACGATCTTCTTAAGACCTACCAGGGAGTCCACTCCTCAGCCAAGACGGTACTTAAAATGAACCTACTACACCCAATCGTCCAAAAGACGGACGATTGGTCTGACTGGACTCATTCATTTGCCAAGATTATGCCGGCTACCACATATAATCTCGACCTTACCGTTGAAGGAGAGAATCTCGATCGGCTTACCGCGGAGCCTAGAAGTGATATCAACAGTGACGAACTGATTACTGTTATCGTCACCTGTTATCAGCCTAACCGGCAACTCCTTACGTCAGTTCGGTCGATCCTACGGCAATCATGGACAAGATTGGAAGTTCTTCTGATCGACGATGGATCCGGAAATGAGTACGACGGTATCCTAAATGAGTGCGCTGACCTCGACACGCGGGTTCGACTTATACGGCAGGCAGAGAACCGTGGCACGTATGCCGCCCGCAATCTAGGTCTTGATAAAGCACAGGGAACTTATGTCACATTTCAGGACTCCGATGATTGGTCACATCCGGAACGTATCGCCGTCCAGGTGTCGCAGCTAAAGAAAAGCGACAACCTCAAGCTGATTGCGGTCTACGCATTGAAGTTGCAAGGCAACCTCCTATATAAGCGCCTCGAGCGCCCTAAACGGGATTCCTGCTTTCCCAGCATGATGTTCCGCAAATCGGAGATCCAATCCGATATCGGCTACTTTCATGAACTTAGGAAGTCAGCTGACGGTGAATTTATTCGTAGGATTGAAGCGTATTATGGGGATGGTTCCGTCCGATTTGATTCCAATAACTGTCTCGTCATTATGAGGCAAGGTGACGGCTCCCTTTCCCGTTCCGACTTCGGCCCCGGTGGATGGATACACCCTGCTCGAGAAGCCTACCGCTTTTCTTATTCCTCATGGCACAGTCGTATCAGCAATAACGACGATTCACCGTACCTCCCCCGGGGAAAGGAACCAGAGCAGGTTCGCGCTACGTCGTATTTGCGGTCCAATCGTGGAGCGGAGAAAGGTGCGACACCCAAATACGACTATGTATGGGCCGGGGAATGGAGATACCTTGGCGGCCCTGCTAAATCGATGCTAGAGGAAATACGAACCTTGGCAGAGTCCGGTAAGCGACTGGGAATCATGCAGCTCGACGCCTATCGATTCGCTTCCTTGCATGTAAAACCACTATGCAAGGAAATTCAACGGCTAATAGACGACGGGACAGTCGAACGAGTTCTTCCGGCTGAAGAGGCCCAGATTCGAACTCTAGTCGTTCGATACCCACCAGTACTGCAATTTCAAAGATCTCGTCCATGTAACGTGACTGCCGATCGAGTATTTCTCTTGGCGAATCAACCACCTCGAGAACTAGATGGAAGCGACCTCCGCTACGTGGGCCGGCATTGTGCTGACAACGCCAAACGGATGTTTGGGACTGAAGCAGTATGGGTCCCGCAAGGACCAATGACTCGGCAGGCACTTCTCGACGACGGCACGATTCCATCGGATCGAATCGCCGACATAGACCTTCCCAGCATCCTGAACATCTCGGAATGGTATCTTCCCAGGAGCCGATTCCGAAACGACATCCCGGTTATCGGCCGTCACTCACGTGACAACCACACCAAATGGCCCGGGACTAAAGAGCAGTTGCTGAATGTTTACCCGGATTCACCTGAATTCGATATTCGAAGTATGGGAGGAACCAAATCCGCACGTCGTGTACTTGAGAGGGACACCATTCCTGCCAACTGGGTCTCGTTTGAATACGATGAGATGGCGATACAGTCGTTCCTCTATCAACTCGACTTTTGGGTGTACTTCCACCATGACATCCGTATCGAATCATTTGGCCGAGCAATTTTGGAAGCCATCACATCCGGATGTCTTGTCATTCTGCCACCACATTTCGAACCAACCTTTGGTGATGCGGCCGTGTACTGCGTTGAAGAAGACGTTATTCCGACAGTGCGAGAAATATACTCAGACTTTAATCGCTATCGTGAGCTCACTGAGCGAGCCATAGAGCATGTACGGAACACATTCAGCCATGAGAGCCATGTGGAGAGGCTTGAACTACTGGAAAAAAAGTACTGAATAGAAGGGGGTGAGTCTTTACTTTTAACGCATGGGAGGCTTACCCCTTCTTCCTCAAATTCCAGGTTCTTCGCCGAGTAATACGATTCTGGTATTCCTCTGCATAGGCCATTAGCACTAGGACCAAGTAGCGCTAGAAAGCAGCTCCTCGCAACCAGCCAGAACATCTTCTCTCGCACCGTCCCATTGACAACTGACATGAATCAATTCTGATTCAGCAGGAATGAAGTAGTTCTGTTGCTGAATACCATCGCCCAGCCGAGTATAGCGGGAAATAGCCGGATGCCCACCAACTTGACTGCGGTATATACTGAACTCTTTCGCTGAGTTATTTACCAACTTATCGAATTCAGCTACAAGTTCCTGCAATGATTCATGAGTTGAAAAATCATCATCATCTTCGATTTCATAACGAGTCAAGAAGAAGCGATTGGTTTCTGCGATTTCATCGTCATTAAAACCGTACGTCGTACCAGAACTGGGAAGATCTAGAGTGAAATCGTTCACTTCGTCTTCGATCTCGGCCGTACCGTCAGGCGGGCTGAACGAAGGTACACCGCTGGGGGCGGTAACCGGCTTCGCGTCAGGGACGTCCGATGTTCCTTCAGAGTCTGTAGATTCTGAGTCCTTACCGGAATCCCCACAAGCAGCCGCAAGTACGACCACTGCCGCCAGAATGACGCTTGAAACGGACCTTCTCATAACCGACCTCTGCAATCAATAATGGGGTGTCAGATTTAAATACGGTTGTACCGTCGTTAAGCACATTATAGGGTGTCGGTCAAAACCACGACACAATCGATCCCAGTAGATCCCGCCTGCACCAACCCCAGACTATGGTCTCAACGCCTATCCGTTGCCTTGCGGGGAGCGGGGATATCAGGCTGATCGCCAGCCGAGCCCATCAATATACACTGCTTGACTTCGTGATGGCGCACCGCATTTTCGAAACGTTCGTTCTCTACCGCAGCAAGAATCCGACGCAAGGAAAACTCATTGTGTTCTGGGGTCGCAGCCGATACATCCTTAGATACCTTATTGTCAATCGACCGAAGACGTTCGGTAACTTCGAAAATAAACGTGTTTTGTTGTTGAATTTGGTGCTCAATCCGGTTTTTAACAATCAACACGATCGCAATAAGCAAAGAGCACACAGCGAATACCGCAACCCAAGCCACAGTCGCGTACCCGAGTAGTAGGGCAGCAAATCCAACTACCCCGCACAGCGCGACCGCGGCTAGAATTTGAAGTTGTCTAACCGAAAAGCGGGAAAGTCCACGAATCCTCATGGGGAGACCTTTCAATCGGGGGCGACTGAAGCCAAAGGCAATCAATGTACGGGCTTTACGATTCGAATTTTACATTGATTAGGTGCCTAGCACCCAAGGGTCGTGCCCAGGGTGGGCTCAAACGCTCTCAGCGTTAAGAACGCAAACCCAGCACTCCCTTCACCTGGCTCTATAGGGGCAAGCTCACCAATACCTGAAGGGCACTACCGACGAACCACATTGAGCACACGTAATCGAAACGATATATTATTGACGTGATCTACCCTTGCCACCCTGGAAGTTAGGAAATCAATCAATGTCCATCTCACCAATCCTTCGATTTCGTCAAAAAATAGCAGATATCCTATCTCCCAGGAATGCGGACAACATTTCGGTGTCAAAGCCTCTAGCTGAATCCAAAATTCGGGATGACGGTGACAAGAGTTCACTACGGTATGCACGTGGATATCTACTTACCCACGAATCAGCAGCCAAGCCGGTGCGGCATTGGAGACAGATAGCTCTAGGCAACTATCACTTTACATACGATCCTCGCCTCCCATTCGCGTTGGCTGAACGACGAGGCACATTCGTCATCATCCTAGGAATTGCGGTAGACCTGGAAACATGGGCGTCCACTGAACGTGAGATCGCTCAGTTGCTACTCAACAGCCGCACAGAGGGTCGAGAAAACTTCAACCGGCGATTGGACATGCTGTCTGGCCGGTATGTAGTAATTGATGGGGATGAGGATACGTTCCATATCCAGGGTGATGCCGCTGGAATGCGAGCTATATTCTATTCTGAACGCCCGAATGGGGCGTGCGTTGGGTCCCACGCGCATCTTGTTGCCAGCTACGTGGGAGCCGCATATGACGCTCACTTCCGTGATCCCCAAGCCCTGAAATCTGAATTCAACGCATATGCCCTACCGGGTCGCGCGACTGCGTTTACAGGTGTATATACACTCACCCCAAACACCGAGCTGAATATTCTTGATGGATCGGTACGACGTATATACCCTCGACGCGAATTGGAACAAAACTCGCTTAAAGACGTCGTTGAGACCGTTGGATCACTCATGACCAATCAATTGCGTCATCTTGCTGCTCGAACACCACTTATCGTATCGGTAACCGCAGGTCTTGATAGTAGAACCACCCTAGCCATGACACGGGAAATCTCACAGAAGGCGCAGTACTTCACGTATGTTTCCCGTGGCGCGAAGAATGCAACACAAGCGTCCGAAGCTAGGGACGTCGAAGTTTCTCAGCAAATCGCGCAGCGATTCAATCTGTCTCACACGCTGATCGAACTTCCATCACGCTTTCCGGCTGAGCCGTTGAATTCCATTATGCGTGATAACTCTGCCAGGTCCAGTTATCCGGGAATCGGGCCCGCCCATCGGGATGCTGGATTTCCCAATGGGCTACACATCCGATCCAACCTATATGAAGTCGGGCGTGCATTTTTCCGGGCCAAACGTCCATACATGGACAAGATTGATGCTCTTGAAATGACCAAGATGCTAACTGGTCGCAAATCCGATGATGAGAAGCTCGTCAAATCGTTCGAAGAGTATATTGATACGACAGATTTCAACGTTGGACAGCGGTTTTGCAACCCATTCGACCTCTTCTACTGGGAGCACCGGTGCGGCGTATGGCTTAATGCTCATCTCACTGAAAGCGACGTTGCATATGATACATTCACCCTAGTAAATTCGCGATTCATATTCGAGAAACTACTGTCAGTGCCAGAAGAAGATCGGCTCAGCGGTCAAGCATTCATCAGTCTAATCACCGAACAATGGCCTGAAATGTTGGACATTCCTATCAATGGAAAGTTTCTTGGCCCTCGAGGTGACAATTAGAGCCTCAGCCATGACTCCTGACTCCATGAATGTCGCGGCCATAGGCGAACCCACCGTTGCCATGGTAACAATATGCACCTCAATACGCTTTACTAGAAAGTGAAGTACCAGCCGTTCAAGTCCAGAATGCAGTCGTTTGTGGAGTATCCGGAATCCCCACCTTTTTACGTTCATAGTCGCACTCGGGATGGTATATGCAATAGCCTGGCAGATTAGCCTGTGGAGGTCACTTCCGACTGAGCGGTAACCGTGGTGTGTGAGGTTTCATGCGGTCATCCTGGTTTGGGCCGCGCTGACACTGGTTGCGGAAGCGACGCTTGATGCGACGGCCGCCCCGGCAACTGTGAGTGCCCCTCGGTGAGGGGCTTTACCTTGGCGTTCCGTTCATATGCATGTCGAACACCTACGCATTGCTGTAAGCGAAATACGCAATCCACATATTGTCACGAATGCTAAAGACGTGCTCTACCACCACATCTATGATTCCACAAGATCCATGCGGGTCTGTTTCGTTCACCTAAAGTGCCCTCCCATATACATTTGCACTCCGAAGCTTCACCGGTTGCAGGAAAATCATGTAGACGGCACGGTCAGCGTTGCCAGGATCGGTCGGTGATCCGAACCGACGTCGTTCAATACTTGGAAGTCCTCCACCCGTATCGATTCGTCGACAAGGACATGGTCCAAAACCAGCCCCGGAGCACGCAGGTTGCCGTCAAAATACCCGGGCATTCGCCAGGTCGCGGTGAGCCCATCACCCATGAGCGAGGCCGCGTCCTGGTATCCGTCGTCGAGAAGCCCGCGAAGGACTCCGTGGTCTACGGTGGCGTTGAAATCTCCCGCAAGAATCCACGGCACGTCGCCCTCGGGACGGGGAATACCCGCGAAATCGTCACGCCACATACTCACTCGCTCGGAGCTGACCGGGGCGGCCGTATGAATATTGGCGAACCGGAAGGCCACGTCGTCGTCGATCCGTACTTCGAACTCGTTCTGATGGAACAGGCTGTCGCCGTCGAAGGCGTTCGTCTCCGTCGCGCTCAACTGTGAATAACAGCCCGCTCCCGCCGCGTTGGTGTCGTTGGGGGCGACGAAGCCGTGCTCGAAGTCCCAATCGTCTCGGGTGTTGACCACTCGGTGAACCTCGTTGGTGAGCTCTTGAACGCACAGAACATCGGGTTGATGCCGCTCCACGAGCGTAAACACGGCGTCCATGTCGGCCGAACCCACATAGGCGTTGACGCTCATAATCGTCACTTCGGCACCCGTGACCTCGCGCTGGTCGCTGGGCACCATACGAGGGACAAGAAGCGACAGCAGCACCACGCCCGCGATCGCACTGCAGAGAGCGGGAAGACGTGCCCGAAGCAGCAACTGCCCCACGGCCACTATCAAGAGGGCGGCCGCAACCCATGGCGTGTAGGCAATGAGCCCGATCAGTGGGTATCCGAACTCGAGACCGAACAAACGCAGGAACAGAAAGATCCCGGCCCCGACTGACGCCGCCCAGCAGAGGAGGCGAACGATACGTTGTCGTCTGGTGGGTTCCACCGGGTCCGATGTTGTCTCCGAATCGATTTGCATCGCGGTACCTTCCTGAGAGGGGTCGACCGGACATCACACGTCCTCGTATCCAAAGTAACCGCCGTGAGCAAAGGCGTTCGGTCCGCTGCCACGAGTCCGACGACGACGTTCGGAACCAGGTGGCGGCTCCGCCGTGTACGGGGTTCGACGGACTCATCGGCGTCGCATAGCGGGATTCGCTTCGTCCATAAATTCGTACACAAAAGGCGTCCTCGGCTCGTCCGTGTAAACGATGGACGAGCCGAGGACGCCTTTTGTATGCTCGGCATTTTACCTGGTAAACCAGGTTTTCGTGGAGCTGCTGGGAATTGAACCCAGGTCCTCCGTTGCCTCAGTGAGACTTCTCCGGGCGCAGTCCGCTGTGTCTTTTATTGAGCCCCACTGATCACGCGGACAAGTCGGTGTGACGGGCTCTAGTCGCCGTTTGTGTCGTCAACACCCCAGCGACGAAGATGTCAACCTAGCATCCTTAATGATGCCGCGAATCCGGAACGGATGCTTATCCGGTGCGACAACTTCGCTATCGCTTAAGCAGCGAGGGCGAAGTCAGTGCGTTTTGCGTTGGCACTTATTGGTTTCCAACGTTGGTTAACGAGACAGCGTTGGCTTCCTCGGCCCGCTTCCCTCACCTCAACATACAGAGTCGAAACCGATCAGCCCCTGGTTGAGGGAGTAAGCTCCCCTATTCGATTATGTATCCATCCTATCCTACCGGCCACAGTGTTCTCAAACGGATTTCCTCAGCCCGAATTGTGTCTGTTATCGCAGGTCTGGCCGTTTCACCCGGTGACATCTCCGTCAGTCGGCATTGGCCCCACCCCAGGTGCTCCCTACCGCTGCGGAGCACGCGTCCCGTTCTGGACCGAATGGTGGTCAAGTCCCACGCGAACGGCGAGAAACTCTTAGCATAAGGGAATGAATACACTATTGGTGATCATTCACATACTTGCGGTCGTGGTAGTGGTAGGACCGGCGATGCTCTTGCCGTTCACCGCCATTCCCGCCCTGCACGCCCATGACGCTGAGCGCGTGTCCCTGGCCGGTCGCCGCACTCTGCTTTTCAATGGATTGACACTGGTAGCGGCGGTGCTAGGTATCTTGGCAGCCTTGACCGCCGATGAGAACGTCTTCGCCGAGGTATGGATGGTCATCTCGGCCACTCTCTATGTTTTGGCGCTCATCAACGGGTTGGTGCTTCTTCCACCGCTGATGGCCAATGCTGCCAGCGCCTTGGCTGACGGCGCGGCGGATCTGGACGTGGAGAAGATCGAACGCAGAAGCGGACGTCTGGCCGGATTCGCCTGGGCCAACATCGCCCTGTACAGCGCCGTCATCATCCTCATGACATGGCAGCCGTAATCCGGTGGTCTAGTTGTACTCGGCTTCCGGCGGATAGTTGGCCATGGCCGCCAACATACCGCCTTGGCGTTTCCATATTGTCGACCAAAGATCGTCGGGCGCACCGAAGAACGGATCGGTGGGAAGTGCGTCGAACACCATCCAAGCGCCCGCATTGATCTCTGCCTGCAGCTGCCCGGTCTCCCACCCCGCGTATCCGGCGAAGACCCGCATTCCGTCCAGCTGATCGTGGAAGTACTCCGGGCCCTGTGACAGATCGAGCGTCCCCAAACGCCCGGTGACGGGGCGAAACACCGTCGAACTGGGCGCGGACTCCTTGCGCCACCCCAGGGCGATCGCGGCGTCGGGTTGCACGGGACCGCCTTCGAACATGACGGCAGGGTCACCTGCCAATTCGCCCCAATCTCCGAGAACCTCCATGACCGGTAGTTCGGTCGCCCGGTTGAGCACCAACCCGAGCACCCCGTCGTCCTCCTGCCCTACGGCCATCACAACGGTTCGATCGAAGTTCGGGTCCTTGACGATGGGAGTCGCGACGAGGAGCGAACCGACGTAGGAGTCGCGAATGACGGGGCGGGTACTGTTGGTGTTGGTGATCATGGCGTTCACCTCCAGGCAGATAACCGTTTTACGCACGGTAGCGTGTTAAAAAGCTATGCACCCACATTCCCGCACTTTTTTCCGAATAACACTCTTGTGTCGGGATCTAGACTATTACGGGACATACAGAAACGGCTTGGAGCCCCCGCCCCAAGCCGATGGAGGCCTCTCAGCCGACTAGCGCAAGCCGGCGAACAGGTCGTTTTCCGGTTGATCGGTTTCCACGGTCGACTTCACAAGCTGATAAGTCTCCCACGGCCACGTCTTCTGCTGCAGGTCCAGCGGTACCGCGAACCAGAAGCCGTCGGGATCGACCTGGGTGGCGTGTGCTTTGAGCGCCTCGTCGCGCACCGCAAAATGTTGCGCGCACTCGACTTTGGTGGTGATGCGGGCGCTCTTGTCGGGCATCTTGGAACGGCGTTCGATCCAGTTGGCGTACGGAGACTCCAGGCCCGCATCCAGCATGGCATTGTGCAAGGCTCGCAGCTTGTCGACGGTGAAGGCCACGTCGTAGTAGAGCTTGGACGGCTGCCAGGGCTCTCCACGGTCGGGGTAGGCCTCCGGATCACCGGCGGCCTCGAACGCCGCCACACTGATTTCATGGGTTTTGATGTGGTCGGGGTGCGGATACCCGCCGTCTTCGTCGTAGGTCACCATGACCTGCGGCTTGAAGTCACGGATGAGCTCTACGAGCGGAGCGGCGGCCTTGTCGGTGGGAACCCGATAGAAGGAGTCCTCCGGGAGTTCTACATCGGAATCCCTGGTCCAGCCCTCCGGCAAACCGGAGTCGGTAAAGCCGAGCCACGACTGCCGCACACCGAGAACCTCCCGTGCCGTCGCCATTTCCGCCGCTCGGATGGAGGTGATGTTCTCCCAAACCTCGGGACGATCCATTTTCTCGTTCAAGACCGAGCCGCGTTCGCCTCCCGTACAGGTGACGACAAGCACCTCAATGCCCTCATCGACGTAACGCGCCATGGTGGCGGCCCCCTTGGAGGATTCGTCGTCGGGATGGGCGTGGACGAACATGGCTTTGAGCTTTTCAGGCATGGTTGGGTCCTCGTCGCTTATCAATGGGCCGGATTCGGCGACGCTCTTGCCCCTATGGCGACCACCGCAGAACGGCGACCTACCAGCGTGACACGAGCGGTCGTTCGAACCGAGCCCACGGTTCGGCTACTCTCAGAGCTCTCCGACGATCCGCACGTCACGACAGTGGTCAACCGTAGTGATATTGTCGCAATGAGCGAGATACGAAGAAATCTCATTATGTGACTGGGGACTGACTAGGTCTGATGCGACTTGTCAGGTCACGCATTCTGTGCAACGATACCCGTTAACTGATTCTTCCCGGAACATGCAGCCATGTGTTAGAAAGTAGTGTGATGACTGCTACATCCGAACGGCGAAGGGATTCTGCGCCATCCTTTCCGCCCGGACGGTACGGACGTCGCCGCGAGCCCCGAAAGTCGCGCAAGTGGATCGCCGTCGGCCTTACCGGTGCAGTCGTGGCCATTGGAATTGTGGTGGCCCTTCGGATGGAATACCTGTATGGTTCGGAATACAGCGCCGATGTTTTGGCGTTCAGCAGTGAGGAAGGATACGTCGAGGTGACGTTTGTGGTTAATAAACCAGCAGGTGAAGGCGCTACCTGCCGGGTGAGATCCCGAGATGTGGCCGGTGCGGAAATCGGTCATGCCGAGGTTGAGATCCCCGCGTCAGAAGCCCGACGCACTCAGGTGACCTACAAACTGACCGTTGAGGGAACACCCAATACCGGCGAAGTCCAACGATGTTGGCCGACGGAATTAACGTTACTTGTTAAAGCCGCCGCCGGTCATTTCGACTCGGCGGCTTTATTTATACGTATCTTAAGTGGGAGGTAATTAACCAATGACGACGACCGACGCCAACAAAGCCACCTGGCTGACCCAGGACGCCTACGACCGGCTGAAGAACGAGCTTGACGAACTCATTGCCAACCGTCCCGTTATGGCCGCCGAGATCAACGAACGTCGAGAAGAGGGCGATCTGCGGGAAAACGGCGGTTACCACGCGGCGAAGGAAGAGCAGGGCAAACAAGAAGGCCGAATTCGTCAACTCGAAGACCTGTTGCGCAACGCCAAGGTCGGCGAAATATCCACCACCGACGAAGTCGCCATTGGTTCCGTCATCACCATCGCCTTCGACGGCGACCCCGACGACACCGAACGGTTCCTGCTGGGGTCCCGCGAAATCGGAGCGACCACCGATATCGACGTCTACAGCGCCGAATCCGACCTGGGATCCGCACTGGTGGGACACAAGGTCAATGACACCGTCACCTACCAGGCCCCCAACGGCGCCGAGCTGTCGGTCAAAATTTTGAACATCGAACCTTTCGAAGGATAACGCCACCGCCCGGATCGGGTTCCGCGCCAAGGAATGAACTTGTATCAGGCGCGCGGAGTTCGTCATCCGTGACGGCTTCATCCCGGCATTCGAGTGCCGGGATTTTTTCGTGTGCGGTGAGCTACTCGAGTCGCAGCTCCTGCCGGTCGGTGCCGCCGCCGCGGAAAGTTAGCATAAGGACGTGAGTGAAACCGTAAACGTCGCCGAGATCCGCAGCGCCGCGGATCTCGTAAGCGCCATCGTTCGACACACGCCCTTGGAACCGGCCCGGGACCCGGGCGTGTCCAATGTCTTTCTGAAATGCGAAAACGTTCAGAGAGCGGGGTCCTTCAAGATCAGAGGGGCCTATAACCGCATTGCGAACCTCAGCGCTGAACAGAAGAAACGAGGAGTCGTCGCCGCGTCCGCCGGTAACCACGCCCAGGGAGTGGCGCTGGCGGCGGAGAAGCTGGGCACCAAGGCGACCGTATTCATGCCCGAGGCGGCACCGCTTCCGAAGGTAGCGGCGACCAAGGGGTACGGCGCCGAGGTCGTCCTGACCGGACACTCGGTCGACGAGGCACTCGTCTCCGCCCATCGTTTCGCCTCCGAAACCGGTGCCGAACTGATCCACCCCTTTGACCACCCCGATATCGTGGCCGGTCAGGGTACGTGCGGCCTGGAAATTCTCCATGACCTCCCGGATGTGCAGACCATCGTCGTGTCGCTCGGCGGCGGCGGTCTACTGGCGGGGATCGCCATCGCCGCCAAGGCCATGAAGCCGGACGTGAAGATTGTGGGGGTCCAGGCCTCCGAGGCGGCCGCATGGCCCGAAAGCCTCAAAGCGGGACAACCCACTCCGGTCGGTGACATGCACACCATCGCCGACGGAATCGCCGTGGGACGCCCTGGAGCCGTCCCCTTCGAATACGTCAGTCAATACGTCGACGAGGTCATCACCGTCAGCGAGGAGGACATCACCCGTGCTCTTCTGTCGCTGTTGGAACGCAACAAGCTCGTTGTGGAACCGGCCGGAGCGACCGCCTACGCCGCCATACACAGTGGAGCGATTGATCCGCTGGGACCAACTGCGGCCGTACTGTCCGGCGGAAACATCGACCCACTGCTGCTGATGCGTCTGATCGAACACGGCCTCAGCGCCACCGGGCGCTTTTTGCGCATCAACGTACGCTGCCCCGACCGCCCCGGAAACCTCGGTCATATCCTCCAAGTCATCGGGGAACACGGTGGGAACGTCGTCGACGTCGCCCATATGCGCAGTGATCCGAGCTTGGGAATCGGCGAGGTCTCCATCGACATCTCCATCGAAACCCGGGGCCCCGACCACGCCCGGGACGTCGCCGACACCCTCCGAGCGCACGACTATCACGTCAGTCACGCATAATGGACAGGAGTATTGGCGGGGTGTGTCCACTTTTGTCACACCCCGCCAATATCCTCGTTTAACGTGCAACCAGACAAAACACACATGGGATTTCCGAATACGATGCCTAAAGATCTCACCGAACTACTCGATCCGGGTTGGGCCAAAGCACTCGAGCCCGTTCGAGATCAGATCGCCGACATGGGCGAATTCCTCCGGTCCGAAGTCGAATCCGGACGTCAGTACCTCCCGGCAGGCGAACATATTCTGCGTGCGTTCCAGCAACCGTTCGACGACGTCAAGGTCATCATCGTGGGGCAAGACCCCTACCCCACACCCGGCCATGCCATCGGGCTGTCCTTTGCCGTAGCCGCCGACGTGCGTCCACTACCGCGCAGCCTGGTCAACATCTTCAACGAGTACCGCGACGACCTCGGCCACCCGCTCCCCGCCAACGGCGACCTCAGTCCGTGGGCCACCGAAGGCGTACTGCTTCTCAACCGGTCGCTCACCGTGGCACCGGGTCAGGCCGCATCGCATCGCGGCAAGGGCTGGGAGGCGATCACTGAACAGGCCATCCGGGCCTTGGCCGCTCGGGATAAACCGGCGGTGGCCGTTCTGTGGGGTCGGGACGCCCGTAATCTGGCGCCCATGCTGAAGCCGATTCCCGCGATCGAGTCGCCGCACCCGTCTCCTCTGAGCGCACGGAGCGGATTCTTCGGTTCCAAGCCGTTTTCCCGCGCCAATGAACTGCTGAAAGAGCAGGGGGCGGAGCCAGTTCACTGGGAGCTGCCGCCACTGGCGGAGTAACGTTTCCGTGCTCTAATCTGGAAGTGTGGATGAGCTCGCACTGATGGCACAGGATTTCGGCCCCGACCGCGCACCGGCGCTGGCCGGGCCGTTCGGCCTGTTTTTGACCCTTTTCCTCATCGTCGTGGTGATCTTTTTGATCCGCGGCATGAACAAGCACATACGCCGCCTCAACACTCGGCTGCAGACCGAGGCCGACGCGGCGCACCGCGACGCCGGTGACGACGAAGCCGGTCCCAGCGCCGCGAAGTAGCATGCCACGGCGAAATCGACGGCAACCCAACAATCCGCCACCGCTGCGTGCGAGCATGGAACGCCGCGTCGTGAACGACGGCGATCAGCGCTGGCAGATCAGGCACATCACCTCGCAGAAGGCCGAGAAGCTCTACCGCTGCCCCGGTTGCGACCACCTCATCCAGGTTGGCCACGCGCATATCGTGGCCTGGGACGACGATGGCGACGGCGACGACCGCCGCCATTGGCACAAGGGCTGCTGGAACGCTCGGAAACGGCGTTCGCCGGGCTTTAAATAACGGCGTACGGGTCTGCACGTGTCCGCTGACACAGCGGTCGTGCATGTCGGGGCGTTACCATTGGGACGTGTCTGTTATACGTTCTTCGAGTCGATTGCCCGCCAAACGCGAGGCCATCACCCTGACCACGGCGGACGGTTTCGATCTGGTCGGAGAGTTGGCTCTACCGGCCGACTCCGAACCCGAAGCCACCCTTATTCTGCTGCATCCCCTGCCCACCCACGGCGGGATGATGGATTCGCACGTCTACCGTAAGGCCGCGTGGCGTCTACCGGCCTTGGCCAATATCGCGGTACTGCGCTTCAACACACGCGGCACGGAATCTCAGCAGGGTAAAAGCGAGGGCGAATTCGACGACGCCGTCGCCGAGCGCTTCGACGTCGCCGCGGCCGTTGAATTCGCCGAATTCCGCGATCTACCGAACGTGTGGATCGTGGGTTGGTCCTTCGGTACCGATCTGGCTCTGAAATACGGCCGCGAGCCCGGAGTCGAAGG
Source organism: Haloglycomyces albus DSM 45210 (assembly GCF_000527155.1). Lineage (NCBI taxonomy): Bacteria > Bacillati > Actinomycetota > Actinomycetes > Glycomycetales > Glycomycetaceae > Haloglycomyces > Haloglycomyces albus. The sequence goes on along the minus strand of NZ_AZUQ01000001.1, from coordinate 1,894,762 downwards.
CGTCATTCTCCTGTCTCCTCCCCTGCGATACACCACGGAGGACGAACTGCGAGCGTGGGCCGAGGAAGACCGCTCGGTCGTGGCGCTGATTCCCGAGCACGACGACTATCTGCAGCCGCCGGAGGCGAAGGAACGGTTCGCCGCCGTTCCGCATGCCGAGGTCGTTCCGGTGGACAACGGTAAACATCTCTGGGTCGGTCAGGCTGAGACGGTGCTGGACGAGATCGTGGCGCGAGTGGCACCACGTCGTTCACCGCTGCCGACAACCTGGGACGGTCCCATGGAAAAAGGCGATACCTCCGCCTATAAGAACCAGACCGTCGCCGCCTACGGCGGCTTTCTCCCCAAACCGGAATAACACCGTCGAACGCCGGGGAACTCGCTAGTCTTCCTCGGCGTCGCCCTCTTCAGTGTCACCGATTCCACCGGAGGTGATCTCCCGTGGTTCGTCGTCCAGGAAATCTCCGATCGGATTGTCCATGATCCACTCGGAGAGATTGCGGGAATTCACCGACAGATCGGAGAAGTCGGCCGCGGTACTCTGCATCTCCAGCAGATGCGTGGTGTCCATACTGAACGACGCGAAGGCCTCGGCGAGCTCCGGGTGATCCAACTTGAACCCGTCCCTGGACAGAATACGCATGTTGGAACCGTACGACCCCTGATCGTCGGGGTCACTGGCCATGATGGAATGGGACATCATCGTGGACAACAACGGTATGATCACCAAGGCCAGCGGAGTCTCGCCGTCCTCACGCATGGACTGAAACTCGATGGCCACCTCGGTGTCGTCCAATACCTCCATGTCGAATCCCTCAATGTCGTAGTAGGGGAAAACCTCTTCGATAAAGTGTTCCCCTTCCGCCTCCCAGGATTGCGGAACCAGGAGGGTTTCGCCGAACTCCTCGGCCTTTCCTTGCAGGTCACGCAGTGAGTCCACCGTACCTTCCATCTCATCGGGTAGAGCGATGTGGATTCCGACATTCTCGTTCCAGGCCCCGTAGTCGTCATAACGAACGTCCTCGATTGAGCTGCGTACTCGACTGGGGAAGATGGCGCTGAGATGCACATCGGCCGTACCATTGCGAAATGCGGTGTCAACCGCATCCGAATCAAGGGAGTCGATCTCGACCAACTCGACGTTCCAGCCGCTCCGTTTGAGAGCACTGGTCCAGTACTCCGCCGTAGGGCCGTCGAAGAACGATTCGGGTGGATCGGTGATCACACGGATGGTCGTGTTCGTCCCTTGCGGACTCGGCAGACGGTGGTCGTCGGGAAAGTCGCCGCTCTCTTCCTCGTCGTCGCTCTCCGTCTCGGCATCGACGCCGGCGACGGCGGCGTACTCGCGTGGTTCGTCGTCGAGATACAGGTAAGTGGAGAGCGAACCGAACGTAAAGGCAAGCAGCAGACTCAGAACCACCGCCACAGCTTTCCAGGGACGTCTCCGGGGTGGCTGCGGCACAGGTGGAGGCGGCGCGGAATACGGTGGTGGCGGAGGCGGCGGAGCTTGACCGGGGCCAGGATCAAGTGAGTAATGCTGATGGGAATGCGAAGGATACATCAAATCAGGATACGTCAGTATCCGTGTGATGGAAACGGCAGCGTTGACGCCTAGTGCCACCGAAAGTCAAACGGAGACGATACTGGGACGGGATCGTGGCGCGGGTGACACCACGCCGTTCTCCTCTGCCGACAACCTGGAACGATCCCATGGAAAAAGGCGAAACCTCCGCCTATAAGAACCAGACCGTCGCCGTCTACGGCGGCTTCCCACCCAAACCGCAATAGTACAGGCGAACACCGGGGAACTCACTCGTCGTTCTCTTCAGTGTCACCGATTCCACCGGAGGTGATCTCCCGAGGTTCGTCGTCCAGGAAATCCCCGATCGGATTATCCATGATCCACTCGGAAAAGTTCCGGGAATCCACCGACAGATCAGTATAGACGGCCGCGGTACTCTGCATCTCCAGCAGGTGTATGGTGTCCATATTGAACGACGCGAAGGCCTCGGCGAGTTCCGGGTGATCCAACTTGAACCCGTCCCTGGTCAAAATACGCATGTTGGAGCCATACGATCCTCGATCATCGGGGTCGGGAACCACGATCGAGTGGGACGTCATCGTGGACATCATCGGTATGAACACCAGGGCCAGCGGAGTCTCGCCGTCCTCACGCATGGATCGAAACTCGGGGTCCACCTCGGCTTCCTCCATTACCTCCATGTCGAATCCCTCAATGCCGTAGTAGGGGAAAACGTCTTCGATAAAACGCTTCCCCTCCGCCTCCCAGAATCTCGGCACCAAGAGGGTTCCACCGAACTCCTCGGCCTTACCTTGCAGGTCACGCAGGGACTCCACCCTCCCTTCCATCTCATCGGGTAGAGCGATGTGTAGCCCGACGTTCTCATTCCAGGCCCCGTAGTCGTCATAACGAACATCCTCGATTGAGCTCTGTATTCGACTGGGAAAGAAGGCGCTCAGGTGCACATCGGCCGTGCCTTTGCGAAAAGCGGAGTCAATCGCGTCCGATTCGAGGGCGTCGATCTCGACCAACTCGACGTTCCAGCCGCTCCGCTTGAGCGCACTGGTCCAGTAATCCGCCATAAGGCCGTCGAAGTAGGACTCCGGAGGATCGGCGATCACGCGGATCGTCGTGTCCGTCCCTTGCGGACCTGGCAGACGGTGATCGTCGGGAAAATCGTCGGTCTCCGCCTCGGCGTCGACGCCGGGGACGGCGGTGTCTTCGTGCAGTTCGCCGTCGAGATACAGGTACGTGGCGAGCGAACCGAACGTAAAGGCAAGCAGCAGGCTCAGAACTACGGCCGCCGCTTTCCAACGGCGTCTCCGGTGCTGCTGCGGCACGGGCGGAGGCGGCCCGGTGTACGGCGAAGGTTCCGGAGATTGACCGGGGTCGATGTCGAGTGAGTAATGCCGATGGGAGTCCGAAGGATGCATCAAATCAGGGTACGTCAACATTCGTGTCATGGGTTTGGCAGCGCTGCCGCCTTGTGCCGCCGATGGTCAGCCGATCGAACGGAGCTCGGACGGACCTCATTCGCTCAATCCGCGCATTCCAGGTGAACCTTCACTTCTTCGGGCACGGTTGCCGCCGTGCAGTCCCGAATCCGTTCGAGACGATCATTACGTACCTGCCAGGCGATGGGAACGGCCGCCGATTCGGTCTCTTCTCCGCCCCCGCTGCCGCCCGTGGTCTCCACATAGGCGGTAATGAAACCCGACGAACCGCAGTCGCGGTCGACGACCTCTCCGTCGGGATAGGTATTGTCGACCAATTTGCTCAGTTCGGTCTCATCAGGACAGAGCGGCGGCTCTTCGGTATTGGTGGCCGCGTAGGTCGCCAGCGCCACGCCGCCCAACAGTGCACCGGTCAGTGCGAGTCCGGCCGTACCGGTCGTCACCTTGCGCAGACGACGGCGAAAACCGTCGGGTTCACGTTTCCGGGAGCTGATCTCGAGTTCGGTGGACGTATTGACCGTGACCGGACGAAGACCCGTCTGCGGCAGTTGAGTGTTGGGGATGTTGACGGGGGCCATTCGCTGCACGGGGATCGAGGCTATATCGACCTCCGACAGGGAGGAGGCCAGGTCCGAGGCGCTGGGTCGCTGCTGCGGTTCCGACGACAGGCAGGCGGCGAGAAGTTCGCTGATGGTCCGGCTGACCCCGGGGATGGGGCCGACCGGCGCGGCGCGGGTCAATGGATCGGTGATACTGGCGCTTTCCGGACGCGCCCATGGAAGGACGCCGCCGAGAGCCGTATAGAGAACGGACCCGAGTGCGTAGACGTCGGAAGCCGGGGAGGCCGCCACTTCACCGGCGATGGCGGCGTCGAGGTGTTCGGGGGCGGTGTAGACGCTCGCGGGCAAGGGCCGGGCAAGGACGGGGGCGGTATTGTCGTAGCCGGTAAGCTGGAGGATTTTATTGCGTCCGACCAGGATGAAGCTGGGTTGTACGGCACCGTGAATGAGGCCGTGGTGATGGTAATGGGCGAGCGCGTCGGCAAGGGCGACACCGACGGCTCGTACTTGCCCCGTCGGTAGCGGCCCGCCTTCCAACAGCAGGTCGGTCAGGGTGCGTCGGGTGGTCTGGAAGGCCATGTAGGGCCGCCCGGATTCGGTGAGTCCTGCGGTGGCGCAGTTGCTGAGATGCGGGTGCGTGGTCGCACCGGCGAGACGAGAGGCCCATTCCAGGAACACCTCGCGTCGGGAGCCGTCGACGCGTTCGTGTCCGACGGTGATGGTGACGGGGGAGGCGGGATCGTCACTATGATTTCCACTGAATACGCTGGCAACCGGGTCGCGATGCAGTAAACGGTCGATCGTGGCGGCGCCAACGGCGTTTGCGGAAGTCAAGTGTCACCTCCCTTTTGAGCGTTCTGACCGAGTAGTAGGTTTTATCCCAAATGTGAGGCTATCAAGTTTCCCTCTCATTGTTGAGGTGTGGTCGCGCAAATTTACACGAGTTACTGGTCACGCCAAGGGAATTGCCCTAGGTAATGTATTGAGTGCGATTCGTGGTGTGAGAGGGTGGCGCGAGGTCGGGCCCCGGCTCGGCCCCTGAGCGTACCAGTTGCAGCGGCGATGAACCCGTCGTGACTCCGCGCAGCGGTCGTCGTGACCGGGGCACGATGCACCCGTACGACACCGGTCGGCCACGCGCGGGCGACAGCGATGGCCTACGTGACGCGAACCGGCGGTGTCCGCGGCGGCACCGTACCGGCCACTTGTGCCCGGAGATTTCCTCCGGGCACAAGTGGCGAGGAGGCGCTCAATCGTCAAGTACCTTCCGCACTGCCGCGTAGACGTCGATGTCTCCGTCGGCCAGTTGGGCCGCCAGGTCGTCTCCTACCCGGTAGTGGTGGCGCAAGCGGTCGTCGACGGCCGCGCGGATCTCCGCCCACGCCCGGTGCCGACGCATCGCGGCGAGTCGGTCGTGTTTGATCAGCCATTCACGATGGTTGTCGATTTCAGCGGTCAGTTCGTCGATCCCACCGGCGTCCTCGGCCTGGGTTTTGACGATCGGTTGGCGCCATTCGCCGGCCTCCCGCCGGACCAGACTCATCATGGCGCGCATGTCGCGCACGGTGGCGTCGGCACCGGGACGGTCGGCCTTGTTGACCACGTATACGTCGGCGATTTCCACGACTCCGGCCTTCACCGCTTGAATCGCGTCGCCCATACCGGGGGCCAACAGCAGCAAGGTGGTGTCGGCCAGCGAGGCGATCTCCACCTCCGCCTGTCCGACGCCGACGGTCTCGACGATGACCACGTCGAATCCGAGGCCTTCGAGCAGGCGCACCGACGCACCGGTGGTGGCGGCCAGGCCGCCCAGGTGTCCGCGAGTGGCCACCGAACGGATGTAGACGCCGTCGTCCAGAGCGTGGTCGGCCATGCGGACCCGATCGCCCAGGATGGCCCCGCCGCTGAAGGGGCTCGAGGGGTCGACCGCCAGAACCGCCACCCGCAGGCCCTGCGCCCGCCACGCGGAAATAAGCGCTGACGTCAGGGTGGACTTTCCGACTCCCGGTGAACCAGTGAGTCCAATGACCTTGGCGTTTCCTCCGGCCGTAGCGGCGGTGATGTGCGGTACCTGCTCGGAATCGGATTCCAATGCCGTCAGGAGCCGCGCGGTGGCGCGACGAGAACCGGCTCGGGCCTCGGCCACCTGTTTGTCAACGTCAATCTTCTTCGACATTCCGGCCCTATTCGCTGTGTTCGCTGCGGCACCGCGTCGGCTTAGGGTGGGCCGGTCCGCGGTGCCAGGAGAGTATGACTTGAACTTACTTGGCGCGCAGGATAATTCCGTCGCCCTGTCCGCCACCGCCGCACAGTCCGGCGGCGCCGACCGCTCCGCTGGAGAGTTGACGTGACAGCGTCTGTACCAGGCGTGCCCCGCTGGCTCCCAACGGGTGCCCCAGAGCGATCGCGCCCCCGTCGCGGTTGACGTGTGCGGGGTCGACACCGAGATCGTCGATGGAGGCCAGCGCCACCGCGGCGAACGCCTCGTTGATTTCGACGGCCTCCAGGTCGTCGGCACCGTATCCGGTGTCCCGCAGCGCGGCCTTGATGGCGTTGGACGGCTGCCGTAGAAGAGAGTTGTCGGGGCCCGCGACCGTCGAGTAGGAGAGAATCTCCGATTCCCATTCCAGGCCGAGTTCCTCGGCCTTCGATTTGGTGGTCAGCACCAGCGCCACCGCTCCGTCGTTCATCGGAGAGGAGGTTCCCGGAGTGATGGTCCCGTCTTTGGCGAAGGCGGGCCGCAATCCGGCCAGTCCCTCGGCCGTGGTGTCGCCACGCGGTGATTCGTCGGCGTCGACCGTCCCCTTTCGGGTCTCGACCGGAACGATTTCCTCCGCACGGGCCGAGGCCGCCTTCGCGGCGCGCTGCTGGCTTTCGGCGGCGTAGCCGTCCTGGTCCTGACGGCTGATTCCGGTCTTCTGCACGTGACGTTCGGTGGATTCGCCCATGGAAATGCCGTCGTAGGCGTCGGTCAGTCCGTCGAAGGCCAGGTGGTCCAGCATGGTGACGTCACCGTACTTGTATCCCCGACGGGATTTCGGCAGCATGTGCGGGGCCTGGGTCATAGACTCCATTCCGCCCACCACGATGAAGTCGTCGTCTCCCGAGCGCAGGAACCGGTCGGCGATGCCGATCGCGGTCATCCCCGAGAGGCAGACCTTGTTGACCGATAGGCTGGGCACCGACATGGGGATGCCCCCGGCCACCGCGGCCTGTCGGGCGGGATTCTGCCCGCTGCCTGCCGGTAGTACGTGTCCCAAGATCACCTGTCCGACCTGGTCGGGCTGGACGTTGGAACGTTCCAGGGCGGCCTTGATCGCGACTCCTCCCAGCGCGGGTGCGCTGAAGTCGGCGAGGCCCCCAGTGAACCGCCCAATGGGTGTGCGGGCGGCGGCAAGAATGACGGTTGTGTCGTCGTTGACCACGGTGTCCTCCAAAATCGTCGTTGCTGAGGCCGGTTTCGCGACCGGCGATCCGTCCGGGAGCCGTTACGCTACCCGACGGGGTCCGCCGACCTCCGACCACGGCAGACTCGCTGAACAATGTCAGTAGAGCGCAGGTGCGCGGGCGTCGCCCGTACGGCGCGCCAACCGCAGTCTAGCGCTCGATACACTGCCGGTAATCTCTATGATATGTCCTTTGAAACGAGCTTTCACATTCGGCGGGTGGACCACGTCGGCGTCGCCGTCGCCGACCTCGACAAAGCCCTGGAACGCTATGAGGGGTTCTTTGGCGGCGAATGCGTGCACCGCGAGGAGAACGAGGAACAAGGCGTCATCGAGGCCATGGTGTCCTGGCCGGACGGCGATACGCAATTGCAGGTTCTCGCTCCGCTGCGCGACGACTCCCCGATCGGAAAATTCTTGGACAAGCGCGGTCCGGGCCTACAGCAGATGGCGCTGACGGTCGACGACATCGACGCGGTGTGCGCCGGGTTGACCGAACAAGGGGTGGAGCTACTGTACGAGCGGCCGCGTCACGGCACCGCAGACAGCAGAATCAATTTCGTGCACCCGCGTGACGCCGAAGGGGTGCTTTTGGAATTGGTGGAACCCGCCAAGCGGTAGTCGTCATCCGCGTCACCGACGCGATGTCGATATGTAACGACCGGGTGGCACCACTGTGGTCGGTAACCATCGTTCGCACTGTATCTCAACAGTGGTGCCACAAATGAAAAACACCGCACAAAGTACCTACCTTGGTGTTGATAACTGAAAATTAATCTGCAACTATAGGGCAATGTCGCAGCAACAGCCCTCCAATAACACATTTTTTGACAATGAATCGTCGGTTCCGGATTTTCCCGTTCAATTGCGTGGATACGACCGGCACCAGGTGGATGACTTCATCCAGAAGAATCTCACCAAGCTGTCCCAGGCGCAGCAACAGCGCACTGAGGTAGAACAGCGCATGTCGGAAGCGCAGCGTCGCCTGCGCCAGGCCGAGCAGCGCATTCAAGGCTTGGAACAGCGTTTGGCCGAGCAGAACAAACAGCTGGAAGAGAATTCCAAACCCACCCTGTCAGGGCTGGGCACTCGTGTGGAACAGATTCTTCGGTTGGCTGAGGAACAGGCCAATGAGCATAGGGCTGAAGCTAAACGCGAAACCGAGGGCATTCTGTCGGCAGCTCGCCTAGAGGCCCGCGAAATCACCGATGCGGCACGCAATGAGTCGGACAATCTCAAGCAGAACGCCGAGCGGGAAGCCACCTCGCTCCGCACTCAAGTGGAACGTGAAGTCGCCGAGCTGCGCACCAACGCGCGCCGGGAATGCGAGACCTTGCGGGCCGACGCGGAACGCGAGACCAAGCAGCTGCGGACGTCGACCGGGCATGAAGTTGCTGAACTGAAAGCCAGTGTGGAACGGGAAGTGGCGACTCTGCGGGCGACGGCCGACCGGGAAATCACCCAGTTGCGAGCCAAAGCCGCTCGTGAGGCCGAGGAAAAGCGGGCCGAAGCCGCCAAATTGTTCGCCGAAGCCAAAGAAAAGCGCGACAAGGACTTGCAGGCCCTGGACTTGGAACTGGCCGAGCGCAAGGAAAAAGCCGAGCGCGACGAATCCGAACGCCACTCGAAGGCGGTCGCCGAGACCCAGAAGCTGGTCAGCGATGCCGAAGGACGCGCCGGGGAAGCCGAAGAACGCGCTCGTCAGGCCGAAACCAAGGCCGAGCAGAAGCGGGCGGATGCGGAGCAGTACGCCGAAGAAACCACCAGCAAGGCCAAAAAGGACGCCGAAAAAGCCGTCTCGGATGCCAAGAAGGAAGCCGAGCGGCTGTTGTCCGACGCCAAGAGCGACGCGGAAGAAATCACCACGACCGCTCAGAACAAGGTGGACGAACTCACCAAGCAGCGCGACGAGATTCAAGGAACTCTGCGGAACATGACCCAACAGCTCACCGGCATGATGGGCGGTTCCAAAGACGACGAGTAAATCGATCGATCAGTGACCGCGGCGGTCGGTTGAGGCACCAGGCTTGCACAGCGCCTTGGCCGACCGCCACTCTTTTCCGGATCCTCATACTTCCCTGCACGTCACGGGCCATGGTGCGCGAAGCGAGGCAGGAGGCGAGGAGTGAGGGACGCCGCTCATGCGGTCGCCCCCACGGCATTGGCGGACCGGAGTTACCCACCGCTCCCCCTCGACACTCCACCGGACATGTTTTATAGAGGTCCGACTCGGTTTCGACGCGCCGAATCGACCGTATTGAGTAGGGTCCGGGAATAAGATTATTAACAATGGATCCTGCCGATTGTTTCTTCGATCATGGGCACGGACTAGCCTGGAACAAGGGAGTCTGCGAAAATAGTTCAGTGCGGGGTTAAATTCAGGATTATGCTCCGCGCACTACCCCGCTACTCGGTAGAGTGCCCTATGTGAACTTAGGTCGAATAACTGTCATTTAAAGTCAGATCCAGACGGCACGGCAGGCAAGTGAGGTTAAGATAACGATGGCGCGCAAGGATAACGGCAAAGACGAGAGTCTCATCGTCGATTTCGAATCCGACACCGTCGAACGCGAGTTCGAGACTGCGATGTTCGGTTACGATCGAGCTCAGGTCAACCGGCACTTCTCAGCCATGCAACTGCAGCTCGACACGCTTGCCGGGGAACGCGCCGAGGCTCTCGCTCAAATCGATCGCCTCGTTGTGCAGGTTCAGCAGCTTCAAGCGCAGATTCAAGATCTCCGTCGGCGGTCGGCGTCCGGCGAGAACGTGTCCTATCGACACCTGGGCGTACGGATCGAAGACATGTTGACCTTGGCGGAAGAGCAGGCCGACGACATCAAACAAAAGGCCCTGCGGGACGTTGACGCCAGACGCGCCGAAGTCGACCGTTTGCGCACCGAGGCCGAACAGGAAATCGCCAAGGCGAAACACGATTTCGAAGTCAGCCTGCAGAACCGCCGTCAAGCCGCCGATAAGGCCGAAGCCGACCGTCGCGCCATCATCGATGCCGAAATCAACAAGCAGGCACGCAAAGCCCAGGAAGCGGTGGAGGAGGCCGAAACCAAGGCGGCGAATCTGATCGCCGAGGCCGAACAGGAGGCGGAGAACAAGCGCGCCGCCGCCGACGAGCAGGCCCGGCAATTGGTCGCCCATGTGGAACGGCTCCGCGAAGAGGCCACTCAGCTCAGGGAAGACGCCGCCCAGGAGTCGGAACGAACCGTCGCCGAGGCTCGCGATCGGGCCGAAAAGATCGTAGCGGAAGCCGATAAACAGGCCGAACGTCGCCATCTCGAGACGGAGAACGAACTGCGCGATCTCCACACCGAAGCGGTGGAGAAAATGGAGAAGTACAAGCGCGACACCGAAGCGGTCGCACAGCAGAAGCTCTCCGAAGCCGATGTCGAGGCCACTCGGCTTCGTGCGGAGGCGGCCGACGCCGCTACTCTCATGCGGACCGAGGCGACCGACGAGGCCAAACGCCTCCGTTCTGAGGCGGAGCGAGCTCAAGCGGAAGCCGAACGCAAACGTGACGAGACCCTGGCGGAGGTCCAAGCCGAATCGCAGCGGAAGCTGTCGGCCGTCGAAGAGGAGATCGAACGACTGAACGCGGAGGCCGAGACCGAACGGGCACGCCTCGACAATGAGTCGAAGGACGAACGGGAGACGTTGAGCCGGGAGGCACGCGAGGAGGCCGAACGCCTCACCACTGAAACCAATTCCGAGTACGAAGCCGCCCACAGCGAAGCGGAAAAGGCCCGTGCCGACCGCAATCAGGCGCAAAAAGAGCTCGCCGACGCGACTCAGAACGCGGAGAAAGAGCTTGCCGACGCACGTGAGGCCGCCGAAAAGGAACTGGCAGAGGCGAGGGAGACCGCCCGAAAGGAATTGTCGGAGGCCGAAGACACCGCGCAGAAGGAACTGGCCGACGCGCGGGAACGGGCTCAACGTGAGCTCACCGAGGCACAGGACAAGGCCGCCACCATCGTCGCCGACACCGAACGGGAAGTCGACGACATTCTGGCCGAAGCCACCTCCAAGTCCCAGAAACAACAGGATGACGCGCAGGCCAAGGCCGACACGTTGATCGCCGACGCCCGCACCGAAGCCGAGGAGACCGTCCGAGACGCACAAACGCGTCTGGCCGACACCGAGAAGAAGATCGAACGCGCACAAGCGCGCGCCGATGAGATCAAGCAGTCCGCCAACTCGACCGGACGGCGCGACGTGGAGGCCATGCTGGCCACCGCGAAAGCTCAGGCCGAATCCGTCAAGGAAGAGGCGCGCGCCGAGGCGGACAAGATTCTTGAGCAGGCCCGCGAAGAGGTCGGCGCCAAGGACGACGCGGACGACGGCGGCTCGGCCAAGAAGACTAAAAACAGTAATTCAAGCGGCGGGGGCAACAAGAAGAAAAAGAAGCCCAACGAGACGGTCGCTCAATAGGCCCGACCGGGTTGCTTGACCGCACTCGCCGGAAAGTCGCTTGAGGCACGTTTATTGAGGTCGCTATCATTGACGGGTGACTGATTCAGCGAAACAAACCCAGAGCCCGACGACCCGACTCGCAAAGAATTTCGCGCCCACCGAAGTAGAAGGTCGGCGTTATGCGAAATGGGTAGTAGACGGGCGTTTCGCTGCCTCCGACACGTCGGACCGCGACCCCTACTGCATTGTCATCCCACCTCCGAACGTGACCGGACAACTGCACCTGGGACATGCCCTCAACCACGCCGTCATCGACGCGCACGTGCGTCGGGAACGCATGCGCGGTAAAGAGGCTCTCTTCCTGCCGGGAACCGACCACGCCGGAATCGCAACGCAGAACGTCGTGGAACGCAAAATCGCCGACCAAGAGGGCCTGTCACGACACGACATGGGCCGCGAAGCGTTCATCAACAAGGTCTGGGAATGGAAGGACTCCTACCACGACCGGATTTCCACCCAGATGGAGCGAATCGGTGACGGCGTGGACTGGAACCGCGAGCGCTTCACCCTAGACGACGGCCTGTCCCGCGCGGTGCTCACCATCTTCAAGAATCTCTACGACGACGGTTTGATCTATCGTGCCGAACGCATTATCAACTGGTGCCCACGTTGTATGACGGCACTGTCGGACATCGAGGTGGAACACTCCGACGACGCCGGTGAACTGGTGTCCATGCGATACGGAGACGGCGACGATTCCATTGTGGTGGCCACGACCCGTCTGGAAACCATGCTGGGCGACACCGCCGTCGCCGTCCACCCCGACGACGAACGGTACCGGCACCTGGTGGGCCGGACCGTCGAGCTGCCCTTCACCGGACGCCATATCCCGATCATCGCCGACGAATACGTCGACCCCGAGTTCGGCTCCGGGGCCGTGAAGATCACTCCCGGGCACGACCCCAATGACTTCGCCGTCGGGCAACGCCACAACCTCGACATGCCCCTGATCATGGACGAGCGCGGCGTCATCACCGCCAGCGGTCCGTTCGAGGGCCTCGACCGCTTCGAGGCCCGGTCCGCGATCGCCTCCTCCCTGCGCGCCGAAGGCCGCATCGTAGAGGAGAAACGCCCGTACACCCACGCCGTCGGCCACTGCGACAGGTGCGACACGGTCGTGGAACCGCGTCTGAGCCTGCAATGGTTCGTCAACGTGGAACCACTCGCTCGCGCCGCCGGAGACGCCGTGCGCAGCGGCGAAACCACCATCCACCCGCCGGAACAGGAAAAACAATTCTTCTCCTGGGTGGACAACCTGCAAGACTGGTGCATCTCTCGTCAACTGTGGTGGGGACACCGCATACCGATCTGGTACGGACCCGACGGGGAGGAAATCTGCCTCGGGCCCGACGAAGTGCCACCGGAAGGCTACCGACAGGATCCCGACGTCCTCGACACCTGGTTCTCCTCCGGGCTCTGGCCGTTCTCCACCCTCGGATGGCCCGACGACACTGCCGCCCTGCGCAAGTTCTACCCGACCGCCAGTCTCATCACCGGTCAAGACATCATCTTCTTCTGGGTGGTGCGGATGATGATGTTCGGGACCTACGCCATGGGCCGTGCCCCGTTCACCGAGGTTTTCCTGCACGGCCTCATCCGTGACAAACACGGCAAGAAAATGTCGAAGTCCTCCGGAAACGGTATCGATCCCTTGGACGTGATCGACCGCTACGGAGCCGACGCCCTACGGTTCATGCTGGTACGCGACGTCGAGCCCGGATCCGACATCGTCGCCTCCGAAGAACTCGCCGAGATTGCCCGCAATTTCGGGAACAAACTGTGGAACGGTACCCGCTTCGCGCTCATGAGCGGGGCACACGTCGACGGTGCACTACCCGACGACCTGGGCGTCATCGACCGATGGATTCTGTCGCGCCTGACAGAAACCGTCGCCGCCGTCGACCGGTACTGGGAAAAGTACGAGTACGCCAAGGCCATGTACGACCTGTACCACTTCGCCTGGGACGACGTATTCGACTGGTACCTGGAACTCACCAAACCCGTCCTCGCCGCCGGCGGCGAACGCGCCGCAACCACCCGACGGGTGCTCGGCTACGTCTTCGATCAGCTCCTCCGACTGTTCCACCCGGTCATGCCGTTCATTACCGAGGAACTCTGGACCACTCTGGTCAACGACGACGCTTCATTGACCGTCGCGGCCTGGCCGCAGATCGACGCTCGCGACGACTCCGCCGGAACGACCGTCGCGAGCCTGCAGAACCTCGTCACCGAAATCCGCTCCTTCCGCAGCGAACAGGGCATCAAGCCCTCGCAGAAGGTGGCGGCACGGTTGGTCGGCCTCGACACCGCCGGGCTCGCCGACCTCGAACCGCTCATTCGCAACCTGGCCCGCCTCGACGAGCCCGGAGACGAGTTCGCAGCCACCGGAACCCTGGCCGTCACCGACACCTTGAACGTGGAGATCGACACCTCCGGCAGCATCGACGTCGCCGCCGAACGCACCCGCCTCGACAAGGCGTTGCGTGCCGCCCAGAAGGAACTCGACGGGTGCGAGGCGAAACTCGCCAACGAGAACTTCCTCGCCAAAGCACCCGCTGAGGTCGTAGAGAAGATCAAGTCCCGAAAGACTGCGGCGGAGAACGACATCGAACGTGTCAACGCCCAGCTAGAACGCTTGAAATAAGAGGTGGGCGGGCCTGCAAGATAGACCTCAATAGCCTTCCAGCCCGCCCTCCCGTCGGCTATCGTCGAATGACCGGTCCCTGCCCTCTGTGGTGTGGACCGGTCAATGTCTGCCAAGACGTCAACAGAACTGACAGGTTAACGACGGTCACCGCGACCGGGCACAACAAAGGTGGGGAAGTCATGCCTCGTTACACGAGCGAACAACAGGCCGTACTCGCAGCGGTCGAAGCGACCTTGGAAGCCCGCGGCTTCGCCCGGTGGGAATTCACCATGGAACGCATCGAAATGCTCCTGCACCTGCTGGGAGATCCCCAAAAGACCTTCCGCTCCATTCACATCACCGGTACGAACGGGAAAACCTCGACCTCACGGTTCATCGACCAACTACTACAGGCTCACGGCCTCAAGACCGGACGGTTCACCTCCCCGCACCTGCACGACGTCACCGAGCGCATCAGCCTGAACGGCGAACCGATCGACCCGCAACGCCTCGCCGAGGTGTACTCGGAAATCGCGCCGATGGTGGACATGGTCGACGAGAAGTTCACCGAATCGCTGACGTATTTCGACGTGAACGTGGCACTCGCCTTCGCCGCCTTCGCCGACGCTCCGGTGGACGTCGGCGTCGTCGAAGTGGGGATCGGCGGAGCCACCGATTCGACGAACGTGCTGGGCTCCGAGGTAGCCGTCATCACGCCGATCGCACTGGACCACACGCGATACCTGGGCGAGACGTTCGCTGAAATTGCTTCCGTCAAGGCCGGGATCGTCCACCCCGGTTCGACCCTGGTGACCGCCGAACAGCCGACCGAGGCGATGGCCGCGCTGCTGCGTCGCGCTCGGGACACGGGCTCGGGGCTGGTAGCGGAAGGTCGCTCCTACCAGGTGGTCAGCCGAGAGCTGGCCGTCGGCGGGCAAATGGTCAGCATTGAAACCAAGGCCGCTCGTTACGATGACCTGTTCCTCCCGGTTCACGGCGAACACCAAGCACACAATGCCGCCACCGCCGTAGCGGCGGTGGAGACGCTGTTGGGGAACGGAGAGCAGAAAGAGCTGGACCGGGAGGTGCTCGAAGAGGCCTTCGGCCAATTCTCCACCCCCGGACGTCTGGAGGTCGTGCGTACCAGCCCCACGGTCATTCTGGACGCGGCACACAACCCAGCGGGCATGGACGCCACCGTACGCGCGGTGGACTCGGAATTCACCTTCCGCAAGCTCATCGGGGTCGTCGGTATTCTCGCCGACAAGGAAGCGGACTACATGCTGGAATTGCTGGAGCCGGTACTGGACGAGGTGGTCATTACCCGTCCCACCAGTGACCGGGCCATGCCCGCCGCCACACTCGGGGAGAAGGCGAACGACGTGTTCGGTCCCGAACGGGTCACCGTCGTATCCCGACTGGACGAGGCGATCTCCACGGCGATGCAGGAAGCGGAAAACGACGACGACGCCTACGAGGCCGGTGGCGGGGTACTCGTGACCGGATCGGTCTTCACCGTCAGCGACGCACGCCGCCTTCTGGTGCGCGAATAGAGGCAAGCGGCATGTCAGACAGCGATACGAACCCGCCCACGGATGAATCACGGTCGGGTTTGAAGAATCCCCCGGCGGCGGCACGCGGCCTGGCCACAGCCGCCCTCATCCTGGAGTCGATTTCATTGCTCCTGGGAATGGCACCGATGAACATGGTCCTGCCCGATCCGACCTGGGCATTGGTGATTCTGGGCGCGCTCGCCCTCGGCTGCCTCGTCCTGCTGGGATTCTCCAGACACGGCTGGATATGGCCCGCCGGTATGGGACTACAGGTCGTATTGGTCGCTTCCTGGACAGTACATCCGGCACTCGGCATCGCCGGTGTCATCAGCGCGGCCGTATGGGGCTACTGTTGGAAGGTTCGCAATGAGCTGCTGCGGCCGCCCCGGCGACCGCAGGTCGACGTTCCTAGTCGTCGGCGGTCTCGCGTTCCCGGTCAGGATGATTGAACCACCGTTTCCGACGGAAATGACGAACATGATGGCCCAGCGCGCGATACGGGTTCCCACCCCACGAACCAGTCGGAGTCAAAATAATCCGTAGTAGAGTGACCAAGGCGATCAACGCCAGCAATACCAGAAGCGAGGCCATCTTTCCTCCTTTTGGAACCATTTGTCACGGTTCCATTGTCGGAAGGCTGACTGGATACCTCATTTTACCCCGGCATCAAAATCGATCAAATAATTAGCAAATCTTCTGGGCTCGAATTCGGCTCGAAATCACGACAAACGCCCCATACCTGACGCGACAGCGCGGATTTTATCGGAACATCGATGTCACGAACGCCGTTCGGCCCCTTACGCCTCGCACTTACGCCGGTGCTCCGTAATGGCCAGGCCGTGGCCGTCGGGGTCACGAAAACCGGCGGCCTTGAGTTCGTAGTGTTCACCCAGCAATGCGGTTCGCGGACGATGCAGGAACGACACTCCGGCCTCGTTCATACGGTCGAAGGCGGCCTGCACGTCATTGACCTCGAAGGTCAGATGCATGACGCCGACCGCCTCGGACGGAGCGTCCGGACGTTGCCACAGGAGAATGTTGCCAAAGCCCGCTTCCACCACGGCCGCCTCCGAGGTCCGGTCGACGGTGTCGAGCCCCAGGCAACGCGTATAGAAATCAAGCGACCGATCCAGATCCTCCACCACCAGCGTCGTAGACGTACCGGTCACCTCGCCGATGTCGACTTCCTTGCCCGAGGTCATCAATTCAGTCAGATTGTCCGGCAAACGCACGGGGCGCGGTTTCTCCCGCCGCTCGGACTCCCCCGTCAGGCGGATCGGGTCCTTCTCCTCTTCCTCCTGTTTCGGAAGGTCGACCTGCGGCACCTTGACCCCGATCGACGCACCGGGACCCGACGCCGGCGCAGGCGGCGTCTCGGGGGTGAACAGGTCGTCCAGGCGACCACCAGGCTCGGACGGTTGACGCGGGCCGGGAATGTCGTCGACCAGCAGCAGGTCCTCCACCCGCGTCTGATTGATCGAATGCGGACGGGGGACGGGGTCGGGGAACCGCCGTGCCGCGAATTCAATGGTCACGAAAACCAGAGCAAAGGCCACACAGACGAACGCCATGATCGCCACGATCAGGTTCTGCGACCCGACCGCCATCGCCGTGGTAAACAGGGCCAACAACAGGAAGAAAATCGCTCCGGTCGCATGCGAGGTCCGCCAACGCAGCCGACGGTCCCCATTGAGAATCGTGCCAACGGCTTCGGACTTCATGGCGTGCCCCTGGGTCGACGCCAGGTGATCTTTGGCGTCCGAATGTTCCGCCCACCAGGACCGCTCCATCTGCAAACGGGCCGCGTCTTTTCCACTGAAGGTCGGTGGCTGCGCTTTTCTCGCCTGGCCGTTCGGGGCCGCTTTCTTGACCGGTTGGCGTGGTTTGGCACCACCGGGCTTCGCACCACCGACCTTGGCGCCGGCCTTCGCGCCGCCACGGGACGGTTTCGGCGTCGGACGGGCCGAGGGTTTAGACGCACCGCCACCGCCGCCACCACGAGCCATAAGTACACACCTCACCGATTCAAGACGCCTGACAACCAGCTCTATCGATATCGCTCATCTCGGCGTCTCGCCTGCGAAACCGGAACCTTCCGGAGCCGGGAAGCAACCGACACGCCGCTGCCGCAACGTTGATGAACAACACCTCCCAACCAGGCTACGTGCCACCGACCACAAGCACAAGGACACTTATCATGGACGGCATGGCAGAACAAAGCACACTTATTTTGATCAAACCCGACGCGGTCGAGCGCGGACTCATCGGTACCGTCCTCAACCGTCTCGAAAACAAGGGCCTCACCATCGAAAAGATGGAAATGCGCACCATGACGAGTGAACTCGCCGACGCTCACTACGCCGAACACGTTGAAAAGCCCTTCTACCCCGATCTGAAGGCGTTCATGACCTCCCGGCCGCTCGTCGCGCTCATCGCCACCGGCGACGAGGCCATTCCCGCCGTGCGGACAATTGCCGGAGCCACCGACGGTCGCAAGGCCGAAGCGGGAACCATCCGAGGCGACTACTCACTCTCCCAACAGAGGAACCTCATTCACGCCTCCGATTCACCCGAATCGGCCAAGCGTGAAATCGACCTCTGGTTCAACTAAACGGACGACGGCCCTATTCAGGACCACGAGGCTTGAATAGGGCACGGTCGACCCCCACGCCCCGCCGGTTAAAATACGCTCATGCCAGCACAATCCGATCCAACGGACTAAGCCGTGACCACCACGACCGGACTCCCCACACCCCCCGACATGCCGCCCGGATGGCATCCCAAGCGACCGCCGGGACCGACCCCCTGGCTGCGCCGACGCTTCCACCATCCGGAAAAGAACCACGCTTGGACGGCGACCCTCCTCGTCACCGCCGTCGCGGCCATCGTGCGGCTGGTCGGATTGAGTCACCCGTCCGGGTTGATCTTCGACGAGGTCTATTACGCTCAAGACGCCCGAACCCTGCTACAACACGGGGTGGAATGGGACCTGGCAAGCGATACGGCCGCCTTCGTGGCACATCCCCCGTTCGGCAAATGGCTCATCGGACTCGGCCAGCTGACCTTCGGATACAACGAAACCGGCTGGCGTATCGCTTCAGCGACCGTCGGCGTCTTGACGGTGTTCGTTCTGATCCGATTGCTCCTGCGTATGACCGGGTCTATGACACTCTCGGCACTCGGGGGACTCCTGCTTGCCTTGGAGGGTTCGCACGTCGTGCTGTCGCGAGTCGCGCTTCTCGACGTGTTTCTCGCCTTCTTCGTATTGCTTGGCTTTTACTGTCTGGTGAGGGATCGCCAGACGCATGACCACGAGCTGTGGGGCAAGCGAACGGCGTTTCTTGTGCGTCATCGGTGGCGTATCGCCTGTGGAGCGGCGTTCGGACTCGCGATGGGCATCAAATGGTCCGCGTTGTGGTTCATTCTTGCCGCCTTGCTGCTCGTCGTCGTGTGGGACGCCTGTCGCAATACGGCGGTCAAACGCCGCCGACCGTGGTGGCGGGCGCTTCCCAGCGTCCTCCTGCCCGGGGCGGTGAGCGTCGGAGTATACCTGGCGAGCTGGTGGGGTTGGTTCGCGAATTCAGAGGCGTACGGGCGTCGCCAACTCGAAGAGCAAGGGTCGACCTATATTCCCGTCGTCACCGATGTGGCCAATTGGTTCCAATATCACCTGGACATCTACAACTTCCACGCCCAATTGTCGGCAGAGCACTCCTACCAATCCACCCCGCTGGAGTGGCTGTTCAATCTACGTCCGGTCGTCTTCTACTGGAGCAGCGACGTGTCCTGCGGAGCCGATAAGTGCGCCGCCGAGGTTCTGCTCCTGGGAACTCCCCTGTTGTGGTGGTTGTTTATTCCGGCCCTTCTGGCCATGGCTCTGTGGGGAATTGCGCGTAAGGACTGGCGCGCGGGCCTGGTGGTCGTCGTGGTGACCGCCGGAATACTTCCGTGGCTGTTCTACCCGGACCGCACCATGTTCTTCTTCTACATCGCTCCAGTGGTCCCGTTCTTTATCATCGCCGTGGTGTGGATGCTGGGCTTGATTCTCGGTCCGGCCGGTTCGTCATCGGAACGACGCTTGATCGGTGCCCTGATCGTCGGGGCCTACGTCGCTGCGGTCGTACTCTGCTTCGCCTATTTCTGGCCGCTCTATACCGGGGAGCCGATGAACTATGACGATTGGCACAGTCGTATTTGGTTGAGTGACCGCTGGATTTAGCAGATACAGCACGAGGATGTTGAACAGCCGGGACGCGGCCCGCACGGCGGCCGAAACATACTGATGTGGTCTCTCTGGCACCAGACCCCACGGGTGACAACAGTGATTCGAGCCGTGCTAAAGTAAGAGTCGCTGTCAAAGGCAGTTGGGGCTGTAGCGCAGTAGGTAGCGCGTCTCGTTCGCAATGAGAAGGTCAGGGGTTCGATTCCCCTCAGCTCCACAGCAGTTCAGGGCCGGTTTCCCAATGAGGAAATCCGGCCCTGAATCGTTTCTACAGCAGTAATCTACAGCAACGCTATCTATCCCGCGGTTTTATTTTATGAGTGGGCTGCCGTCCACATGTCGTCCATGTGCGTGGTCAACCCGCTTTTTCTGCCTGTGTTTTACGAGCCGCCGTTCATAAGGGGTCAATCCATCGTTGTTCGTCTCCTTCGATGAATTTGGAACAGAATGAACTGAGGATCGCTTAAACGCCGTGTTCGACAGGCGCTCTCGGCGTTGTATCCCATCCAAGCCATAAAAGCCATTGCGAATCACAGGCCCATTCTGGAGCTCTCTGACCTTGCCGATGCAGTAGACATCCGTGTGTCATATTATAGACAATTATGAATAGATAATAGCCGTACGTGTTCATTTCGCATACGATTGTGCATGTCACTGTCTCCCACCGAAAGGAACTCAACGGTGACTCACTCCAAGCGAATACGGCTTACCGCCATAGCCGCTACAGCAGGCTTTTCCATAATCTCTCTCTTCACCGCTCTTCCAGCAGCAGCACAAGTCGATCCGACGCCCACCGACAAGTTCACTCTTGAATCGTCCAAGGGCACGTCGGTCGACGTCGATGACGTCACCAAGTCAGACGCGACGGGCTCTTCGTCCTACTCCGGTACCGGCACTCTCAGCCCGTCCACCAATTCCCAAACGGACGCTGAAGGCGACTTCGGTACCGACAGCATTATCGGTACCGACGACCGCACCCGCGTCGATCCAACGACAACGTTCCCGCATCGTGCGGTTGTGGCAATGGAATTCACCAATGCCGCCGGAAACGGCTCCGCGTGCACCGGCTGGATGGTGGACGCGGATCTGCTTGTCACCGCCGGACATTGCGTACATAACGGTTCTGATGAATGGAACGACGTCGGTTCATACGAAATCGCACCGGCCCGTAACGACGGCGTCGATCCGTACGGCACCTGCGGAGCCAACACGCTGTACGCGTTCAACGGTTGGACGAACAACGGCGACGAAGAGTACGACTTCGGTTTGATCGACCTGGACTGCACGGTCGGCAATCAGACGGGGTGGTTCGGATACTGGTGGCAATCTGCCAGCCTTGATGGAGAATCAACGACTGTGACCGGGTACCCGGGGTTCGCCCGGCTACAGATGACGCATGCGAACCAGACGGTCGAGGAGTCCACGACGAACCAAGTGTTCTACCGAAACGACACTGAAGGCGGCCAGTCGGGAAGTCCGGTGTACCGCAATCACAGCGAGTACGGCTGGGCGGCCTTTGCCGTCCACACCAACGGAGTCGCATCCGGCGCTGACGGTCCGCACGGGGAATACAACCATGGTCGGCGGATCACCGAAGCGGCGTTTGACGCCATTCAGTCGCTGAAGTTATGAAATCGGCTCGGCCGCACCTGTTGGAACAAACCGGGAACGCGGCCGGGCTGTCATTCGTCTCAATTTCAAACACCTGCCACAACACACTCAACGTTTGCTTAGGGAATCGATGAAGCATCGGATTGCACTGGTCATCGGAGCCACTGCCGCCATCATCACCTTGGCCGCAGGGTCATGGTACGTGTCCCAGAACGAAGTACTTGACTCATCAGATGACCCGTCGCCTACCAAAGACGCTGTAACACAGGATGAGGCGGTTGTCGAAGGCACCGTGTTGGACGAGGATGGGCAACCGATCGAAGGAGCGACTGTCAGCCGTACACCGGCGGAGGGAGAGACCGGAGACAGCAGTGAGGAGGTCATTGCCACCGACGCTCAAGGGCATTTCACATGGACCGTTTCGCCCAGCACCTACGTTTTCACCGTGACAATGCCGGACGGCAGCAACAGAGCAACTGAAACGGTCACAGCGACACGTGGAGAAACCACTTCCATAGATATCACTTTGGACGGCTGACCCGATTATGCGTGTCTAGGCACGCAGACATATCTGTTTTAGACGAACAGGGCATCGTGCTGTGGCTCTCCCATAGCCGCACTCCATGGGCACCAGAGTCCAACAGACTGCGATGTCGGGGATTGGCCTGACAGGCAACGGCTTAGTAGAGACGGAGAATGGTTTCTTCCAGCTCGGTGTTTCGCCCGGGGGCATAGGCGACCTCAGTGCCTATCGCTTGAAATCCCGCCTTCCGCAGCACTTTAAGCGAAGCGGCGTTGTCACTGGCCGCGCGGGCGTATACGGGTCGGGTGTCGAGAATCTCTAGGAAACGTGTGAGAGCTTGGGTTGCCACGCCCTGGCCCCAGACCGAACGGTCAACCCAGTAGGTGACCTCGGTGTCGCCGTCGATGACAAAGCTGGCGATGCTGCCGACGAGCCGACCGTCGCGGATGATCGCGCGAATGGTGACGTCCGGAGCGGCTCGCAACCTTGCCATGCGTGCGTCGAATACTTCCCGGTCGTTGGGATCCTGTGCGGTGAAGGCGGCCATCCGCACCGACTCCGGATCACGCATGAGGTCGAACAGCGCGTCGAGATCGACATCCTCGACCGGTCGCAGTTCTACAGTCACGACAGCGGTTCCTCCTCCCGTCATTCCCTTTCGCAGGAAACGTATCAGCAACTTACGACATGGCCGGATAACGTTGTGCAACAGACAAGGGCCAATAGCACGAATCTTGCATGGAATAGTCCGGAAGCTCGACAATCGGTCCACTACCCTTGTTTAAAGAGCAAACTGGATTGCCATTACGCCGCCGGCAACCAGTGCCAACACCACAACGGTGGGAACAACTGCGGCAACAACTAGTCGACCGCTATCTGGAGTAGGCCCAAATTCCGCACGCGCCCAATTACGACCTCGCCCAACGATGACGAATAGGTAGGTCGCCACACTCCACAACGTCACAATTGGGGTTACTGACATCTCTCGGAGAGGTGGAAGTTTCGAGCCTAGGACAATAAGCACGAGCCCCTGAAGGAATACGTACATAGCCAATGCAAACAACCAGCCTCTTCCTGAGGGAGGATACGCCCACAATAGACCAACTGAAACAGCGCTAAGCACCAGGGGCGGCACAAAATACATGACTACCCCGAGCATCAGCTGAGAAGCGGTTTTATCTTCGTCCGACGTCATCGCTGTCAAGGCATTGGCGAAAACCAGGGAAAATACAGAAAGGAAGCCCATTATTAGGATATAACCCGACACAACAGACTGCGCTCCAATAAAAATTGGTGATGATCGAAACTTAGGGCGTTCAAGGGCAGTCGATTCCGAATCAGTAGTTTCACTCATAAATCCATAATATGGAATATCGTCCACGCATCGTTTCAGCACGTAATTACCCCGAAAACGGGTTATCTCTCATCCAACACCGAGCGCACCAGTGCAATCACTTTCACTCCAGGTCAAAGACCATGCCAACCCACATATAGTGCGGTGCCGACGATGGCAAAAGAAATCCCCAGCGGAATAACCGCTGCAAGCACCAGGACCCAGACACCAGGGTGTTTACCGTAATTCTCTCGATCCCAGATACTGTCCCGCGAAGCCACGATCAAGAACCAAATCGGTCCGCCTAGACAAGGCAGTGACACAACCAGGAACAGAGGAACCTCGAACGCGACTATCCCCACGAACGCACCTTGCATCATGACAAATATCGCTGCTAGTCCCAGCCACCCTCGGGCGGCAGGTGGGTACTTCCACAGCAGTCCTAGAGTGATAGCTGAGAGGCACAGGGCGGGAACAATTAGGACGACGACCCCCATGGCATAGCCCAGTATTTTTGCCTCATCTTCGGTGACCATCACGCTGATTCCAATAACAGCAAACAATATCGGCGCGAAAAACAATGCTGCCAAAACCATATAAATACTAAGAAAAACCCGGAGGCCGAGCAGCGTTGGAGCTAGTTTCGAGCTTTCGCGACCGGGCTCCGCCAGCATAAATTTCGTGTATCTGCCCATACCCATAGCGTATGGACCTCCGACTAATACTACAGCCGTAGTTTGTGTTTTAGGGAGTTTCGGGAGGTGGCAGGGGACTTGTGATGTTGGACAAGTTGATGAAACCAGAGACGGACGCTGGTTGTGTTTCTAGTTGTGACACAAGAAAATCAAACAGCGACCGCTCAGGCCAGTGTAATGACCAACGCTCATGAGGAAGCTTCCGACCGGGTGTTCTCCGCCCTCTCGTCACACTTCAAACGACCGGAGACGTTCTGGAACGCCCAGACCTACACTCAGGGCTTGATGTCCCATCTGGAATCGAAGAACGCCTGGACGATCAGCGAGTGGGCTGGACACTCTAGTCCTGACCGGCTGCAATATTTGTTGGAACGTGCCCGGTGGGACGAGTCGGCCGTTCGCACGACCCTTGGCCCCATGGCCGTCGAGGCTCTTGGCACCGCCGGTATTCTGGCATTCGATGAGACCGGACATGTCAAGAATCGACGATCGCTTACGTCAAACTGTTGGATTCTGGCGAGATACTACCGGGACGACTACCTGCGCACGCCGTCAAGTGATCTAGCGTGTGAAGGCCGCCCTGCCCGGGCTTCTTTCGTGGCAGCGTTCAAGACCTGGCGGGTTTGGTGCGCCCATGACGCGAACTCGTGTTTATGCCGTGGAGTTCTCTCGGCAAGCCAGGGCTGCCAGAGTGGTTATGACTGATCCGTAGTGGAACCGTCCGTGTCTTCTGTGGATCCTGAGGGAATAAAAATGAAAAAGGTTATGCTCACGACGAAAAAGATGCCCCAAGAAATAACAGGCCACCATCCGTCGAACCAACTTTGCCCGAGCGTGTACGCCCAGACAGCAATAAAGACGATGTACCCTAGGCCCCAGATTCTTTCTTTACTCATGTTGCCTCATAGATTCTCTTCTAGACGACGGTGGTTGCTGAGGCCGGAAATTGGGCTTCAGCAACCACCGTCTATGATTCCGGTAGTTTCAGTACCGCGAAACCTTCATCAATGTTACGCAACCATGTTGCTCTCGTTGCTCAGGGCCATAGGGAGTCCTTGCGCCCTATCAGCGCACTGTGCAAGCCTGCTGGCGCCGAAAACGGCCGATCCGGCGATACAGGCGGCGATTGCGGGTCCAGCGAAGCAGGCCGCGACGACGATCCCGACCGCCCAGTTCGGAACACCCAGACTGCTTGCGCACTTCTTGAACGTGCTCCAGCTGAACCCCTGGATGGAGACCTCAGGTTCCTGGATTTTTTCGGTGGTCACGGTGGCACCGTCTACCGAGTTGGTGAACTCGATCTCGTGGCTGCCGATCCGCTCGAAGTGGTTCTCCCGAGTCTGGAGGAGTTCCTGCGACGCGGAGTATTCAAGAATCAGCCCTGACGAGTCAGTGGCGTACTTGTGGGCGGGGACAACGACAGCGGTTCTTCCGTCGTCCGGGTTTGGGATGGCTTTAACGCCGTCCCATTGGAGGTCTGTTTCGCCGATATTCACAAGAGGGATGCTCCCGTTGTTGACTCCCTCGCGGGTGAGGTCCGCCCATTCGCTCGGGTCCTCCATTAGCTCTACCGGCTCGTACGTGGTTGAGTCGGTGGTGCATTCAGCGTCAGTCGTGTATGCCTGTTCGGAGGATTCGGCCGGTGAGGGGGCGTTCTCACTGTGAGCCGGAGACGCTGAGACGGATTGTTGACATGCGATGGCTGCTGTAAGTCCAGCAGACACAACCACTGCTGCACGGATTTTTCCGGAGATCTTGGATCTACGGATCTTCGTATGCATTGGGAATGGTTCCTATCTTGAAGGGACGGTCACGGATCGTAACCATATTTCACGTTACGAGACTTGGGAACTAGAGTCAAGTAGGTGACACCACTAGTATCCAATCTGGTCACAAATAACCCCTAAATATAGAATCGTAAATACCTCAAGATAAAGCAAGGACTGCGATCTGTCCTAAACCGACGATCCCACGGGCACCAGCCAACGGTCGAACTTGGTAACGAACGAACACACCGCCCGCCGAAGGATTTTACCGCCTGGTCGTTGCCGCCTACGAGAAACGATCCTTTGGCGGGTCGTCCAACCTCCACCCCCAGATGGGTTTGACGAGATCATGCCGAAGACCCTGGCTTCGGCCACTGTCGACAGGTTGCTGCACCATGCCCACGTCATCGTCACCACTGGTGACTCATACCGCCTTATTGAAGCCACCACAGGCAAGGGTGTCCAACCCTTGAGCTATCATTCTGCCCGGGAATCAAATGGCCACGGACAGGGATATCATCGTCCGCCAGATCTTGGATTAAATGGCCGTAATCGAGGAAGCCTAATACTCCAGCCGTAGTTTGTGTTTTAGGGAGTTTTGAGCCCTTAGGTTGGTGTGGCGCTGGACAAGTTGGTGAAACCAGAGACGGCCGCTGCCTGTGTTTTCTCTTGTGACAGAAGAAAATAAAGCAGCGGCCGCTCAAGCCAGCATAATCACCGACGTTCACGAGGACGCTTCCGACCGGGTGTTCTCCGCCCTCTCATCACAATTCAAACGACCGGAGACGTTCTGGAATGCCCAGACCTATACGCAGGGACTGATGAGCGAGCTGGCGTCGAAAAACGCCTGGACGATCAGCGAATGGGCCGGGCACGCGACTCCCGACCGGCTGCAATACTTGTTGGAACGCGCATGCTGGGACGAGGCGGCCGTCCGTTCCACGCTCGGCGAGATCACCACAGACGTTCTCGGGACCGGTGGCATTCTGGTGTTTGACGAGACCGGACACGTCAAGAAAGGCACCCACACGCTGGGGGTTCAGCGCCAATATACCGGGACGGCCGGTCGGACCGAAAACGCACAAGTCCACGTCTGGGCCGCCTGGAAGACCGATCGGGGTTTCGCTCCACTAGATGTGGCCGTCTATCTTCCCCAATCCTGGTGCGCCGATTCCGGCCGCCGCGCGGCAGCAGGCATCGACGAGGACGTCGAATTCGCTACCAAGGGTCAGATGGCGGCGGCCATGACCGCTACGTGGGCCGACCGGATCGGGTCAGAAGCGATCAGTGCGGCCACCGGTAACGCCGTCTACGGGCAATCCCCTGACCTCAAGGACGAACTCTGGAAGCAACAGATCCCGTTCGTTCTCGCCGTCAAGGCCACCACCCGGATCCGCACCCGCCCCCCGACGGCGAGCCGAACCAGCCGGACGGGTCACCGATTGGCTCCCGGACGACTCCTGGCAGACCCGAGCGATCGGACAGGGCGCCAAAGGAAGGCGCACCTACCGGTGGGCGATGGTCACCTTCGACGACCCCGACCACGCGGACGGATACCGTTACCTGCTGGTTCGCGAAAACCGCTCCACCGGTGAACGAGCGTTCTACCACGCCTGGTGGCCCACACCGGCCGGACTGGCCCAACTGATCCACGTTGCCGGATCACGCTGGTCGATCGAAGAGGCCTTCCAACACGCCAAAAGCTGCCACGGACTCGACCACCATCAGGTACGGACCTGGACGTCCACCTACCGACACCTGACATTCGTCATCACGGCGTTTCTCATCCATCTGATCGCCACGCTCCAGTTCAGAACCACCAACCAGTCACAAGACGTCGACCCGATCAGCCTGCCCCACACCGCTCACTTGATTGCCGTGTTCTGCCTATCCATGCGCGCCACCGTACAACAGGTTATAGCCTGGTCAGACAGAAAACGAAGACACGCACGAACAGCAAAAGAATGCCACTACAAGCGACGAGACGACCACCTCCCACCGCTAAAACACAAACTACGGCTAGAGTACTAACGGCTAATCCACGTCACTCTGCTTATCGCGCTATACATCAGAGCACCATCGTCACCTCACGGCGAAGCAAGGCACAGCCGGATTCGCCTGAGCCCAAGCGGCAGCACCAAAGCCGCCCACAAAAATCGATGTCCAGTCGTGTCGATGTCGTGATACTTTACAGCCCAATTGATTAAACATGAACAATACATTGGATCGAGAAATATGAGCATTATGTTTGACGTTGGGGACACAACAATCTGGAATCCCTCAAATGGACCGGGCCGTCTATTTGTCGCGATCAAATCAGCTTTGGAAACGGACCACAATCTCGATTCTGGTATCAGTAACATTACTTCCGATGAGTGCAAGATTGACCCACCCGTTTTGCGGTCCTTCCTATCAACACTGATCGACTCTGGCCTGTACAGACATGATGTCGGCGGCCTCTTGCAGGAAGGGTTCATCATCACCAGTTTGGCGCTGCTGAACCGATGTGGAGATAATGCCTCTGATCTCATCGAGGCGTCCGGGATCTCGCCGGATCGTATAGACCAACTGGATACCTATGGACTTGCTTGGTAGTTCATTGAATTGAGACACGCCCGTAGGCCCAGCCCCAACGAACTCATCTTTCCTGTTCCGGTAGCAGTTCCGTCAACAACTCCTCCACCCGAGCCCTGATGTCGTCCCGGATCGGACGAACCGCTTCGACTCCTTGCCCGGCGGGGTCCGCAAGATCCCAATCGAGGTAACGCTTACCGGGAAACACCGGGCAGGCGTCACCGCAGCCCATGGTTATGCAGACGTCAGAGGCTTCCACCGCGTCGGTAGTGAGGATCTTGGGCTCCTGCTGGGTGATGTCGATGCCGACTTCCGCCATCGCTTCGACGGCAGCCGGATTGACCGCATCGGCCGGATCCGATCCAGCCGAGCGAACCTCGACACGGTTACCGGCCAGATGCCTCAGCCAACCGGCGGCCATCTGTGACCGGCCCGCATTGTGGACGCACACGAACAGCACGGACGGTATCTCGGACATGCTAGTCATCCTTTGCTTGGTTGTGTCGAGGGCCAATTTTCAATGCCCAGCGATAGACGGCTCGTCTTGATCGATGCGACCGTAACCGAAGAGTCCATAGAGCACCACATCATGCCCGCAGGGCGTCGTCTGGATTGCGGAAGAACTTACGTGCCCACAGGCTGACGTATACCAAGGCGACCAATACCGGCACTTCGATCAAGGGACCAACGACACCGGCCAGTGCTTGCCCAGAGGTGACGCCGAAGGTCGCAATGGCCACTGCGATGGCCAGTTCGAAATTGTTACCGGCGGCGGTGAAGGCAAGGGTCGCCGTGCGATCGTACGGCAAACCGATCGCCCTGCCGAGTAGGAACGACCCGGCCCACATTGCGGCGAAGTACACCAACAACGGTAGGGCAATACGGGCGACGTCGCCTGGGCGAGTCGTGATGGCCTCGCCTTGGAGGGCAAAGAGAATCACGATGGTGAACAGTAGCCCGTAGAGGGCAAACGGTCCGATCTTGGGAATGAAGTTGTCTTCATACCATTCGCGGCCCCGGGATCGCTCCCCGAATTTCCGCGTGAGATATCCGGCGGCCAGCGGAATTCCCAAGAAAACAGCGGTATTCAGAGCGATTTCGAATCCAGAGACGTCAAGACCGGCACCTTCGAGACCCAACCAGTTCGGCAGGGCCGACAGGTACAGCCAACCGAGGAATCCGAAAGCGAGTACCTGAAAAATCGAGTTCAGGGCGATGAGGACGGTAGCGGCTTCGCGGTCCCCACAGGCGAGGTCATTCCAGATGATGACCATGGCGATGCAACGGGCCAATCCGACAATGATCAGTCCGGTGCGGAACTCCGGTAGATCCGCCAAGAAGGTCCAGGCGAGCGCGAACATGACGGCGGGGCCGACCAGCCAGTTGAGGATCAGCGACGAGATCAGCAGTTTTCTGTCGCCGGTGACGGTGTCCAGCCGGTCGTAGCGGACTTTGGCGAGGACGGGGTACATCATCAGGAGGAGCCCGGCGGCGATGGGCATGGAGATGCCTCCGATTTCCACCGATTCCAGGGCGCTTTCGATTCCGGGTACCCAGCGTCCCAGAGCGAGGCCGGCGAGCATGGCCGCGCCGATCCAGACGGGTAGGTATTTGTCGAGGGTGGAGAGTTGTCCACCCGTTTTGTTTGTTTGGGGTGTTTCGACGTCCGTGCTCATGCAGTGGTTACCTCACGGGTGGAAAGGACTGTGGACAGAAGGTCGAGGGTTGCGGCGGTGGCGGTGTAGTAGATCCATGTGCCTCGTCGTTGCGAGGTGACCAGGCCGTAGTCTTTGAGTACTTTGAGGTGGTGGGAGATCGTGGGCGCGGCCAGGTCGAATGATTCGGTCAGGTCGCATACGCATACCTGACCGCCTTCGTGGGAGGCGATGAGTGACAGGAGGCGTAGCCGCACCGGGTCGCCCAAGGCTTTGAAGGAGGGGGCGAGGCGTTCTGCTTGATCTGGGAGCAGCGGTTCCTTCACTAGGGGGATGCGGCAATCGGACAGGTCTGAACCGTCCGTGAGTTGCTTCGACATGCGTCTAGTTTGATTGATTTCAAATCAGCCGCCAACCCCGGGGGTGGTTATCTGCCCCACTGCGGTGGCGATTCACGCGTCAACAACGTTGCCTCTGACAGTTGGTCAATTCTGTCCTGCGCGGTTGCAATTCCGGCCAGGGTTTTCAACGGGTCGGAGAAGGGTGCGCAGCAGACCGAATAAACGTTGGAGCGTCCTTTCGGGGTCACTTCCACCAGGTTCAGTTCGCGCAAGGGCTTGAGGTGGTGGCTGACGAGCGTCTGGGAAAGGCCGGTGGCGTCGCTGAGTTCGCGGACGGTGCGGGAGCGTTCAGCCAGCAGCAGGACGAGCATGAGGCGATTTTCATCGGCCAGAGCTTTGAACAGGGGCGCGGCGTCTTTGGACCGCCGCAGGATTGTCTCGTCGCTGTGGGTGACGCTCAGTGGAACTTCATGGCGGGTCATGAGGAAATTATGTCATAAGACTTGTTTACAACAGCATTCACTGCTAATAATAGAGATTGCAATTAAAAATTGACTGTGAAGGAGTTCCGCCATGGAACAACCGAACAATCACCCCGCCCGAACCGTCGCCGTCATCGGTGCCGGGCCCGTCGGCCTCGCAGCGGCCGCGCATCTCGTCAAACGCGGAATCACCCCGATCGTCTTGGAGAAAGGTGACGGCCCTGCCGCAGCGGTGCGTGCATGGGGTCAAGTACGTCTCTTCTCACCTTGGAAGTTCAATATCGACTCCGCCGCACACGAACTGCTTGATCGAGCGGGATGGAGTGAGCCCGAACCGGACGAACACCCCACCGGTAACGAACTCGCCGAGAACTACCTGAGTCCGCTGGCCACGTTGCCTGGGATCAAGGAACATATTCGCTACCAGGCCGAGGTCGTCGCCGTTACTCGCCAAGGGATCGACAAGACCCGAACACTGGGTCGCGAAGGAACGCCCTACCTGATCCGAGCACGTATCAACGGCGGCTACGAGGACGTCGTCGCCGACGCGGTCATCGATGCCTCTGGCACATGGGACCACGCCAATCCGCTGGGAACCGGCGGTTTGGCGGTCCCGGGAGAGGAAACGATCGACGCGCACTTGGCCGGGCCGCTTCCCGATGTGACAGGCACGGACCGGGAGCGGTTCGCGGGCAAGCACACCCTCGTCGTGGGAGCGGGCCACTCGGCCGCCAACACGATCCTCGCTCTGGTCGAATTGGCTGACGACTCTCCGAGCACGAAGATATCGTGGGCCATTCGTTCCTCCAGCGCCCGAAAGGTCTACGGCGGCGGGGACGACGATGCCCTGCCCGAGCGCGGCCGCCTCGGTTCCCGGCTGAAGGAGGCCGTCGCATCGGGGAAGGTCACGCTGCATAAGGAATTCCGTATCGAGTCATTTCAGAGAAAGGACGATCGCCTCCAAGTGGAGGCTACCGGTGGAGGGAAACCGATCGCCCTCACCGTCGACTGGATCGCCGCCGCGACCGGATTCCGCCCCGGGCTCGACATGCTGCGTGAGATCCGCCTCGACCTGGACCCGGTGGTAGAGGCCCCGGCTCGTCTCGGGGAGTTTATCGATCCGAACTTCCATTCGTGTGGAACGGTTCCGCCGCATGGCGAGCGCGAGTTGGCGCACCCTGACGCGAACTTCTATCTTGCCGGGATGAAGTCCTATGGCCGCGCGCCGACGTTCTTGCTGGCCACCGGGTACGAGCAGGTTCGCTCTATTGTCGCCGCTTTGGCGGGGGACCGCGAGGCGGCGGACAGGGTCGAGCTACAGCTGCCCGAGACCGGAGTGTGTTCTACCGACGCGGCGGATGAGGCAGCGGGTGACGATGACGGCTGTGGCACGTCCTGCGATGTCGCACCTCCGTCCCGTGGATTGGCCACTGGAGTGATTCACGGTCGTGAAGGTGACGAACAGAGTGAGTCGCCTGAGGCGGAGAAAAGTCGGGACTCCTGCTGCAGTTGACCTCGCAGAAGTGGCTTGACCGGGGATGATGGTCGTTTCGCCCCACTGGTAGAAGTCGTGGTCGGGTAATGGTGCCCGGCCACGATTGTTGTTGCGGAGGGGAATTCGTTTGTTCTCCGTAGTCGTGGAGTGCGATACTCGCGGTATGGAATTGCGCCGCGCCACCGTCGACGATGCTGAGGAAATCTATCGAATCCGCAATCGGTCATGGCGGGTGGTATACAGCGGCATCATCTCCGATCGAGTCCTCAATGTGCTTCCGACCCGTCCGAACGATTCGTTCCTGCACGGGCTCAAGGACGAGGTGACGGATCGCGATACGTTCGTCAGTTTCGAGGACGGGCATCTGACCGGCTTCATCACCGTTGGTCCGTGGCGGGAGCACGGGGACGATGGGATGGAACTACGTCCGGATCTGGGAGGAGAGATCTGGGCGATTTATGCCGATCCTGACCACTGGCGAACCGGGGTGGGAAAGCTATTGCTTCAAGCGGGTATGGAATGGCTCCATGAGCACGATTACCAGCCGATTCGCTTGTGGGTGGTTGATAAGAACGAGGTCGGTAAGGCGTTTTACCGGAAGAACGGCTTTGCCTTCGACGGGGGCGAATCCGAACTTCGGCTACGCGGCCAGATCTATTACCAGCACCGTTTCACGTATCAGGGTTCATGAGGCGCTCAACGCCCGTTTCCGAGCACGTCGACGATGTATCAGTATTGCCGCTCCCAGCCAGGACACGGCGATGACTCCCGCTACCGCGAACCGTATCGGGGTGATGTATTCCGCCGGGTAGATCACCCCTTCGATGTAGGTTCCGAGAAATCCACCGCTCTCCAGGCCCTCTTGCCCGGCTTGGCGACGTAGGTTGTCCTCCCAGGGTGTCAGCGGGCAGGTGAAGTTCCAGGTGATGATCGCCAGCGCGTACATGGATATGGCCGCGTGTGGAAACCATGCCAAGGGCCATTTCCAGGCTAGAAAGCCGCCTAGAACCAGGTACACCAGGAACGCGAAGTGCGCGTACATCACTAGGTCAGCCGCCAACGCCGCATCCACGATCCTCACCTCGCCACGACTGTTGCCATTGGATTGGCAACTTCATTGTCCCATTGTCGTGGCTTATTGGAAGCGTTCCGGATTGCCGGGACACTGACTACCGTCAGTCCTGGGGGGTTCCGACGGCTCTTGACGGCATGATGGGCAGAGAACTGTATCCCCGCCCACACGGTTTCGGTTCCGGATCCGCCACCCTGCCAGTCAGTCGCCAATTACCTGCAACAACACTTGATATTAACCGACCTAAATGGGTCACGACGACGTCTCAATACATAACCATTCGATAAGAACGTCTCATATTCTGCGATTCCACTGGTAACTTCCCTGGGGTGTCCGCACCCGGAAATCACAATAAGGGGATAAATTTTGGATGCCATAAATGAATTTTTGAATGGAATCGTCGATGCGATCATGACCGCCAGCGGCGAATATTGGACGTGGGTCCTCGTGCCCCTGATTGGATTCGCGGCCGTATATTTCACGATTCGCACCATGGGCGTACAATTCCGCCTTTTCCCGAAAATGGTCAAAAGCCTTTTCGAACCGGCGGGAATTGAGAGCAACGGCAAGAAAGGCATCTCGGCCTATCAGGCATTTTCGGTGTCGGCAGCCGCCCGCGTCGGTACAGGGAACGTTATCGGTGTTTCCGTCGCCATCTCAACCGGCGGCCCCGGTGCCGTATTTTGGATGTGGACCATGGGTATCATGGTCGCCTCCGTCGGATTCATCGAATCGGCTCTCGCGCAGCTTTACAAAACCCGCGAAGGGGATACATTCGTCGGCGGCCCCGCCAATTACATCAAATACGGCTTGGGCAAAGCGTGGATGGCGAAACTGTTCGCCGTCGTTCTGATCATCACGTTCCCGACCGTATTCTTGATGGTTCAATCCAACACCATCACCGACGCTGTCAATTCCTCGGCAGAGGAGTTCGGCTTCGACATCGGCAATATCGGTCTCCTCACCGTGAGCATCATTCTTGCGGCCATCATTGCCCTCATTATCTTCGGCGGTCTCCGCCGCATTGCACACGTTGCTCAGCTGATGGTTCCGGCCATGGCACTGCTGTACCTCATCGTCGGGATTGTCATGGTGGCAATCAACATCGACCAAATCGGCCCCGCGTTCAGCGCAATCTTCGAAGGTGCGTTCGGGGTTCGCGAATTCGTAGGCGGCGGTATCGGTACTG
Organism: Haloglycomyces albus DSM 45210; assembly: GCF_000527155.1. Taxonomy (NCBI): domain Bacteria; kingdom Bacillati; phylum Actinomycetota; class Actinomycetes; order Glycomycetales; family Glycomycetaceae; genus Haloglycomyces; species Haloglycomyces albus. The sequence goes on along the minus strand of NZ_AZUQ01000001.1, from coordinate 1,860,161 downwards.
CCATCGTGGTTGGTTTCCAACGCGGTATGTTCTCCAACGAAGCCGGTATGGGTTCCTCCCCGGTGGCCGGTGCGACCGCTTCGGTCAGCCACCCCGCCAAGCAGGGTCTGACTCAGGCGGCCGGTGTCTACTTCGATACCATGATCGTCTGCACGATCACCGCCATGATCATCATGGTGTCGCAGCCGGACCTCGGCAATTCCGATATCGAAGGACAGCTGGTACAAATCGCCGTCGGCGACAGTCTCGGCGGATGGTCCGTACACGTCATTACGATCGTGCTGTTGTTCCTCGCCTTCACCTCTTGCCTCGGTAACTACTACTACGGTGAATCCAACATCCGATTCCTCAGCAAGAGCAACACCGTATTCACCGGATACCGTTTCTGGATTCTGGCAATGGTCATCATCGGCGGTGTAGCGTCGCTCGACACGGTATGGGGCTTCGCCGACGTAACCATGGGAGCCATGGCCACCGTCAACCTGATCGCCATCCTCATGCTGGCGCCTGTCGCTCTCAAGCTGCTCAACGATTACAGTCGACAGCTGAAGGACGGGAAAGACCCGGTGTTCACACGCGATTCCATCGACGGCGCGGGAGAGGTCCCCTGTTGGGACCCCGATGCTGACGATGACCGCCCGAAAACATCCGCAGGCTCGTAATCCCAGCTGAAAAGCGCTGAAATTGGGCCCGGGACCACGCTTTGGTCCCGGGCCCAATCAGTACACGCAGCGGATGGTCCGACAGATAGGCACGACCTCATTGCATTGAGCAGTCCTGGACCGTTTCTCCCCGTATTGCCCGATCCGTGTCAATGGCGCCGAGCGTCTCCCGTTTCGGTGACTTCATAGGCCCTCACACCTGTATTTCCCCGCCGTGAAAAGGCAGGAAATCTCCAAACAAACACAATCCTCCCCACCACTACCGATACGATGACGGCTCTCATTACGATGGAGTCATGTTTGTTCGCTCCCGCCACTCACCCTCCGCGCAAACGAAGCCGAGCGGGAACCTCCCCCTGCCCGAACGAAGCGGGAAACGGGCCACCGTAGTGGCGGCCCTGCTCGCCACCGCTTTTCTTGCCGCCTGTACCACCTCGGAACCGAGCCCCGACGACCATCGCGCCGACAACTGCCTGGACGCAGAGGGCTGCACCGAAGACGTCGAGCCCGGCCTCGGTGATTTCGAGATCCCCGACGACCACCTCGGCGTGGCCAGCATCGGAGCCCTCACCCCGCGCCCCAAGGGCCCTTGGACCAATGACCGCGGGCCGGGGGCGACCGATGAATTCTCCACCGACTCTCACTCGGTTCGCGTCCAACACACCGGAAACTGGATCTCCTACTTTTCGGTCGGCCAGTTCTCCCAATTCAGTCTGGACGCCGATATCGCAGACATCGAAGAAGCCGCGGATACGGCCCTTGAAACCTGGACCCACGGCAACCCCTTCGCCTGCACGGTTAATCCGCAGTACTCCCCGATCGACGTCACGTATTCCCGCGTCGACGGCTATCCCGCCGCGCTGGCCACCACCACCATCAGCTGGGACGACGGCGGCGACTGCACCGAGGACGACTACGAGGACGTGGCCCTGCTTCTCGTGGAGTTGGAAGACGACGCCGTGTTCTCGGGCATGGCCTCCATCCCCGAATCGGGCACCGAACACTACGACGCCGCTGTGGACGCCCTGCTACAGACCACTTTCCACGATCGCGACGTGCTGCTCTTACACGAATTCAACGCCCACGACCGGGCTCGTATCGGGAAATGACCGGCAATGGACCGGCGCCCGACGGTGTCACCTGCGACGCGATTTCGTAGCGGCGACCGGATCGGCGCGCTCCTCACCCCAGTCCGCCAGGGCCGCCAAGGTCGGACGCAATCCGTCGAGGACGTGCTGTGCGGTCAACCGCCGCGCCCGGTCCGCGTCGCCGTCACGTATCGCCGCGGCAATGCGGACATGCTCGGTACCCTGATGCAGCGGACCGCGCTCCCGGGTGAGATGAAAAAGCCACCGCATCCGCGCGTACATCGGACGCATCGCGTCCCGCAGCTGCGGACTATTGGCCGCTTCGACCAAGCGACGATGGAACTCGGCGTTGTACTCGGTCTGTTCTACGACTCCGGATTCAGGCTTCAGGCGAGTGGTCTCCTCCAGCCGACGCAACTGAACGTCGGTACGCCTGTGCGCGGCGAACTCCGCCGCCATGGGTTCCAAGGCGGCGCGAATCTCGAACAGGTCGGTAATATCAGTCCGACTCCAAGTGCTCACTATGGTGCCCTGACGTGGAACGCTGATGACCAGGCCGTCGACTTCCAGGCGATGCAGTGCCTCTCTCACGGGCACTCGCGATAGCCCCAGGTCGGCGGCAAGATCTCTCTCCACAAGACGCTGCCCGGGGCGGTATTCCAGCCGCATAATACGTCCTGTGATCTCCTCCACGGCCGTGGAGCGTCTACTGGTCATGACTTCACCTCGTGTCCGATGCACGCCTCATTTGACAGTCCATTAATGGTATACCATTATTTTTAGTGGTATACCATTAACTAAAGGGGGATGAACATGTCCGATCTCGTACTTCGCAATGCGCGTTTGTGGGGCATTCCAGAGCCAACCGACATGACGATTCGTGACGGTCGTATTCTGCAGCACGGCCGATCGCAGGTCGGAGCCGACGCCTCCGAGTACGACCTCCAGGGAGCGCTCGTCCTTCCCGGACTCGTCGACGCCCACGCCCACGTGGACAAGACCCTGTTCAGCGGCCCCTGGGTCCCTCGCACGGCCGGTCCCGGTTTGGCGGCGGCCATCGAATACGGCCGGGTGGAGCGCGGCAAATACGGTGTACCCCATCCCGACTACATCGAAGCCCTGTTGACGAACATGGTCGTGCACGGCACGACCCACGCTCGCAGCCACATCGACATCGATCCGGATCTGGGGATCAACGCCGTCCACGCCGTGCGCGAGGCCGTCGACCGTCTGCGGGGCCGCATCGACGTCGAGTTGGTGGCCTTCCCCCAAACCGGGCTGTTGACCAGCCCCGGCACTCTCGATTACATGCGTGAGGCCGTTGAGGCCGGAGTGGAGCTCGTCGGTGGCATCGATCCCGGGGGATTCGACGGCGACGCGGTCGGGCATCTCGATCACATCTTCGAGCTGGCGGAACGGTACGGCATCGGTCTCGATATTCACCTCCACGACGGGGACAACCTCGGTGTCTACGAATTCGACCTGATCATCGAACGCACCAAGGCCCTGTCCATGCAGGGCAAAGTGACCGTCAGCCACGCGTTCGCCCTCTTCGACGCCGACCCGGCGACGCGGCAACGGCTCATCGACGATCTGGCGGAGAACCGCATCAACGTCACCTCCGTGGCACCCCGGAAGGTGCTGCCTCTCCGCGATTTGGACGCCGCCGGCGTCGCCATGGGAATCGGCAATGACGGCGTGCGCGACCTCTGGTCGCCCTATGGGACCGGGGAGATGTTGGAGCGGACCCTGTGGTTCGCTCGCAATTCCGGTTTCAGCAAGGACCCCGACATCGAGCTGGCATTGGAGGCGGCCACCTACGGCGGCGCGCACATCCTCGGACTGCCGGACTATGGACTGGCCGAAGGATCGCGTGCGGACCTGCTGGTCGTCCAGGCGCGCAACGCCCCGGAGGCCGTCATGACCCACCCGCAGCCCGATCTGGTCGTCAAAAACGGAGTGGTGACCGCTCACACGGGCTCCTTGTCCGAATAATTCTCATCGCGTTCACCATCCTGGGTGAACCTTCGCCCTGGCACGCGGGCGCGAGGTTGCGAGCGCGGGACGCTCTAGCGTTTCTTACCGCGCCGCCCTTGCGCCCGCTTATGTTTAAAGTAGACAAAGAGGCGACCGAAGTTCTTGGAGTCCTTGTCGACTCGATGATAGAGCGCCTTGATGTCCTTCCGATCCAGGAACCGCAGGACCTTCTTCTTCAGCTGCCCCGAACCCTTGCCGGGAATAATCTCGACGGTGTCGATACGCTTGTCGATCGCTTCTTGGACAACCTCGTGTAGGGCTTTGTCGATTTCACGACCTTTGTTATAAATATCGTGTAGATCCAGAACGATCTTTGCCATCACGCACCTTTCCTTTCCCCACAGACGTTACCGCGCAACACACTCACCGTTAGCGGTGGTTGTTTCGTGTCCGACCGAACCAATAAACTGGGCCGTATCGGACATTGTCCACCACGCCGCCGCAGGGTATCTCCGTCCATCACGGCGATACGGCAGGCCGGCAGGCGACCGGATGTCGATCAGTCGAGGTTGCAGAAGTTAGCCGAATCGTGTTCCATCTCCAGCCAACGGTTTTCGGATGGCCTTCGCTAGCGATGGCAGGGTACCGTTCCCAAGGAAGTCAGAAGGAGTAACCGTGACCTACGAACACAACCAGGCGGCCCGTCCCCCGCGTCCGCCTGAAGAAACCAGTGAACCCATACCACGCCAGGAGCCACCGGAAAGCTATCGCTTCGCCGAGCGCCGCCGCCCCGAACCGGGGCCGAACGAGCGTGCCGACGAGGTAGGCGAGGCCGCGGCGCACCGGGAGCAGGCGGGGACCGATACCCCCGAGGCACCACCTGTTCCGGAGTACGGAGACGTGGCGGCCACTCCACAGCCGTCTCCCCGGGCGCGCGGTCCACAGATGCCGCGACGGTATGAAGGGCACCAGGAGACGACCGCTCCGGAGTCGATGTCTCCTCCAGGGCCGACTCCGGCCGGGGAAGCCGAGTTCGCCGGTCCCGCCCCTGTCACTCCGGAAGTGCCGGGTCCTGCCGCGGAATCGCCGACACCGGCCCCGAGCCGTCGTCCCCGTCCCGCCTCGCGTTCGGGAGAGCCGCTCGCCTCACAGACGCCCGCCCCTCCGGCCCCAACCCCGTCGCCCGAGGTCAACACCGTTCCCCCACCGCCGGAACCGCCTCCGGCACATCCGACACCGCCGCATACCACCGATGAGGAGTACGAGGAACGCGAGGCCCTGCTCTCGCGGGTGCGCGAGGTGGTCGGCGTACGCGACGCGTATTACGTGACCGCGCGGGACGGTTCGCCCAGCCTGCGGCTGGATTTGGAGGAGGGCGTGGACCCCGCGGAGATTCAAGACCAGGTTTCGGCGGTCGTGGCCGAGCAGATGGAACCGCCGGAGGCCGACGATTCGGAGGCGGCCGACGAACGGGAGCCCGAACAGGTCTCCGAGCCGGTCGATTCCGCTCAGCCGGTGTCGGACGACGACGTGAGCCCGGCTCCCGAACCGGTGTCTTCAGTGCCGCCGGTTCCCGAAGAGCCGGTCGCACCCGCCGAACCCAGTAGACCGCGTCGTGGCGCGGAAGACCTGTCGCAACGGTCGGAGCCGTCGATACCGCAAGCACAGCATCGCAGTGATTCGGAGCCGTCGGTGGTGACGCGGCCGGACTCCGATGCGGACACGGAGGCGACGTTTGTGGGCCGAGGACGTGCGATTCCCACCGTTCCGGTGAAAGAGGCGCTGCCACCCGCATTGTCGCTGCCGGAGGAACCGAACGAGGTTTTGTCCATCGGGCTCAATCGTTTGACGGTCGATTCCGAGGAACTGACCGCCGAGGTCCTGGTGGACTTCAATGTCGGCGCGGAGGAGGCTCGGGGGCGCGCGACCGCCGCGGCGTCCGATTGGCACGTGCAGCGGGCCTGTGCGACCGCTTCCTTGGAGGCCTTGCGGCCCTGGTTGGTTCCGGACGGAGCCCGTGTGGAAATCGAACACGTCTCCCTGCTCGATACGGCACCGGTTCAGACGGCGGTGGTCACCCTCTTGTGGATGGACTCCGATGGACCGCGTCGCTTGGCGGGCGCACACGTCGTCGACGGCGAGCAGATGCGTGCGGTGGTTTTCGCGGCCGTAGGCGCACTGACGCAAAAAATGACACACTAGGACCATGCGCAGGGCACAGTGGGTAGGAAAGGACCGAATCCGACAACCGGGCCGCCCCCATCCACCATGGCCGGGGCGTGAATACACTGTGGCGGGTGTGCGGGTCTTCGTACGCCGTACGCCCGCCACCTCCGCCGACGCCGAACCGGCGGTGTGTATTCACGGACTCGGCGGGTCATCGCAGAACTGGACCGATCTGGCGGATCGTCTCTCCGATGACCTGTCGATCGATGCGATCGATCTTCCCGGGTTCGGACACTCGGCTCCCAGTACTTCGGCGTCGATTCAACATTTCGCCGATATCGTGGCCGGTTGGATCGTCAGGTCCGGACGGGGCCCGGTGCATTTGATCGGCAATTCCCTGGGCGGTGCGGTAGCCGTGTACCTGGCCGCGACTCGGCCGCGCCTGGTGCGGACGTTGACGTTGATTTCACCGGCGATGCCCTTTCGCAATCCCAACCGATCGCGACAGTCGCACATCGTCCCCATGTTGGCCCTGCCGGGGCTGGAGATCATGGCCGGTAAGGTGTTCCGCAGTCGTTCTCCCGATCAGATCGTGCGCGAGATCGTGGAGTCGACCTGGGCCCGTCCGGACCGCATGCATGCGCAACGGTTCCAGGAGGCGGTCGCGGAAGCACGATGGCGACAGATGACTCCCTGGACCACCGCCGCCTATATTCATTCCTTCCGCAGCCTCATGGGAGTGTTCTTTCAGACGCTCGTCCCCAAAGCCGCCACCCTGTGGCGCTTGGCGGAGGTAATCACCGTTCCCACTTTGGTAATTTGGGGGAACAAAGACCGTATTATCGATGTGCGCCAAGCTCCTCGGACGGCGCGCGCATTTCGGGACGGCCGACTGCTCATCCTGTCCGATGTCGGGCACGTCGCTCAAATCGAGGCCCCGGACGTGGTGGCACGGGCGATAGTGCCACTCTTGGAGCCGCCCCGACACCTCTCCCCTGAAACGGAGACGACGAGAACGGGCAGTGGCGAAAAAGCGAGTTCCCGGTGAGTAAGGTAGGAATATGGCCCAACCTTCGAGCGGCAATCACCGCAAGGGCAAAGGTAAACGCCGTGCGGAGCGGACGTCACGTGCGGGGTTGACGGCTCTTGTGGTCACCGTGTGCACTTTCGTCGGCGGTGCCATCGCCTACGGAGAACTGTCGGACGACCAGGAATCCACCTCGCTGGACGAGACGGCGAAAACCGAACTGGAGGCCGACACCTCGTCGGAACCCGATCCCGTGGAAGTCGACGAGCCGGACCCCGAGGAGACTCCCGAGCCGACTCCGCTCTATTACGAAGGCGACGGTACGTTCCGCTACACCGAAGGCACCGGTCAGACGTGGGGCGAGGGCTCGAACCACTATCGTTTCAACATCGCCGTCGAAGAGGGAACGGAACTCGACCTCGACGAGTTCACCGAAACGGCGGTCAACACGCTCAGCGACGAACGCTCGTGGATCGCGGGCGACGTCTCCTTCGAGCTGGTCGGCGAGGACGACCAGGCCGATTTCACTCTCTACCTGGTCAGCCCGCACCAACGCAGTGTTCTGTGCGAGTCCCAGGACGTGTCGGTGTCGTGCCGTAACGGAGACGCCGTGGTCATCAACGCCGCGCGGTGGCTGAACGCCGTCGAACACTGGGAGACCGACCTCGAGTCGTACCGCAAGTACGTCATCAATCACGAGGTCGGGCACCGTCTCGGCTACGGACACGAAGTATGCGGGGAAGACGACACCCCGTCACCTGTCATGGCGCAACAGACGTATCAATTGGGCGGCTGCGAGGAAAACGCCTGGCCCTATCCAAACGGTGAGGAATACCTCAGCGGTCCGCCGGGCGAGTACGGCGGACCACGGCTACCGGCGGATTCGTACGACGATTAGCTCGAATTATTCCGTCTGAGGGTACCGAAAACGTCACCTGGGCGCCACCTGTGGAATATCCACATCCTGGTACGGCATTATCGAAGTATGAGTTTGCCGCCACTAGTAGAACCAACCGCTGAACTCAGCGTGGACGAAATCCAGCGCTATTCCCGACACCTCATCATCCCCGACGTGGGTATGGACGGACAACGTCGTCTCAAATCCGCACGTGTCCTCTGTGTGGGTGCGGGCGGACTGGGCTCCCCCGCCCTGATGTACTTGGCCGCCGCGGGCGTCGGCACCCTCGGAATCGTCGATTTCGACACGGTGGACGAAAGTAACCTGCAACGTCAAATCATCCACGGACAGAGCGACGTGGACCGTCCCAAGGCCGAATCCGCCGCCTCGACCATCAAGGAAATCAACCCCAACGTCAACGTGGTCCTGCATAAGCGGGCTCTCGACAATGACAACGTCATGGAGATCTTCGCCGACTACGATCTCATCATTGACGGGACCGACAACTTCGCCACCCGATACATGGTCAACGATGCCGCCGTTCTGCTCAACAAGCCGTACGTGTGGGGGTCGATCTTCCGTTTCGACGGCCAGGCGAGCGTCTTCTGGTCCGAACAGGGACCCTGCTACCGCTGCCTGTACCCCGAACCGCCGCCTCCGGGAATGGTCCCCTCCTGCGCCGAGGGCGGTGTGCTCGGCGTGCTGTGCGCCTCGATCGGTTCGATTCAGGTCAACGAAGCCATTAAGATCATCACCGGAATCGGCGAGCCCCTGGTAGGCTCCCTGATGGTCTATGACGGCCTGGAAATGGAATACCGCAAGATCAAGGTCCGCAAGGATCCGAACTGCGAAATTTGCGGGCCCAACGCCACCATTAAAGAACTGATCGATTACGACGACTTCTGCGGAACCGTCACCGAGGAGGCATCACAAGCCGTGGAGAACTCCACCATCACCGCGTCCGAATTGAACGACTGGATCAAGGAAGGACGCAACATCGACATCATCGACGTACGTGAACCGGCCGAGTGGGACATCGTCCGCATCGAGGGCGCACGGCTGATTCCCAAGGGCGACATTATTTCTGGTGCCGCACTTGATCAGCTGCCCGCCGAGAAGCAGGCGGTCTTCTACTGCAAGGGCGGGGTCCGCTCCGCTGAGGCGCTGGCGGCGGCCAAGGCCGCCGGCCTGGAAAACGCCGTCCACGTCCAGGGTGGAATTACCGCCTGGATCAACCAGGTCGACCCTTCCCTACCGTCGTACTAAGCCCGAACAACGTGAAGGCGGGGCCCCCGGACGTCCGGGGGCCCCGCCTTCACGTCTGGACGATCAGTAGCGGTAGTGTTCGCTCTTATAGGGGCCGTCCACGCTCACACCGATGTAGTCGGCCTGGGTCCGCGTCATGGTCGTGAGTTTGACTCCCAGCGCGTCCAGGTGCAGCCGTGCCACTTCCTCGTCCAAGTGTTTGGGCAAGGTGTACACCCCGACCGGGTAGTCCTCCAGCTTCGTGTGCAGTTCAATCTGCGCCAAAACCTGGTTGGTGAAGGAATTGCTCATGACGAAGCTCGGGTGGCCGGTGGCGTTGCCAAGGTTCAACAGTCGCCCTTCGGACAGAACCAGAATCGAGTGACCGGTCCCGGACTCGCTCGGAGAGAAACGCCACTCGTCGACCTGTGGCTTGACGTTCAATTTGGTGATTCCGGGTTCGGCGGTCAGACCGGCCATGTCGATTTCATTGTCGAAGTGGCCGATGTTGCCGATGATCGCCTGATGTTTCATGCGGCGCATGTGGTCGACGGTGATGATGTCGCGATTGCCGGTCGCGGTGACGAAGATGTCGGCGTCGGAGACGACGTCGTCCAAGGTCAGAACCTGGAATCCGTCCATGGCCGCCTGTAGGGCGCAAATCGGATCGATCTCGGTGACGATGACGCGCGCGCCCTGGCCGCGCATGGCCTCGGCACAGCCTTTGCCGACGTCGCCGTAGCCGCAGACCACCACCGTCTTACCGCCGATGAGTACGTCGGTGGCGCGGTTGATCCCGTCGGGCAACGAGTGGCGGCAACCGTACTTGTTGTCGAACTTCGACTTGGTCACCGCGTCGTTGACATTGATGGCGGGAAACGGAAGCGTACCGGCGCGTTCCATCTCGTACAGGCGGTGTACCCCGGTCGTCGTTTCCTCCGTCACGCCCTGGAGGGATGACAGTTTACGGCTGTAGCGGGTATCGTCGTCCCGCAGCGAATCGGCAATGAGGCCGAGGAAAACCTGCTCTTCGTCGCTTTCACCGTCGGCGGGCTTAGGCGTCTCGCCCTTGGACTCGAACTCGGCGGCCTTGACGACCAGCATGGTGGCGTCGCCACCGTCGTCCAGGATGAGGTTCGGTTCCAGTTCACCCCAGTCGAAGGCATTGGCCGTGCACTGCCAGTACTCTTCCAGGGTCTCGCCCTTCCATGCGAAGACGGGGACTCCCTGAGGATCGTCGGGGGTACCGTCACCGACGACCACGGCAGCAGCGGCGTGGTCCTGAGTGGAGTAGATATTGCAGGAGGCCCAGCGCACTTGCGCCCCGAGCACGGTGAGCGTCTCGATGAGCACGGCGGTCTGAATCGTCATGTGGAGAGAGCCGGTGATGCGAGCGCCCGCCAACGGCCGACTGTCGGCGTATCGTTCGCGCACGGACATCAGGCCCGGCATTTCGTTTTCGGCCAATCGAATCTCGTGACGGCCGAAATCGGCGAGGCTGAGGTCGGCTACTTTGAAGTCGTTCGCCTGGAGAGTTTTGCCCATGTGGAAATGGTACGGCGTGACGAAACAGCCGCTTGGTAGGTGGTCAACGAACCGGCGCGTTATAGTGATTCGTTCCACTACAAGTTTTTAGGACTTTTTGGGGCTACCGACTTGACAGAGTCAAATCATGGAGTAATCTTATAAGCACGCAAGGTCACGACGAGATGTTTCGTGACTAGCGGATAAACCAAACCGGGGGGAGTGCCGGAGGTCTGGGGTGGCCTCCGGCACATTTTTTATGTCCTCAAAGCATCGGCCTCACACCCGGTTCGGCCGCATAAGGAAGTACACAAAGAATTGGCCGACGGGTTTCCCCGCCGGCCAATCTATCCCCCTGAAAAAAGTCTCTTGGGCACTAGTTTCCCCGAGGTCATCGGAATGTTGAAGTAAGCAGTCATTCCGTATGAATCAGACATTACGCTATCAATCTGGCACGTTTCAAGCTGGGTGGCGGTGTGTTGAACCACGTCATGTTCTTCCAGTGGCCTTTGATACCGCCGACGGAAAAATCGTCGACAATTCTGCGCGATTAGCCTAACCTCATTAGCCGTGGCAATCGAGTCTTATTCCCCCGACACCCGCAGCAAACAAATCGGCTGGCTGCTCCGCAATGAAACATTTCGGCTGATCATCGGCACCATCGGATATTGCCTGTCCGGCGCCAGCTGGATGTTCGTCCCTTGGGGACTGTCGAAGATCATCGATGAGGCGCTGCCGTCCGGCTCCACCACCGCATTGTTCGGTTGGGTCGGCTTCATTCTTCTTGCCGGGATCGCTTACGCGGTGGTTTTCATCTTCGCCTTTCAGCTGATATTCAAAGCCGAAATCCGCCATCGTTACCGCATCGCCACCGGCCTGGGCCGCCACCTCAGCGCCGTGGGAACGAACGTCAACGGGCGCACCACCTCCGGCGACATGACCAATCTGGCCACCGACGACACCTTTCACGTGGCCAGTAGCAGCATGCACCTGGGCTTCTTCGTCATGAACATAGCGGCGTTCGGGCTCGGTTCGGTCATGGTGTGGTGGATCGACCCGGTGCTGGGCGTGGTGACACTGCTCGGTTCCATTCTGACCGGAGTCATCGCCGGTCCCGTCCTCAATAAACTGCACGCCAAACAAGACCAATATCGTGACGCCACGGCCGATCTCACCACGCAGGCGAGCGACATCGCCGGTGGTCTCCGCATCCTGCGAGGACTCGGTGGGGAACGACAGTTCTACGACCACTACCGAGGGCATTCACAGCGCGTCCTGGACGCCGGTTACCACGTGGCGCGACACGATTCCTGGGTCAAGACCTTCGGCGAGATTCTCCCCCTCGGCCTGGTCGTGACCATCATCTGGTTGGGGGCCAACCGGGCCGCCGCCGGCGACATCACCGTCGGCCAATTGGTGGCCGTCACCGGTTACACCACCGTCCTGGTCATGTATTCCCGCAACCTCATCGGCAACTTCCATGCCTTCGTGACCACGTGGGTGGCAGCCGGCAAACTGGCCCGGTTCTTTTCGATTCCGGCCCAACGTCACCCCGGTACCGTATCGACGTCCGGCGGGGATCTGTACGACCCCGACAGCGGAGTAACCGTCCCAGCGGGCGGCTTGACCGTCATCGTCGCCAATCATCGCCCGTCGGCTCGCGGCGTGGCACGCCGCCTGACGGGTTTCGATTCGTCCGCGGCGCGGTGGGGTGACACCCGCATTTCGGAGGTGGACGAAGAGGAGCTGCGTCGACGCGTCAACCTCCTGGACGACGACTACCTGTTCCCCACCACGCTGCAACACACGCTGGACGTGCCTGCCGCAGACGTCGATACGGCCTTGTGGCAAGCCGCGGCCGGCGACGTCGGCAACTCCTTGGGAGGCCCCGACGGCCTCGTGCAGAACGGTGGACGCAATCTTTCCGGAGGCCAGCGCCAACGCCTGAACCTGGCACGAGCTCTGGCGGACGATTCCGACGTGCTCATCGCGGTCGAACCGACCTCGGCGGTGGACGCCGCGACCGAGGCCGTCATCGCCGAACGTGTCGCCGACCTCCGTTCGGGACGTACGACGGTGGTGTTGACCGCTTCGCGACTGTGGACGGGGCTGGCCGACCACGTCATCGACCTCGACGACAATGGAGACGACCATGCCGACGACAAGTAAGACGCAATCCCGCGGCGCTCTGGAGGACGCCCCCACCGATTCCGATCTCCAGCACCGTGCCGGCCGGTTGCCGGTGGCGGACGGTCGACGGATTCTGCGGACTCTGCGAGAAGTCGCGAGCGCGCATAAGGCTCTGGTCACCGGTTTTCTCCTGTGTTTTACCGTCGGTTTCGCCGCTACGGCATTGATACCCGTCCTCTTGGGCTCTCTCATCGACGGTTTGGCGGCCGGATGGAGTGTGACCCGCATCAACTGGACCTGTGCGGCTTTGGTGCTGGCGCTGGTGACCGCCGGGGTCTTCGTGCGGTCGGGCGCCTTGTTGGGACGGCGTTTCGGTGAACAGGCGGCGGCGATGTTGCGGGAGCGGTTCACCGCCCGTGTCCTCGAGTTGGATCTGGGAACGGTGGAGGCGGCGGGACGCGGGGATCTGGCTACCCGCACGTCCGCCGATATCGCGGCCGCGACTCGGCTGTTTCACACCAACGGTCCGGATCTGCTGTCGGGTGCGTTGGAAATCGCCGTTCTCGCGGTGGCGGCGCTGATCGTCCAGCCCGTGCTCGGTCTGGGGGTGGCAATCGTGATCGTGCCCTTGGTAGTCACGTCTCGGATCTATTGGCGCCGTTCTCAGGGGCTCTTCGTCGCCGAACGAGCGGCCATGAGCGAGATCGCCGACAATCTGGGAGCGACGGTGGACGGTTCGCGGACGGTGGAGAACTATCGTCTGCATCGTCGGCGCGAGGACGCGGTGGAGACCGAGGCGGCCGGGCATCAACGTCTTCTCTATCGGATTCGACGTCTGTTCGCTTTCTTCCTGCCGGCGGCCGATTTGACGTTGACCGTACCGATTGTGCTGGTGACGCTGGCCGGAGGACTGTGGTACTTGGGTTGGGGCGGCATATCGGTCGGGGCGATCTCGGCGGTGGCGATGTTGGCCCTGCGACTCGACGGCCCCTTGTATCGGGTGCTGTTCAGCCTGGTGGACTTCCAGCAGGGCGCGGCGGCGGTGGCGCGCGTCGAGGGGGTCGCGGCATTGGAGCCGCCCCGTAAATCGGCGGTTCCTCACGGCCATGACATCGAGTTTCGCCACGTCACCTTCGGATACGGCGACGGTCCGGACGTGCTTAAGGACGTCAATCTCATTCCGGCCACGGGACGACGCTTGGCGATCGTGGGTCCGTCCGGTTCCGGAAAATCCACGCTGGCACGCCTGCTGGCCGGCATCGACTGTCCGCGTTCGGGTTCGGTGACCATTGGGGGCGCGGAGGCCTCGCAGGTGGAAACGGAGTTGCTCCGTCGCTCGATCATCCTCATCACCCAGGAGCACTACGTATTCAATTCCTCGGTGCGTGACAACGTGCGTCTAGCACGACCGGAGGCCCACGATTCGGAAGTGAAGGCGGCCCTGGAATCGGTGGGAGCCACCTGGGTGGATTCACTGCCGGAGGGGCTGGACACCGTGCTGGGAGACGGTGGGAATCAACTTGACCCCGCCGAAGCACAACAGTTGGCGTTGGCGCGAGTGATCGTCGCCGACCCACCGGTGGTGATCCTGGACGAGGCCACCGCCGGCATCGCTCCCGAAAACGCCGGTGGGGTCGAACGGGCCTTGTCCCGGGCCTTGGAGGGCCGTACGGTATTGGCGATCGCGCACCAGCTTGACGCGGCTCGCACCGCCGATCAGATCGCGGTCGTCTCCGAGGGACGGATTGCCGAGTTGGGCACGCATCAACAGCTGGTCAATCACGACGGTCAGTACGCGCACCTGTGGCGCGCGTGGAAGAACGAAAGGTGACGTACTCACTCGTACGGGCGATTCCGAGGATCAATCGGGGCGACACGCCCCGATTAAAAGTTCGCTTCACGTGTTGGCTGCCCTGCACGTTCTATGGTGATCGGACGCGCCATCGTTCTAGAAAGGGCAGCAATTACGTGCTTACGGCGACTCGCATCAATACTACGACTGTCAAGGAACACCACTACGAGGGTTTCCGCTACGAGAGCCGTTTCTCCCCTTACGGTTGCAACTCCCCAGACAACACCGGATCGTCCGAACCCACTCTTTTTCCCGTCGTCCTGATCGGCGGTGCGTTTCAGCGTAAAGAGGATTGGGGAAGGATCGAAAAGGGCCTGCTCATGCATGCCGATGTCCTGGCGGTGGACTTGCCCGGCTGGGGTGCCGGGGATCTTCTCCCTCCGGAATACGACATCGACTTTCTCACTCACGCGTTGATTCGACTGCTGGACGACTACGGTCTGACCCGAATCAACGTCTTGGCCGGGTCCTACGGAACCGCCATCGGCTACCGCCTCGGGCAACTGCGCCCCGACCTTCTCGAACGCATGGTCCTCATCGGCACCATGCCCGCGATTCCCGACGACATCCGGCCTGCGGTTTACGAAGGCATCGAGCATGCCCTGGCGGGACGTAAAGAGGAGTTCGCCGCCATGTCCCTGCAGTGGTTGACCACTCGCAAGGAAGGGGTCACGGTGAAGATGCTCAATGTGATTCGGCGAATTCTGTGGGGACGGCTCGTGGCGATCGAAGACGCGGAAATCGACAAGTTCGTCGCCAATACCCGCCGCCTCCTGGAGCCGAACCTGATCGACACCACCGTCGGCCCGCAGGCTCCGATACTGTTCGGAGTGGGTGAACACGACACTTTCACTCCGCCGCATCTGTGCCGCAGTCTGGCGCAAACCTGCCCGTCCGCGCAGTTCGTCCAGATCAAGGAATCCGACCACCTGATCCACCTGGAACGTCCGGGGGATCTCGTCGATCTGGCGGTGCGGTTCTACCACCGCATCCCGGTCGGTGACGCCCCTTACCTTCTCGGCGTTGAGGAACCGGCCACGAAATAGATCGGCGTTCACGTCTGTTACAGACCATGTGAATGCGGACGTGAACGTGACCGTCATCGGGGCGGGACAGGCAGGGCTCGGAGCGGCCTATTACCTGCGTCGCGCAGGCCTGACCGCTCCCGACGACTTCGTCGTACTCGACCACGCACCCCATGCCGGTGGTGCCTGGCAGTTTCGCTGGCCGACTCTGACCTTCCGTACCGTCAACGGCATTTTCAAGCTTCCCGGACTGGACGTGCCCGACGTCGACGTCGACACCCCGGTCGCGGGCGTCATATCCGACTACTTTCGCCGTTACGAGGAGGAATTCGAGCTTCGAGTGCGGCGACCGGTGTCGGTTCGATCCGTCCGCGGCCTGCCGGACGGACTGCTTGAGATCGATACCGACGTCGGACGCTGGCGTAGCGGCGCGATCATCAATGCCACCGGCACCTGGGAGCGGCCCTTTTGGCCCTACTACCCCGGCTTCGGCGACTTTCGCGGTCGGCACCTGCACACCGCCCAGTATCGGGGACCCGACGAGTTCACCGGACAAAAGATCCTCGTCGTCGGGGGCGGCATCTCGGCGGTGCAACACGTCATGGAGATCCACCGCTACGCCGCCGAAGTCACCTGGGTGACTCGTTCACAGCCGCGCTGGCTGGACGGTGCCTTCACTCGCGAGCGCGCTCTAGCCGCCGTCAACGAGGTGGAACGCCGCGTTCGCGCTGGTCTGCCACCGCAGCCGGTGGTGTCGGCGACCGGTATTCCGCTGACCGACGAGGTTCGTGCGGCACTGGATTCAGGGGTATTGGATCGTCGGGAGATGTTCCGTCGAATCAACTCCACCGGTGTCGAGTGGCCCGACGGGCGTGAGCTGGACGTCGACGTCATACTCTGGGCGACCGGTTTCCGCCCGAATCTCGATCATCTTCATGACCTGAATCTGCGTTCATCTCGCGGGGGAATCCGGATGAACGGGACTGTGGCGGCCGCCGACGAGCGCGTACACCTCGTGGGGTACGGCCCGTCGGCGTCCACTGTGGGGGCGAACCGCGCGGGCCGACGCGCGGCTCGCGAGGCCAGGTCGACGGCCCTGAAACGGTGGCGGGCCGGTAAACCCGCTCTCAGCGGTGCCGATCGCGCGTAGCGCTTCTTCCCGGCACCGCCTGGCGTGGTTCTACAGGTTTCCGCGCCGTTCCTGCTCCTTCTCCAAGGCTTCGAACAGGGCCTTGAAGTTGCCCTTTCCAAAGCTCAGGGAGCCGTGGCGCTCGATGATTTCGTAGAACACCGTGGGACGGTCCTGCTGCGGTTTGGTGAAGATCTGCAGCATGTAGCCGTCTTCGTCGCGGTCGACGAGGATGCGGTGTTCCTTGAGGGTCTCGATGGGCACGCGCACCTCACCGATCCGGTCGCGGAGTTCTGGATCGTCGTAGTAGGTGTCAGGCGCTTCGAGGAACTCGACCCCGTTGGCGCGCATGGCGCTGACGGCGGCGATAATGTCGTTGGTCGCCAAGGCGATGTGCTGTACACCCGGGGAGCCGTAGAATTCGAGGTACTCGTCGATCTGGCTTTTCTTCTTCCCCACGGCCGGTTCGTTGATGGGGAACTTGACCTTGCGGGTCCCGTTGGCGACGACCTTACTCATGAGTGCGGAGTACTCGGTCGCGATGGCGTCGTCGGTGAATTCGACGATGTTGGTGAATCCCATGACGCGTTCGTAGTATTCGACCCAGTCGCGCATCTTGCCTTCTTCGACGTTACCGACCACGTGGTCGATGGCCTGGAAGAAACGTTTGGGTTCGATTCCGGCGTCGATTTTGGCACTACGGTCCACGATCGGGCCGCGTTCGACGAATCCGGGCCAGAAGGGGCCGTGGTACTGGCTGCGGTCGACCAGCACATTGCGGGTCTCACCGTAGGTTCCGATGACGGCCACCCGAACGGTGCCGTGCTCGTCGCTGATGTCGTGGGGTTCTTCCAGGGCGATCGCACCCTGTTTGATGGCGAATTCCCAGTTCTTGTCGACGTCGGGAACCTCGAGGGCGACTTCGATGACGCCGTCGCCGTGTGCGGCGTAATGTTTGGTGGCCGCCGAGTCGGAGCGGACTCCCCCGGCGATGACGAAGGTGACGCCGCCGGATTTGAGGACGTATTCGGCGTGTTCCCGCCATCCTTGTTCCGGCCCACGATAGGCGATGCAGGTCATGCCGAAGGCCGTGGAGTAATAGTGGGCGGCCTGTTTCGCGTTCCCGACGAAGTAGCGGACGTGGTCCCAACCTTTGATCGGAAAACTGTCGGCCGAAATGTCGTGCTCCACCGCGCCTACCAGTTGCGCGTCGTTGACTGGGGTATCAACCATGATTCGTCTCCTCGCTGAGCACTGTTGGGTTTGTACGCGGACGTGCGACGGTCTTTGGGTCGACCGCCGGCGACATCCGGTAGGCGAGTGGTGACACGTCGCACTCGCGTTCCTGTCTTGATAGTGCACCCGGGACGGGCGGGCGCGCAACTGTGCACCTCTTTCCTGCGCACCTTGTACAGATTTACCGCATAAATGTACGTTACTCTGGTCACTATGACCAATGCCCCGAATCTTGACGTTTTGGATGCCAAGCTCATCGCCCTGCTGAACACCGAGCCCCGGCTCGGCGTGATGGAGTATTCGCGTCGGCTGGGCGTCGCCCGAGGAACCGTTCAGGCACGCCTGGACAAACTGCGGGATCGCGGTGTCATTTCCGGTTTTGGACCGGAGATCGACCCGGATTCCCTCGGATACACCGTGACCGCCTTCGTCACCCTGGAACTGCGCCAGGACGACGGACACCATTCGGTCAGTGCCGAGCTGGCCAGGATTCCCTACGTGTTGGAGGCCCATACGGTCAGCGGCTCGGGCGACATGCTCTGCCGCGTCGTGGCACGCACCAACGCCGATCTGCAACGGGTCATCGACCAGGTCTTGGCCACCCCCGGGGTGCAGCGGGCTTCCACGGTGATCGCCTTGGCCGATCGCATTCCCTACCGGACGCTTCCCTTGGTGGCCGCATCGGCCAACCCGGGCATGAAAGCCGGTACGAATCCTCCCCAACCACGTTGAGGGCCGAGCGTTGCCCACGCTCGACCCTCAATTCGTCTCGTCGCTACGATGCGACCCCTAGTCGGCAGGGGTGACGGTGCCGGTGACCTCCCCCAGCGTCAAGGTGCTGCCCTCGGGGCCGGGCGCTTCGGCCGCAATGGTCACGGTGTCGCCGTCTTCCAGGAATGTCCGGGTCGAACCGTCGGCGAGGTTCACCGGTTCCTTCCCCGCCCAGGTCAGTTCCAGCAGGCAACCGCGCTGCTCCTGGTTTGGCCCGGAGATCGTACCCGAGGCGAAGAAGTCGCCCGCCCGCAGGCTGGCGCCGTTGACGGTCATATGTGCCAGTTGCTGCGCCGGAGTCCAGTACATCGCGTCGAAATTCGGGTGCGCGATCGTCGTATCGTTGAGCCGCACCGACAGGGAGACGTCGTAGGCGAACCGGTCCTTCTCCCGCAGGTACGGCAGGGGCTCGAAGTCCTGTTGTGGTGCCTCGGTCCGAGCTTCGCTCAGGGCCGCCAGCGGAGTGATCCAGGCGGAGTACGAGGTGAGGAAGGATTTCCCGAGGAACGGCCCCAGAGGTTGGTATTCCCACGCTTGAATATCGCGGGCCGACCAGTCGTTGACCAGCGTCATTCCGAATACGTGCTCGGTGAAGTCGTCGACCCCGACCGCAGTGCCCAGTCGGCTGGGACGGCCGACCACGAATCCCATTTCCGCTTCGATGTCCAGACGCTTGCTGGGGCCGAATTCGATCCCGCCGTCCGGGGTACGGCGCTGACCGTTGGGGCGTTTCACGTCGGTTCCGGAGGGAACCACGGTTCCCGAACGTCCGTGATAACCGACCGGCAGGTGTTTCCAGTTGGGCATCAAGGGATCGCCGTCGGGGCGAAACATCTTTCCCACGTTCGTCGCATGATGTTCCGAGGCATAAAAATCGACGTAATCGGCCGTCTCGAACGGGGCGCGCATGTCGATCTCGTTCAGGGGAATGAGAGCCGCCGTCTGCGCATTCGATTCCTCGCTCAGGAACGTTTGGATTCGCTCCCGCACCGCGTTCCAGGCTTCGGGGCCCAGCTCGAAGAACGGGTTCAGATTCGAGGCCCGCAGGGCCGTGGCCACCTCCGCCTGGGAATCGGATAGCCGGTCGGCGAGCGCATGCAGGTCGAGGACGTATTCGCCGATGCGCACTCCGAGCCGTGCAGGTTGACCGGTGGGACCGACGAACGCTCCATACGGTAGGTGGTGAATTCCAAAACCGCTGGATTCAGCGTCGGGTACCCAAGTGCGTAGAACCATGTTTTATTTTTCCTCCACTAGCGACATTGCCATGAGATCGTCCAGGGGCTCTTGGATCGAACACGAGCCGAAGGCGACCCAGTGTTGACGAGCCTGGCTCATGTGAAGTGTAACGGCCTCGGTGAGTTCCTCCGGGTCCCTCAGTTTCAGCAGGTCGATGAGTTCGCGTTGACTGTTCGCACGGCTCGCGGACAGTACGTTGAGGAAACCGTGATGAACGAATCCCGTCTCCGGGTCGGTGTGGCGCACGGCCCGATGCAGTCCGGCGGTGAGCTTGAATCCCAGTCCGCGCCGCAGGCATCCCCAGAGGGCCTCGCCTAGGACTTCCGGGCTGGGAAAGAACGATTCCTCCAGTCCTCCGGTGCGGAATTTGGGCGTGAGGTCGGCTTTCGCGACGGCGTCAAGCAGCTCGGGGAGCCGTTCCTCGAACGGCAATTCGGCGAATACCGGTTGGCTGAATCCGGGGAGGCATCCGCCTTCAGCCCCCAGGCGGGCGATCACGTCGGTGGTGGGGGTCTTCATTTCGAAGTGCGTCACGATGAGTCCTTTAGGCAGGACCACCGCCGCCGGATCGACGTCGACGACCACCCCGACGGCGGGCGGGTGATCGCTGAGCGCGGGAACGTCGCTGAGCCGGCTGGCGGGAACCAGCAGCGGACCGACCAGATCGGCATACCAACTGTTGCGATAATTGCGGTGATTGACCAGCGCATCGGCCAGGTCAGCGTTCCCCGGGGGGAATACTGCGGCATCGTCCACCAGACCTTGGAAAACTCTCGGTATCAGTGAAGCCATGTGACTGAGCATACGCAAGGACGTTCACGGTGTCTATTTCCGTGGCAGCTCGCGCCGTACATCGGCGCGGTACCTGGTGAACGGGCGTGCATCATAACCGGCTTTTTGCGAGCGGGGGATGTTGGGTTAGTCTCAAACTGAAGGGAGGGGCCCACTCATGGGCACGATCCCACTCCGATCGAGTGACGAGAGGCCCCGAAAGAAGCGTCCATCCCGCTTCGTCCCAGGGCCGACGCAATCGGCCGTTCACAACGCACGAGGAGTCAACGATGCCTTTCTACCAGCAAGTCGGGGAGATTCCCCCCAAGCGTCACACTCAGTTCCGCCAACCCGACGGCACGCTCTACCACGAAGAACTCATGGGACAGGAAGGATTCTCTTCCGATTCGTCTCTCCTCTACCACCGTTATCGTCCCACTGCCATCAGTTCGAGCGAAGTGGTCAATCCCGATGACGGCGCCCCCAGTCCCAATCATCCCTTGAAACCGCGACATCTGCGTACGCACAAATTGAACGGCACCGGAAACGACGCGATTTTCGGGCGACAACCTCTTCTCTCCAATGCAGACTGTCGGATTTCCTATGCGAACGCGACTGTGACGAGTCCGCTGTATCGCAATTCGCTCGGGGACGAATGCATTTATGTGGAATCAGGTTCCGCGACGGTGCAAACGTCCTTTGGGGAAATCGATATCAGCGGTGGGGATTATCTGATCATCCCCATGGCCACGATTTACCGCGTCATTCCCACCGGGGACGACCCCCTGCGTACGCTCGTGGTGGAGTCGACCGGGCACATTACTCCCCCAAAACGGTATCTATCGGTACGGGGTCAATTCCTGGAGCATTCCCCATATTGCGAACGTGATCTGCGCGCACCCACCTCTCCCCTGCAACTCGAGGGCGACAACGTCGACGTTTACGTGCAGCACAAGGGGCGCGGTTCGCAAACACTGTGGACTCGTTTCACTTATGACAAGCATCCTTTCGACGTCGTCGGTTGGGACGGTTGTCTGTATCCGTGGGTGTTTTCCATTCACGATTTCGAACCGATCACCGGTCGCATTCATCAACCGCCGCCGGTGCATCAGACGTTCCAGGGACCGAATTTCGTCATCTGTTCCTTCGTGCCGCGAAAAGTGGACTATCACCCGGATTCCATTCCGGTTCCCTACAACCACCACAATGTGGATTCCGACGAGGTCATGTTCTATACCGGAGGCGATTACGAGGCCCGCAAGGGTTCCGGAATCGAACAGGGTTCGATTTCAGTGCATCCCTCCGGGTTCACCCACGGACCGCAGCCCGGTGCCCCCGAGCGCGCGATCGGAGCGGAGTCCTTTGACGAGCTCGCCGTCATGATCGATACCTTCCGACCTTTGGAGCTGTGCGGAGCGGCCTTCGACTGTGAGGACACCGGTTACGCCTGGACGTGGAAGTACGGCGAATCGGAATAGACCGTACGAGTGCCCACCTCACGCGTGGGCACTCTCCGACGATCACCGTCAGCGGATATGACTTTCGGGTGGAGTAAAGGATCCCTCCGGGTTGTTGTCCCAGCTCTCTCGCAACACCTGCGTGGAAACGTCGACCGAGGCACCGCGCCATTTTCGGGGAATGGTCCGGTTGGGCTGGTCGGGATCACCGGTGAAGGTGGATACCGCGGTGTTGGGGGTGAACCCGGCGAACCAGCTGGTGCGGTCTTCGTCGGACGTACCGGTCTTACCGGCCACCGGCCCGCCGACCTGTCTGGCCATATCGGAGGCCGTCCCGCCTCCACCGCATTTACCGGTGACGGCTCCGTATCCGGTCGTACAGCGAGCCGCGTCGAGGGCGGCACGGGAGATTTCGGTGTCCAAGGCTCGACGACATTCGGGTTCAACGACGGTAGTGTCGCCTTTCCCGGTGGTGATTTCAGTGGCGGGCATGGGACTGCAGTACATGCCGTCGGCCGCCAGTACCGCATACGACGAGGCCAGATCCACCGCAGTGGTGTCGGAAACGCCCAGCGTGAACTGCCCCCAGCCACCGGGGTCGTCGGCCAGGGAACGGTCCTTGGCCGCCCGGAATTTGATTCCCATGCGGCTGGCCACGTCAACGACCTTCTCCGCACCGATACGCTCGATCAGCTGCACGTAATAGGTGTTGATCGACTGTCCGAAGGCGCTCCACATATTGAACGTTCCATGCATTGAGGACACGGCGTTCTTGGGGCACCAGAATCCGCCGCAACTGGCCGGTCCGTCATCTCCGACCGCGTATCCGGTGGGATAGCGAAACGGCGAGTAAATCGAGGTGTCGAGGGTGTATCCCTGTTCCAGCGCCGCGATTTGAGTGAACAGTTTGAACGACGAACCCGCCTGGAAACCGGAGGCGTCACTGTTGCCGCTCAAGAGCGGATTGGTCGTATTGGGGTACGTCCCCTTGCCCGGGCCGCCGGTGTTGTCCCCGTTGTCGGAGATGTCGAGCGAATAGTTGCGATTGATGGCCATGGTCTGAATCGCTCCGGTACCCGGTTCGACCGCCGCCGACCCGAGCGCGAAGGACTCACCGGTCGCGATGTTCTCTTCAATGGCCTCCTCGGCGGCCTCCTGCATGTCCAGATCAAGGGTCGAAATGATCTCGTATCCGCCTCGGTCGAGACGGGCCCGACGCTGCTCGGGAGAGGCTCCGAAGTCTTCCTGCTGCGACCACCATCTTTCAAAATAGTCGACGAAGAACCCGTACTCGGAATCGATGGCCCCGCCCTGATCGCCGTCGTCCTCATGCGGATCGAGCTCGATGTCGCGGAGAGTATAGGACGTGTATTCGGACTGCGAGATGAAGTCGTTGGCCAATTCCCGTTCCAGGACGTGATTGCGGCGTTTGGTCGCCGCTTCCGTGGAACCGGAAATCGGGTCGTACAGATTCGGGTTCTTCACCAGACCCGCCAATAGCGCGGCCTCGTCCCGAGTCAACTCGTCGGTCGTCTTATTGAAATACGTCCGCGCCGCGGCCCCGATACCGTACGCGCCGTGCCCGAAGTACACCGTGTTGAGATAACCGGTAAGAATCTCCTCCTTGGTCATCTCCTTCTCCAAGGCGAGCGCGTAGCCCATTTCCTTTACCTTACGATCCGGAGTGACCTCGGTGGCCGCCGCGACCTCATCGGGAGAGGCGGCCGTATAGGCGAGGACCTGGCGCACATACTGCATCGTGATCGTGGAGGCACCTTCGGACGCCTCACCGGAGCCCATATTGGTGACCGCCGCGCGCATCACCCCACGCGGATCGACACCGTTGTGTTCGAAAAACCGTTCGTCCTCCACCGCCACAACGGCGTCACGAACCGTTTCCGGAATCTCCTCGGCGGTCAGATCGACACGATACTGATCGCCGAACGTAGCGATGGGGGTCTCACCATCCGCCGCGTACAGCACCGACGCCTTCGGAGCGGCCGGAAGCACGAGATCGGCGGGAAGATCCATAATGGTCTCGGAACCCACCTTCGCGGCACCTCCCACCGCCACGGTCAGCGGCGCCATCAACAGGGCGACAATGATTCCGGCCAGAACGGAGGTCGGCCCGATCGCAAAAAGCGCACGCCGTTGCTTTCGGTCAAGGGGTCCAAACCAAGATGTCGTTGCGTTCAAAACTCACTGTCCCTACGATTCGCTACGTTGACTCCCCAAGGGCGGCGGGCAACCGTATCCTAGGAGTGTGTACCGTGGGCACGCCACCAGAAACAACCCCGAACGGACGGGCCTCGTCCATCGGCCGTTCCCTCGGGCCGGGGTGTCTGCGAATTTTCCATCCTACCGCACGGCGAACCTGACATTCTTAAAGTCGCCTATGAATGCGAAACTCACCACGTGGCGATGGGGACGCTTTTCTCCCGCTCCTTTAGATAAACAGCGACACCGCTCCAACGCCGACAAAGCCAAGCCACAACGCCCCGGCAAACGTCACGCACGCCAAGCGCGCCGCCCGCTTCCCACTGTAGAGACGTCCGGCACCGCTTACATAAACGAACACCATGGTTGTGATGACGTAGAATCCCAGCGGAATGAGCGCTCGCAACCACAGGCCGAGATCGTCACCGATATAGACGGTGTCGTTGACGACCTCCGCCTCTCGCGTTTGCCCTACGTCGGCGGCGCTCACGTCTCCAATCAGATCGACCGATGTCTCCTCCCACGGCTGGACCGAGGCATCCGAATCCACCACCATTCCGCTGCATTGCGGAGCGAAGCCGCCCGCGCAGGTCGTCACTTCGACCTGCTGCGTCTCTCCCCAACCCAACGCCAGCATCGTCGCGGGTGCCGCCACCCAGGCGAAGAACGCCATGACACAGGCCAACACCACGATTCCCGGCAGAGTCCAGGTCGGACGCCGATGTTGCCGCCGTTCGGGGACGCCGAGGATCGACCGGGAGCGGGTCCGGTCGTCGTCTTTCCTTGGTTTGTCCCAAATCGAGGTAATGGCGGCGACGGCCTCGTCCTGACTACCGTGCGGGGGTCGCGCACCGGGTACTTTGGGCGCGTCCGGTCCCGGATTCCAGGAGAATTCGGTATGTGGCGTTTGCGGCGTTTCCGACATAATGGTATTTGATCATTATTCGGGCACGAAATCGTTCCAAAACACGAACTCGCTCGTCCTCGTAAGTGTAGTTCTGCCGACAGAGGGGCACCGGTGACGGCGATGGAACCGCTCTCAATATCTGACTGACCACGGCAGGCGAGTTGGAGCACCTGCGTCGAACCTATAGGATTAATTGCATGACACACGTATTGACTGCGCTGGCTTGGCCGTACGCCAATGGTCCACGCCATATCGGGCATGTTGCCGGTTTCGGGGTTCCCGCGGACGTATTCTCCCGTTACATGCGAATGCGCGGTCACGACGTACTCATGGTCTCCGGTACCGACGAGCACGGCACACCGATTCTGGTGCAGGCCGACGAGGAGGGCCTGTCTCCCGAGGAGGCCGCCGCCAAATACAACCGGATCATCGTCGAGGACCTGCGCCGTCTGGGCCTGTCCTACGACCTGTTCACCCGCACCACCACCGGCAATCACTACGCGACGGTGCAGCGCCTGTTCACCGGGCTGTACGACAACGGCTACATCTTGGAAAAGACCACCCAGGGGGCCATCAGCCCGTCGACCGGCCGGACGCTGCCCGACCGTTACATCGAGGGCACCTGTCCCCACTGTGGTTTCGATTCGGCGCGCGGCGACCAGTGCGACGACTGCGGTCGTCAACTCGATCCCACCGACCTGATCGACCCGCGTTCCCGCATCAACGGCGAGGCCCCCAAGTTCGTCGAGGAAAACCATTTCTTCCTCGACCTGCCGGCCTTCGCCGACGCGCTGAACGACTGGCTGGACACGCGAACGGGCTGGCGTCCCAACGTCGTTCGCTTCACCAAGAACCTGCTGGAAGACCTGCAGCCGCGTGCGATCTCGCGCGACCTCGACTGGGGTGTGCCGATCCCGCTCGACGGGTGGAAAGACCGAGGCGACAAGCGCCTGTACGTCTGGTTCGACGCCGTGATCGGTTACCTGAGCGCCTCGATCGAATGGGCACGGCGCTCCGGCGATCCCGAAGCCTGGAAGAAATGGTGGCACGACCCGGAAGCGATCTCGTATTACTTCATGGGTAAGGACAACATCGTCTTCCACTCCGAAATCTGGCCGGCCATGCTCCTCGGCCACAACGGCGACGGTGCCAAGGGCGGACAACCCGGTGAACTCGGGAAGTTGAACCTCCCCACCGAAGTGGTGTCCAGTGAGTTCCTCACCATGGAAGGGCGGCAGTTCTCCTCCTCGCGTCGTATCGTCATCTACGTGCGCGACTTCCTGGAACGCTACTCCGCCGACGCCCTGCGCTACTACATCTGCGCCGCCGGGCCGGAAAATCAGGACACGGACTTCACCTGGTCAGAGTTCCTGCGGCGCAACAATGACGAACTCGTGGCCGGATGGGGCAATCTGGTCAACCGGTCCATCGCCATGGCGGCGAAGAACTTCGGCGCCATCCCGGAGCCGACGGAGCTGGAGGACGTGGACCGCGAACTGCTCGACACCACCGCGAAGGCCTTCGAGACCGTCGGCGAGTTGATCGGCTCCAACCGGATTCGCGCGGCCACGTCCGAGGCTATGAAGGCCGTCGCGGCCGCGAACAAGTACCTGGCCGACACCACACCGTGGAAGCTCAAGGACGATCCCAAGCGTCAGGCCACGGTGCTGCATACGGTTCTGCAGGCGGTGAGCGACCTGAAGACCGTTCTCGCTCCGTTCCTCCCGCATTCCTCGCAGAAGGTGCACGAACTGCTGGGCGGCCAGGGCAACTTCGCCCCCATGCCGTACATCGACGAGGTGGAAGACCTCGACGAGGGCGGAGCGGTCTCGGGAACCTACCCGATTCTCACGGGCGACTACCACGACGCTCCCGCCTGGGAGTCGGTTCCCGTTAAGGTCGGCACTCAGCTGTCCAAACCGACGCCGATCTTCTCCAAACTCGACGCCTCCATCGTCGACGAGGAGCTGGAGCGGCTCAATAACTAATCGAATCCGTGACCGTGGCCGTCGGAATGGTTCCGGCGGCCACACACGTTTGGAGGATTTCGCGTCCTTGGCCGGTGGGCGTGGCACATTTGAAGGGTGTTTAAAACAGATCCAGCGCCACGTCCCGAAGCCCTACCGGTCCCCGTCGTAGACACGCACACCCACGTCGACCTCGTCGACGCGGGTTTTCCGGCGGATGCGGCCGTCATCGCGGAACCGACCTCACCACAGATCACCTCCTGGATCGACGAGGCCGCGACAGCGGGAGTCGAACACATCGTGCAGGTCGGTACGGACGTCGAATCCTCGCGGTGGGCCGCCGACCTCGCCGACCATGATCGCCGAGTTCTGGCCGCCGCGGCACTGCACCCCAATGACGCGCCCATCATGAACGACGTCTACCAGGCGCTCAACGACATCGACCAACTCGCCTACCGCGACCGCGTCGCCGCGCTGGGAGAAACGGGACTCGACTACTTTCGCACCGGCCCCGAGGGGCGCTACCTACAGCGCATGTCCTTCCGAGCCCATATCGAAATGGCCAAGCGGCACAATAAAACCCTCGTCATCCACGACCGTGAGGCCCACGACGACTGCCTGGCGATCCTCGACGACGAAGGAGCACCCGACCGGGTGATCTTCCACTGC
This sequence comes from Haloglycomyces albus DSM 45210, assembly GCF_000527155.1. Taxonomy (NCBI): domain Bacteria; kingdom Bacillati; phylum Actinomycetota; class Actinomycetes; order Glycomycetales; family Glycomycetaceae; genus Haloglycomyces; species Haloglycomyces albus. The sequence continues at coordinate 1,832,204 of NZ_AZUQ01000001.1, read as the reverse complement.
TTTTCCGGCGACTACACCTTCGCCGAAGAATGCGCCAAACGCGGTTTCCACATGAGCTTCGCCGGAAACGTCACCTTCAAAAACGCCGGAGAGCTACGTAAGGCCCTGACATACGTGCCGGCGGAACTCATGCTGGTCGAAACCGACGCTCCGTTCATGGCCCCGATGCCCGTGCGCGGTCACCGCAACGAACCGGCCCTCACCGCCTACACCGTGCGCCACATCGCACACTTCCTCAATAAAGACCTGTCCAAACTCTGTTTCCAACTGGATCAGAACTCACGACACGCCTTCGGAACCTGGTAGTCACCGCACCACCACAGCACCTATTGCCTCAGTCACCATCAGGAACGGCTCACGAGGCGGCCGCGTCTAATACTCGTTTACCTCGTTGTGCCGATTAACGCAACAAGAGGATCGGTGCGGTGGTCACGAACCCGGAGATCACCGCACAACGCATCGACGTTACTATCCGACCCGATAAGGAACCCATTCATGAGCACTAATTCCCGTAGGCAGGCCGTTGCCGCGATGCAACAACAGCAGGCCGCCGAAAAGCGACGCAAGACAATACTGTTCAGCACCGTCGTCACCATCGCCATCGTCCTCATCGGCGGTCTCATCGGACTCGGGATTTATCTCAACAGCGGCGACGACGAAAACCGCGAAGTGGTCAACCCGGAAACGTCGACCACCGACGACTACGGACTCGTTCTCGGCGACGGACCGGTGACCCTCGACCTCTACGTCGACTTCCAATGCCCGGTCTGCAAGCAGTTCGAAAGCGAATACGGCGAGAAACTCATCGAATGGGTAGAGAACGAGGACGTGACCCTCAACTACCACATCCTCAACTTCCTCGACAGCAATCAAAACAGCGAATTCTCCAGCCGAGCCGGCAACGCCGTCATCAACGCCCTCGAAACCGGAGACGACATCCAATTCCTGGAGTACGCACAGGACGTCTTCCACAACCAACCCGAAGAAGGCTCCGGTAAAACCCTCACCAACTCCCAACTCATCACCATCGCCGAAGACTACGACTTCGGTTCGGAATTCGAAGACGGCGTCAACGACGAAAAATACGTCGGCTGGATCGACGAATCCAACGACAGCGCCCTCGACCGTGACGACATCAGCGGAACCCCGACGCTGTTCATCAACGGAGAGAAGGTCAGCAGCGAAGAAATGGCCGACTCCGAAGCGTTGATCGCCCAGATCGAATCCGACATCGAATCGGCGAAATAGACCCGTCCAAGGAGGAAGTCGCTGTCACGGGCGGCTTCCTCACGCCAATTCCGCCAGAGCCGCCCGCAGGGAAAACCCAAAGGGCAACTCCAAGGAATGCTTCTCCAAAAGCGCCCCATCGGCCAGGATTTCGGCGACCGGCCCTTCAGCGGCCACCCGACCATCGTCCAAAATCACCGCCCGCGAACACATCTGCAGGGCGTACGGCAAATCATGCGTCACCAGAATCAAGGTCGACACTTCCCGCCGCACCACATCGACCAACTGCCGCCGGGCGGCCGGATCCAGATTCGCCGACGGCTCGTCCAACACCACACAATCAGGACGCATCGCCAGAATCCCCGCCAACGCGGCACGACGCTGCTGCCCCACCGACAGGTGATGCGGAGCCCGCTCGGCCACGTCACTCAACCCCACGTCCGCCAAGGCCTCCGCAACACGCCTGTCCAGATCCTCGCCCGTAACGCCGTAATTAGCGAGACCAAAGGCGACATCCGCCGCCACGGTCGGCATGAACAACTGATCGTCGGGAATCTGAAACACAATACCGATCCTCCGGCGAACCTCACGCACCGTTTTGGGATCAAGAACCGTGCCCGCCACCGACGCCGTCCCGGTCGTCGGCTGCAGAAGACCGGCCAACAGCAACATCAGAGTGGTCTTCCCGGCCCCATTGGGCCCCAACACCGCGACCCGCTCACCCTCCCGCACCGAGAGCGACACGTCCCGCAACACCTCATGCCCGTCCGGATAGCGATATCCGACATCCCTCACGTCAACCGCCGCCACCACAACTCCTTCACATCGATTCGTTCCAACTTCGGTTCCGCTACCACACCAACACCGCCGCCAGCACGGCCGCAGCCGCCACCACCGGAGTCGACGCCACCGCCCACTCCGACACCCCGCACGGCCGAGGCCGCACGTCCAGAGGCAAACGCCCGGTATAGCCGCGAGCGGTCATGGCCATCCAGACGCGCTCGCCGCGTTCGAAACTACGGACGAAGATCGTTCCCAGACCACGGGCGATGGCGGCGGCCTGCCAAAGGAAACGCGGATTGTAACCGCGCGCCAGACGGGCTCGATTCTGGGCGGTCACTTCCGCCCACGTCAAATGGCCGTAACGCACCGCAAACGCCGCTATCTCCACCATCAAATCGGGGAGTTTCAAGCGTGACAGGCCCGCGAGGATATCGGCGATCGGAGTCGTGGCCGAAAAGAGCAGTGCCGCCCATACTCCGAGCGTGGCCTTGGCGGCGAGATTGAATCCCGCCCACAGGCCCGCTTCTGACACCGCCAGGCCCCACAGCTCCACTGTCGGGCCGGACATGAGGAAGGGAAACGCCACCGCCAGCAGGAGGAAGGGCAGCTCCACCACCGAGCGTTTGAGGATTCGTATCGGGCTGATCCGCGCAAGGCCCATGCACGCCAGCAGTATGACGGCATAGGACCCGAAGGCGAGAACCTCGGTACGCGGAGTGACTACCACGAGAACGGTAAAAGCCGCCAAGGCCATGATCTTGGCCTGTGGCGGCAGGTGGTGAGCCGGAGTGGACCGAGGTACATAAAGCACCTCGGCATGCGCTCCACTCATGGATTATTGCTTCTCCGCAGGACTACGCCGTGCCAACAGCCAGAACAGTCCGGTCGCCAGCAGCATCGTCACGATGACCCCGACGATCCCCGATACGGACACCGACAGGTTCTCTCCACTCAGGAAGCTGACGTCATAGTCGGCGAACGGTCCGCCGATTTCATGCTCCCCGGCCTGCTGTGCGATGCATTCGCCTGACACGACCTCTTCGTCGGCGTACTCACAGCCGTCGTCGATCGAGGCTTCCAAGCCGTCCGGGTTCGGTGAGGAAAACAGGGTGACCACTCCGGCGACCAGCAGAGTGGCGAGTAGGCCACCGAGGATGAATTTCGTGGTACTACGCATTTTGGGGTGTCCTCTCCTTGGCGTCGTCCGTGTTGAGCTGCCGGCCTTTCAAGGCCCACACCAGGTCCGGGCGGGTGGCGGCGACGGTGATCACGACGAAGGCACTGATGAGGCCTTCACCGATTCCAATCAGTACGTGGCTGCCGAGCATGGCTCCGGTCAAAGCCGAGAAGCTTTGCCCGAGCGGTTCACCGCCCATGGCGAATTGAACGAGGAACCCTAGGACGGATACCAAGACGCTCACGAAACCGGCGAGGAAGACCGAAACGGTGACTCCCACTTTCGTGCGCGGAAGGATCTTGAGGCCCACCGCTACCACGAGCGCGGCGCTGAGTGCCGTCAGTACGGCGATGTTCGTAATGTTAAGCCCCAGAGCGGTCAAACCGCCGTCGGCGAACATGAGCCCCTGGATGACCAGTACGACGGTGACGCATACGATCGCCAGCCACGGCCCCAGCAGGACGAGCGCCAAGGCGCCGCCCAGGAGATGGCCGGCGACTCCGGCCGCAATGGGGAACATGATCATCTGGGCGGCGAAAATGAACGCACAGGCCAATCCGGCCATGGGTACGAGCCGTTGATCCAGGTCTTGACGGGCTTTGTACAGAGAGAATCCCACCGCGATCAGGGCAATGACGCCGAAGATCGCCGAGGTGGGAATGTTGATGATTCCATTCGGTATATGGAGAGCGAGTTCCATAGGCAAGCCTTTCGACCGGGGAGTCGTCATGTGACTGTTCGAGGCCTGGACGCAACCAGGCTTGGCACCCAGTCACACACACTATTTCGAGAAACGTCTACGCCTCGAACAGTCGTGGAAACACAACTCGCTATCGAGCTATTGCAAGTATATTGCAATAGCCGATCGTATGCTGTCAACCGCACTACCAAGGGGTGAGATGACCGACATCTGATACCGAGGACTGCATTGCTATTTGGTCCGAACCAAGCGCCGCAACAGCGCGTCGGCCGGTCCGGGCTTCCCACTCCGCGCCAGCAGCACCGCGAGCGCCACGCCGATCGTCCAGACGCCCAGGGCCACTGCCATTCCGCTCGCCCTGTGGAGATGGTCGCCGAGCCCGATCAGGTCGGTGTGAAGTACGAGAGCCAGGCACACCGAGCAGAAGAGGTATACGGACATGGACCGCTGGCCCGCAGCTGCCAGGGCATTGGTCATGGGCCCGGGTTTCCGCTGCAACCGTCGTGCGATGAGGGCAAAGAGAGCAGTATAGCCCACTCCAGCCGCAATACCGGTCAGGATCTGGAGACCGAACAGCATGACGAACTGCCCGCCCGACACCGCGATAACGTCCAATCCGGCGAGCGTGAGTGGAAGAGCGCCTGCCAGAGATATCGAAATCCCGGTGAAGGCGAGGCGTTTCAGTTCCGGCAGATGTGCGTCGGGATTTTGCACATAGCCCCTCCTGCCGAGCCACATTCCCAGAAGTACGAAGATGAACATGGGAAAGAGCAGGGTGTTCACTGCCGGTGCGGCAACCATACCGACGGCGCGGCCTATCCAGTCTTCTGCCGTCAGGTATCCCCCGATTTCTCCGAATCCGTGTTCCTGCTCGCCGGAGGCGTCCATCGCGATTCCGGCGACGATCGATCCCACGCCGACGATGAGGGCGTAATAGGCGCCGGTTATCCACAGGGCAATCGTGAGAGCTTTATTGGAGCGGAAGAAGAGCCATCCCAGTACCAGTCCCGCGACGCCATAAGCGGCCAGCACCTCGCCCGGATAGACGAGCAAGGCGTGGAGCGCTCCGAAGGCCAAGAGCCAGAGACTGCGTCGGCGCAACAGGCGTCGGGACTGCGATGGTGACATTCCTTTGTGCTTCTGCGCGTCGATCATCATGACGATCCCAATGCCGAATAGAACCCCGAACAGGGGGAACGCTCGGTTCTCCAGCAATAGGGCGGATGCTGCCGAAGCGGCCTGATCGGCCACGGAACCGCCGAAGGCTTGCCCGTATCCGCCGATATCGTCGGCGGTGAGGTACACGCCCGAATAAGCGATGATGATCAGTAGCAGCATGAAGCCCCTGGCCAGGTCAGGTGCCAGGTGCCTCGGTGTTTCCGTCGGTCGGTGGGGAATGAATGGAGCGACCGATCCTGTCTGCGCGGTCATCGTTCCTCCTCTTGCCAGGTGTTTTCGCTTGTGAGGCAAACGTATCCAGGGTTATTCGAGGACTTCTACCTTTCGTCACGCTTATAAACGCGTGACGAAAACCCGTTCGAGGAGGTCCGAGAGCACTGTAAGCAGGCCTATCGCCACTGTCGCCGTGACAGCCGAAGTAGGCGAATGCGGTGTGGTGTTTTAACTCCATTACGAACCGGGGACTTTCAGATGTTTGTCAGGAAGGACGAGTATTCTGAATCCCGTGACTGTGAAACTTGAACCAGGAGATACCGCACCAGACTTCACCCTCCCCTCCGACACCGGCGAGGAGTTCTCCTTGTCGAGTCTGCGCGGCCACAAGGTAGTACTGTTCGCGTATCCCCGGGCCATGACGCCGGGGTGTACGAAAGAAGCCTGCGACTTCCGAGACAGCTTCCAGACCCTCAAGGACGCTGGATACGTTGTCCTCGGGATATCGCCCGATACGCCGGAGAAGCTAACACAGTTTGTCGAACGCGACGGGCTCAACTTCCCGCTGCTGTCCGACCCGGACAAGACCGTTCTGGAGTCGTACGGAGCTTTCGGAGAGAAGAAGAACTACGGCAAGCTCGTCAAGGGAGTCATCCGGTCCACCTTCGTGATCGACGAGGAAGGTCGGATCGAGCAGGCGCTCTACAACGTGCGAGCCACCGGCCACGTCGGTCGCGTCCTGAAGAAGTTGGACCTGGCGGAATAGTCTTTTCGGTGTGGGGACGCGTTCGTAGAGCTCCCCACACCGCTATCCGCCGCATCATTAAGTCCCAATCCCTCAACCGTCGACCCTGGCCTGTAGCGACCTCAGGGCCGGACGACGCGCATTGACCAGCACGAGGATCGTCGCCGCACCGCAGACCACGAATACGAACACGGCGAGTTCCATTCCCGCCCCGAATGTTGATATCCCCGCACCGATTCCAAAAGCGGCCAAAGCATTCCATGACATCATTCCCGCCGTGATGGGGATCAGTGCCTGCGACGACTCCGATGCCATACGCAAGGTAGGGAGCGCGACGCCTTGGTTCTTGACACGTTTCCTACCGGGTCGTCAGGGTTGGAATCCGGTGAGTAGGCCAGAAGGAACGACAGCCGGAGGCATCGCTCGATCGACGACCTAACCCCGCGTTGGCGGGGGCTACGCGTGGACGCACCACTGTACCCACATCGTCTCGGAGCTATCCCCGCGTTGGCGAGGGCTACGGTCCACACTGTCCAGGCCGTCTGACGAGGGAGGAGCTATCCCCGCGTAGGCGGGGGCTACTCCAGGTAGGAGTTGGCTAACCATCTCGGCGAAGAGCTATCCCCGCGTTGGCGGGGGCTACACGACAACCAATCATCACGGACACCACCGCGCCAGAGCTATCCCCGCGTTGGCGGGGGCTACGGCCGCCTGTCGCTTTCGCGCGATTTCGGCGGCGAGCTATCCCCGCGTAGGCGGGGGCTACTGCCCTGCTCTCCACTCTCGATCCGGACAACGGGAGCTATCCCCGCGTAGGCGGGGGCTACAGTCGACGACCTGCACCTCCATCACGACTTTGGCCGGTTTTCGTCCGCCTCTTTTTCACTTGGCCTCCAAGGCTCGTGAGGATCTCTCGGTCGGGCCAACAGCATCAAGCCGTCAAAGTCAGTTGGTTTCCAACGTTCGCGACCCGCAGTTCGAAAAGCGCAATCCTGTTCAGTCGCAGCCGACTCGATCATGACCGCTTGGCCATCACCAATCCGCGCACGGATAGTTCCCACATATTGTCGCACATTCGCCTATTACCCACACCGCTCAACAACCACCGACGACTGGACGGAATCGATCCAAGGGCATTGAGGGGGTTGCATTCGGCTTAATCCTCACCCTACACTTATTGTCATATTGACAGTAAAAGGAGATTTTCTTGTCCGACAACGAACAACCATGGACACCACCCGCCGTACTCGTAGCCGTCGACCTCGTCATTCTCACTCTGCGCGCCTCAACCTTCCACGTACTGCTCGTGGAACGCGGAATCGAACCCTTTCAGGGACAACACGCCCTCCCCGGCGGATTTCTCAACAACTCCAAAGAGGATGTTTACGACGCCGCCCTACGCGAACTGCAAGAAGAAGCCGACCTCGACGGTTCAAAACTGCACATCGAACAACTCGGCGCTTACGGCAAACCCGACCGCGACCCCAGAGGTCGAGTCCTATCGGTCGCCTACCTGACCATCGCACCGGGCCTACCCGAACCGTCCGCTGGAACCGACGCCGCCGCAGCCGCCTGGATACCCGTCGACGACGTTCTCTCCCACAAAGTCGAACTGGCCTTCGACCATCGCCAGATCCTCACCGACGCCGTCGAACAGGCCCGCATAAAACTGGAACACACGCCGCTCGCCACGGCTTTCTGCGATGACACGTTCACTATCGCCGATCTGCAACGCGTCTACGAAGCCGTCTGGGGCGTTCGCCTCGACATGCGCAACTTCTACCGCAAAGTCCAGCGCACTCCCGGATTCATCGAAGCCACCGGGACGAGCCTCCGCCCGCAACGGGGTCGCCCGGCGCGGGTGTTTCGAGCCGGACCGGCAACGGTCCTGCACCCGCCTCTGTCCCGTCCCGACACCACCGACGACCTAGGAGAGTAACGATGGTGGACATTGTGGTCCTTACAGCCTTGAACTGCGAATTCGAGGCGGTCCGGCAATACATAAAGGAACCCGAAAGGTATCGTCACGACGCCGGAACGGGATTCGACATTGGATACCTGGCCGATTCCGACTGTCGGATCGCCCTCGTGCGCACCGGTGCCGGAAATCAACCGGCTGCAATTCTCGCCGAGCGGGCCGTTACCGAATTCGCTCCTCGGGCCGTGTTTTTCGTCGGTGTCGCCGGTGCCTTGTGGGATTCCCCCGGACTCGGCGACGTTGTGGTGGCGTCCCGCGTATACGCCTATCACGGTGGCACCAGCGAAGACGACGGTCTCAAGGCCCGCCCGCGTGTTTGGGAAGCACCGCATTTGATCGATCAGATCGCCAACGAGATCATCCGCTCCGGCATCTGGACCGAACGCCTGCCACCAGAGACCCCAACGCCTACAGCGGTATCGGCCCCGATCGCGGCTGGGGAGGTTGTACAGAACTCCCGTGTCTCCCGAGAAGCGCAATGGATTCGCCGCCACTACAACGACGCGACCGCCATCGAGATGGAGTCTGCGGGCGTCGCTCAGGCCGCTCATCTCAACAGCGTCGACATCGCCGTCGTACGCGGAATCAGCGATAAAGCCGACGGAACGAAAGGCAGCGACGGAGACGTCGAGTGGCAACCTCGGGCCGCCGAGCACGCCGCGATGTTCGCCGTTCAACTCGCCCAGGAATACATGCACGAAGTAAAGGACCAACCCATGAGATCACGTAAATCCGATTCGTCCCCTGCGACCATCCACAGCCCACACGTTTCCAACGTGGCTCACGGTACGGTCGGAGTTCAGGCCGCCAACATAACGGGAAGTACCGTCCAGGTCAATTCACCGTCGATCGGTTCCACTGAAACCGATGCCCGGACCGCCGTCGACAAGCTGCGTACGCACCTCGACAACAACTACGCCAACGGCGAGATCGATGACGATGTCTACCGCGAAGCAATGAACGAGATCGATACTGCCGCATCCGGTTTGGATAATCCAAGTGCTGGCGATAAGAAGAAATCGGTATTGGCGCTCAAGAAGCTCCGGGGTCTCGCAGGCGAGACGACAAACGTCGCCGCCAATATCGCCCTAGTGATCACGGCGGTGAACGGTCTGTCATGAGTGACGAATTCTCCAACGAACCGCCGTATTCCGCCGGCACCTCCAATTTCGCCGCCGCTGGTTCCCATGTCGGAATCCAAGCGGACGAGATCCATGACTCCGATATATACGTCTACTATGAAGATTCACCTCCATCGGTGAAATACAACGTCGGGGTCAGATACTTGAACCATGGAGTTCCTTTCAAAGCCGAAGAAGCGATCGCAGGGGCAGTAGCAGACGGCTTGAACAATCCGGAAGTTCGGTTCCATTGGATATTGGCGATACTGAGCAAACGGTCGTACCGGGACCTATCGAATGGCGAACGAGATCGCCTCGATATCCTATGCAACGACGCTGCTGCCGATCCGCAGGATGTGTACCAACAGGCATTGGAAGCGGTCGGAGATCTCCTGTCGCACTTGGCTAACGCGGAAGGCATTGCTGATGAGACCGAGAAGAAGATCCTGATACTGCCTCCTGATATCCGCGCCAAGATCGATCGTGATTTGGGACTGATCTTGTCAGGCGGTATTAGAGACAAGCTCTGGAAGGAAACCAGAGATCGTTCCAGAGTGGAACGGTTCGGCAATGACAGACTTGCGCGGATCTGGGCGTATTTTCATCCCGATCCCATTCCACCGCGCCAGCAGGTACCCCGTCCGCCGTCGTTCCACTCAGCCGATCGATTCCGCCTCTTCACCACTGCCACGTTGTCCGTTCTGTCCCTGGGATACCTGGGATGGTCGGTAGCGATCGCGGGAAACATAACGGCGATCGCGGCCTACCTGGCAGCCGTCGTTTTCTCCGCAGTTGGATGTCGTAGTCTCGCAGACTGGCACTTCCGGGCCCACCGCCTCAAAACCGAGGCTGAACGTTACCGCCCAATCGCCGACGATTCAGGACCGCGAGGCAGTGGATTCGCCTCAGCCGTCCACCGCAATTTCACATTCTATTTCAGCAAATATCGGCCCAACGGCGTAGAGGTCGAAAACTGGTTGATGGCGACCTCAGGGATTCGCAACAGCTTGCGATCCGAGATCACCTTGATGTATCGGGAACAACGCGTTCTCGCAGAACGGGTGAATTGGCTGATTGCCTTCCTCGCACGCGATGTCAGAAAGCAATGGCGGCAAGGCCGTCTACCTCGCTACCGAGTCCGTTACCGTCTTCCAGTTGCGATGGTGGCACGCACAATACTGTGTGGCGCAATGGTACTGGCGTCCGTCGTTCCCATCGTGACAACAGCACTTCCGGAATCTCCGTTTATCGGATCGATCGCCCTCATAGCGGCTATAGTGGCCGTTCCGATGGCGGTGCGGTTGTGGCTGCACCAAAACACTGAGCTTCGGCGAGTTCGCGACGAGAGCGCAGATATGGAAGAAGAATTCCATGCCAGGGTTGTGGAGTTCAAGCGTTGGAAAGCCAAACTCGTGGCGACCCGTCCCACCGAAGGTGAAATGGAAACCTGGCTGTACTGCGATAAGACCGCGCTCTTGGACAATGCCCTGGAACACTACCACCTTTCGTGGCATGACGTCCTCGCTTATGCTGTCATTCAAGCACCGGCTCGCAGTCGCCAGAGACGTAAGGTTCCCGGTGGGCAGTGGCGGTACAGTCGCTACGACCTCCGACTCTTCCTAATCACCAGAGACGGTGTGCGCGAGATCAGCTCAACCCTGAACTTTCGAACCGGTGAATTCTCCGGGCAGACGAGAAACAACTACCGCTTCGATGCCGTCGCCTCCGCCAAGGTAACCGAAAGCTCCAGCGCCGCATTCACTCTCAAGTTGATACTGTCGAATGGTCCGGAGATCGATATCAGCGTCAGAGATCCGGAAGTCAGTAGCGATACAACGGAATCTCCCGACGAAGCTCCCACCATCAACCTCGACGTCTCCGGATTTAACCATGCGCTACACCTTCTCGAAGGTATCGCCGCCGAAGGCAAACATTGGGTAGAACGCGAGTTTGGAATCGATCCGGAGCGATGCCCTATGTCCACCAATCGCTTACCACAATCTACGTCCCAACCCATGTCCTTGGTGATGCCGTTGAAAACCGCCTCAAACCCTAACGGCATCACCGCGACGCATTAGTTCGGATGCGTACTTCGCGACATGCATCGCACTGACACCAGAGATTCTCTGCTGAAACAGCGAGCTACAGAAAACGAGCTCAAGGTCAATACTGATTACCGCGACAGCGCAACGCGACGGATTGACCATTATCCCAGAGTATGAGCGTGTAGCGCTGCCTTCTCAGGAATAGGGTTCATTCACACCCACTAGAATCTGCCAACGCGCCGTTGACGGAATCGCACCAACGAAGATACTTCTTGGTGATTCCTTTGCGATAGTGCGCATCATCTACCACGATCAGCACCCTTCACTGGTTTCCTCGCTCCATTGATCAGCCAGCGTAGCGGCGTCGGTCAAGTACGTGTCAATATGCGCCTTCACATGCTCATCGGTCTCTGCGACATAGCGGATGGTCAACATCTGAGCTTCGTATTGTTGTTCGGGCGTGATCTCATCAAGGAAAGCTTCTTCGCCCAGAAGACCGCGAATGAGTCCTTCGAGGATCAAGCCATTGAAGGGTGGGTCAGCCCTTCGATATGCATATCGAACTCGTTCAACAAATTGCTTAACTGCGGATTGGCTGGTGTCGTCGTCCAGGGCTTTTTCAAGCAGCACCGAAAAGGTCGACAGAGTAAATAGTCCCCAATCGCCATCGTTCGGGAGCCCTTGGATCAATTCAACTGATTCGGTACGCCCGAGAGTGTGAGCCTTCATGGTCTTCATAAAGTAGTCGTTATTTTCCACCGTCGCCCGTCCTTCTGTATGTCAGTAAATTTCCTATGCTGGCTGGGAAATGACGGGCAAGGTGGGGCAGTGTCTTATTCCTCTGGCGTATCCCATTCAGCCATTATCGCATCGGCTTCATTCAGAAATCTGTATAGATCAGGTCTGGTCGTGGTTCCTTCTGTTGCCAGGGCAGCGATGACCATCATCTGGACGTGGACGACGTCATTGGTGGGAATATCGTCCATAAGGTGTGGTTCTCCCGCTGATCCTCGTATGACTCCTTCAGCGGTGAGGGCGTTGAATTTCGGTTCGGTGGCTTCCCGATATTCATACCTCAGCTTGTTGACAAGACCGGCGATGGCATCACGGCTAATACCATCTTTGAAGTACTCCTCAAGGAAGGCAGCAAAAAGCGCAGCCAGGTACGTCATATACTTCTGTGCCTGGTCTTCCGGCAATGACTCTAGAAGCTGTTTGAACTTATTAACGTCTTTAGTGGCAACAGCCTCGACTGTCTTCCTATAGTGCAGTTGATCTGTCATGAGTCAGAATCCTTCTTCCTCGCTCGTGAGGCTGCTTCTACAACTCCGATTCCAAGAATAACAAGGTGCACTGTCGCGTCAACGGGGTTGAATGCATTCAACGGCGGTTGAACGGTTGACGGATTCTGGGGTGCCGGTGTCGTATCCACAAGGGTGCCTCGTTCGCCTGTTGTTGGATTGTGTTTGACAGTCGATTCCATAGAAGTACCGTGATCGTTAACGGCCTTCTTTAGGTCCCCAACGTTACGTACCATGTTTCGCATCGTTCGACGCATCTTACTTTTGCCGGAGTCAGCGTCGGCGTTGTGGCTTTCTTTCTGAAATGGTCCAGGTTCGTTGAATATCTGAGGGTCGCCTTCGCTCTGTACGGTCACGGTGAAGGGAACATCGCCACTGTTTCCACCTCCAGTACTGGCATTGGTGCCGCTACCCGGTGGTTCCATTGCCTCTTGGAGTTGACTTCCGGCTTCTTCAAGCTGCTGGCTCAGCTCTGCGGCTATGGATAGTAGGTCGTTGTACCGATCGGCAGCCTCACCGGTCAGGTGTGCGTCGCCTCCGACTCCCAGTGATTCCAGGGTGGTCCGGACGTCTTCGATAGTAGAGAGGGTGCCTTGTAGCTGTGTGGTGAGTTCATGGACCGCTTGCTGGTCGGATTGGTTGTGACTATTAGCCTCTTCCAAACCCATGGATACGCCTGGCCCTAGTTGTTTTGAGCAGCAGAGATATGAGTGGAGGCCTCTTCCGCTTGTTGTTTCAGTGCGGCGGCGGTGGAAAGGAGAGTGTCGTAGGTGGCTTCGGCGTTGCGGACGGATCCGGCGTTTCCTGAGTTGAGAGCTTCGAGTTGTCCGGCTACTTCACTGATGGAGTTTTTGGTTTCGTTGAGTTTCGCTTCGAGCTCTTCGACAGCTTGCATGTCGGACAGGATCTGACCTTGTACTTCATCAAGCGACATACTTCAGTTACCTCCAGAAAGTGGATGCGTTAATCGGTCTGTAGTCGATCGTAATCGATGCACCCCACTGCAGTTACGACAGGTAATGCCTCCCAACCCAAATGCTGTAATTGAACAGGTGGTAACCATCATCGAGCAGTGCAAAGACACGATCTAGGAGACCGTCAAGATGGCAAAAATCATCGCCCCCATCGGAAAATCACTAGGACCGATCCTCAATCAGAAGAAGGAGATCGAATCATTCGACCTTATGATCGGCGATGGCATTGAAGAGCTTACGTCCATTGAATGGTCAACTTGGAACGCAGCACACGCAGAACCGTCACTTCATAATGAACTCAAAGTCACTCGTGATACCTGCAAAGATGCGGTAAAACGCGAGAGCGACGATTCCCAGGCGGATGATCTGGACCAAGTTATAGACAAGTTGATTACGCTTGGTGCCCTTAAGGAATTTGAACCCACCACCAGTGAAATCACAGCCTTCCTCTCTCAAGTCTCAGTAATCCCCACCGCCGCAGCCGTAGGAAGCGCGCCAGAACAGCCGGAACAATACAGAATCACCGATGGTTCTGGTGATTACGCCGATATCGACGGATGGACACGCGACATCTGGGCCCTCTCTCACCGCGAAGCATCAGCATGGCGTGCCTGCGAACTCATCGCAGAAGCATTCACAAACGAAACCCCCGAATCCGTAGCAACGACCACCTTCGGTGGATTGCTAGGACTCGTATCGATGTACTTCGGATTCCTGGAGCCAATCGAATGAGCAAACGCATCGGATCCGGCAAAGTACCTGGCCAACGCATGAGAGACTTCAAGAAAGTCGAAAAGGAAACCCGCCCACGCACCGGAGGCGACGTAGCAAAAGCAGCCTTCACCTCCGCCGGGTCAATCCTTGGCGCAGTCAGCGGCCTGAAAGCCATGGGACCAGCGGGCGTAGCAATGGGCGCCTCCGCTGGAGCATTGGCAGCCGAGGGCGGCAAACACTACGCAACAGCATGGTTCAGTTCCAGCACAACAAACAACAGTGCAACAGCCGGACCATTCGGATCCATCTCTGAACTAAAATCGTCGGTTCACGGCATCATTGGTTCCATCCGCACCGAATGCGACGCCCAAGTTCAAGGCACTCGCGGTCAGGCAGAGGAAGCGCTTGCCATCATCGAGCAGGCTATGGATGGCTCCAGCAACAGCCTGGTTTCCGATGGTATTGGGACGCTCCAGGAAGCGCTACAGAACATGGACGAGATCTTGTCCACGTCAGGCACGGCAAAATCAGACGCGGTAGACTGGGCAAATCGCTTGTAACAGCCGCTAACGCACTGCGCGTACATGTTCGCACGACCTCCCGAGTCGGGTATGTGACACCTGGCTCGGGTTTTTGTTTGCGCGACACGCGCTTGTGTTTGTTGACTTTGCGTTAGCAATACGCGACACTAACCAACGCTGGGTAATCCCGATGATTGCCCGGGGTCTTTGGCAAACATCCAGTTTGCCGACGACAGCGACTCGCCAGGAAAAGCTACCAACTTGTGACTGGCGAGTCGCCTCCAACAACAAAACCCCGAAAGGAGGTCTCGTGTTCTCACTCATCGTAGTGCATTCGCACGCTCAATTCCAGTCACGAGCCGGTGTCGCCGGGCGCGTCAGCTATTACTGACTTGCCGCCTGACCGGCACCTTCACCGCATTCACCGCTAATACCAGCTAATTCCCGATCGGCGCGTGTCCAAAAAACGGGCCAGAGTTTAAACCCGTCAGGGATCACACGGCTATCCCGTCATGCCCACAACAGGGCCACGAGCGGACATACAGCGCTCGTGACTCCGCTACGGAACGGGAACTTGGAACACGGGATTCGACTGGTTCGGCGGTGATCGGTGGGGCCGGTTCGCCTCGACCGTTTTCTTTGTTTCTCACCTATCCCCCAAACCTGGGGAGAATGGAGATCACCGACATGCCTGAACTGATAGGCACTTTGACGTGGGAGAGCTCCCGCGTCGATATGATTCAACGCTTCGGACGCCCCACCCTATGGGTGACCGTTGACGGCCAACTCGCCGCACTCGTCCACACGACCGGACAACACATCCGTCCACACAACAACTGGACGCTTCCCGACGAGATCCAAACCTGGATCGTGCACCTCGCCGCCACCACACAGGCCAACCGGATTCGAGTCTGTCCCGATATTGAACCGACACAACCGACCGATCACGACAGGGAATCGATCAAACCGGCTGGTTGTGACGTGGAGGCGGTGCAATGAACATCAACTCACACGACCTGTTCGCCGTCTACGAAGTCCTACTCATCGCCTACCCGGTGGCGGTATCGATGATCCTCATCCGCTCGAAGGCATGGGAGATACGACCGGGCTTCACCACCGTCACCACAGCACCCCAGGGAGACGACAAACGTACCAGTAGTTCACCACGTTTGAGTGCGACTGTTCTTGAAACACCGGGCCATGGCTCCCAGCAACAGGCCACAGGTCATCCCGACTCGAACCACCACCACGATCCGGGACGCCACCACAATTCGCGACTCGACGTCGCCGCCGGGCACGACACCACCAGCGATGAATCGGGCGAACCAAATACGACCGGGGCTACCGTGGGCAGCTCCCAACCAGTGGGCCGCCATACGGTCGACAATCGGTATATCTCCCATCGCGTCGAGTCGCCGTCCGGTCGCACTCGACGACCGGCAGATTGGAATACGACCGGGCAGCCCGTCACCTACCTCAGCAGCGCCTACCGGTCCACGACCCACCACAAACACAACACCCACCAACCGCTGAGCGGTCATGCATCGGGCGAGTCGATGGGTGCCCGGCCGGCCCAGGCCATTACCGAACAACCGGCCCGCCAACTGTCCACCCACCACGACACCACCGGAAACCGGCCCACCGAGCAACGTTCAACCCACCACGAGAACGCCCACCAGCGTCAAGCGAACCAAACGCTCACCAATCAATGGCCCACCAGCCAAACATCGACCGAACGACGTTCGACCTACCACGAACGCACCGACACCTACCAAAATTCGGGACACCAGCAGTCCACCTACAACGGGCCCGTCGGCGCTGAGCCTGCCTACCGGCAGCCCGCCCACCACGAGTCCACCAACCAGAACACGTCACTTTCGCGCCCATATGCCCACCGACGGGTCTCCCGACCGCGACGGTCGGTATACGAACGCCAAGAAATCCCCATCCAGCACCGCCTGGGTGAAGCCACAACACCGGAGAAAAGAGGCTATCCCACCCACGGACAAGTCCTCACAGCAATCCGGTGGCGAGATTATCGGGTCGAGTTGCGGCAAGCCTCGCTCACCTCCGCCACCATCCTCGCGATCAACTCTGACGGGGAAACGACGGTATTGGGGGCGATTCAATGGGACGCGAGGGCCTGCGACCGGCCCGTCTGGACCGAAACGGCCGCACAACAACGCCTCCTGCCACGAGACAGGCGGGAGTCGTTCAAGCTCGGCGACCGCCTCGCCCACGCCATCGAGGAACTCTTCCACAAACGCACACCCACACCCACGCGATGGAACAGATATAGCGAACGCGACGGGTTCCTGACTCCACAAACACGGGTGCAGACACCGACCCAGATACGGGCGCACACGCATGGGCGGAGGAGCCTGCAACCGTGGGAACAACACCACGGACACGACCAGGCCCACGCGCAAACCCAAGCGGCCGAACAGCAGGTGAGGGCGGTGAGTGCGTATGCCGGTTCGTTATCTCCCCATCGGGACGTTCAACCTCGGCACCATCCGCCACGAGACCTACCGGTTCCACGGACGCCTCGACGTGTCGACCTCAAACGTATTCCTCTTCCTTACCACCAACTCCGGTGGCGGCGTGGAAGCAGCGGTCGACGGTACGACGTCCGAATCGGGTGCTGGTGGTTTTCAGAGCCTGTCGGACACACTGCGGGACGACCGAGTGACGGTGGAATACCGGCCTCCGGACGTGTTGGCCAACTGCGCCAACCCACTCCGGCCGACCATCGTGCTCTACGATGACCGGCTGTTCCAACACACCGTCACTGACACCGCCTGGATCGACCGACTGGCCCACACGCTATATACGGCCGTGTCGCCACACCTCGATCCTGATCGGACAACACCGAGAGGGAGCGTCGTACCGGGGCCACGCCGCCGGTGGCGCCCCAAATGATCCCGTCACTAACCAACGAACCCGCGCCGGGTCAACGCGTCCGCCACTGTGCATCGCGTGAGGATTCATGATCTTTACTCCCGGTTCTCTCTCCTGGTAACCGGCGCTGTAGGAGAGAGAACCCCGGTCCTGTCGGGGCTCTGGTAGGTGGGCAGCCCCGACAGGACCCCACCACAAAATGAGCGACCTGAGCTATCCCCGCGTTGGCGGGGGCTACCGGTCTACCCGGTACGAACCGGTGGCGTGAGTAGAGCTATCCCCGCGTTGGCGGGGGCTACGGGGATTGTCGTCATCGCACTGTTGGGTAGTGGGAGCTATCCCCGCGTAGGCGGGGGCTACTCTACAGTTCCCACATTCCCGCCGTCGTGCCGAGAGCTATCCCCGCGTAGGCGGGGGCTACGTCTGCGCGCTTGGGTCCGATTTGCCGTGCCGGGAGCTATCCCCGCGTAGGCGGGGGCTACAGTCGACGACCTGCACCTCCATCACGACTTTGACCGGTTTTCGTCCGCCTCTTTTTCACTTGGCCCCTAAGGCTCGTGCGGATCTCTCGGTCGGGCCAACAGTGTCAAGCCGTCGAAGTCAGTTGGTTTCCAACGTTCGCGACCCGCAGTTCGAAAAGCACAATCCTGTTCAGTCGCAGCCGGCTCAATCATGACCGCTTGGCCATCACCAATCCGCGCACGGGTAATTTCCCATATATAATCGCGCACCCGCTTACTAACAGTGCCGACGAAAATTCCGGCTGCAACTTCCAGAAGCCATCTTGTCACGTGCCCGCGCAATCCTCGAGGCGCTGCGATGAGTACGATGACCGTCACGACTCACCTACCTCAGCGGCATGTCCTGTTTGACCCAGAATATCGAGATGGAACTCGTCGAAGACATCCCAGTCACCCCAATTGCGACCACCATCTACGGTCTGATCACCGTCGCCCCAAATCTCGTTTCGATCCTCATTCTCCGCCTCAGAGTCTTGCAACAGCAAGCTTTTGACATTAGAGACGATCTTGGACAACAACTGCTCCTCAACAACGGCATCTCGTACCGCGACCCGGGCGTCCCGTTCAGAGCACAAACCTCGGGCGGCAAGGTCAAATGCAATAGGGATCGAGATATCGGCCTTATACAAGTCGGCGATATCAAGCACAAACGAAACCGCTGAACCGGTATGAATGAACCCGAGGGCCGGGCTCGCTCCGATCCCGGTAATAACTGCATGACAAATTCCATATAGGGCGGAGTTCGCCGCAGATAGAAGCCGATTGATATCGTCACCGGCGGCAAACGCATCGCCTTTCACGTATTGCCGACTCGTCCACGGCACACCTGTACGTTCGGCATGCCATGTATATAGGCGACGGACTCTTGTACCTTCTCGGCCAAACATCTGTTTTGTGGTCAGTCCGCTTGGGTCTTCATCAGGAAATCGCATTCCATACATCTGACGAGCGACCTCGACACGTTCCTTTGGCCTGGTGACGAGCCACGCTTGTCGCGTAATGAGTTTCGATCCTCTGCTAGAGCCGAGTCCGGCGGCATACATCCGTACACCGCGCTCGCCAACCCAACACAATGCCGTTCCTGAATCTCCGAGTAGTGCGACCGCTGCGTGAGTAATCCGAGTTCCCGGACCAATGAGGAGAACTGCCAGATAGGCAGCCGGGACGTGAACGGTTTCGTACTTATTCACTAGTACAACCGCATTGTCATCACGGTCGATATGACAGCGTTCGACGTAGAGACTCGATATTCGGTCTTCGATTCGGTGTAGATCCTGTGGGCCGGCTTTCCACCATGGTTCGGCCATATTAAGTGCCACCTTCTTGCAAAGGGGCCACGGTAAGTAGACCTTGACCGTAGGCTTTGGAGGGGCCAAATCCTTCAAGAAGAGTTCGACGGAACAGGATGGGGTCGCTAATACGTAGAGCCCCTTCGAATGTCGCAGATGGAAAGGTGATCGGATTGGTATTACCACGTTTTCGGAAACGTACGTCTCGACGTTCCACAACAGCCACCTGATAGTCGACCTCATCTGAGACTGGTTCGCCGGTATCGATAACCGCATCTGACTGAGTGGAGGGAAGGATCTCGAAACCACGTGCGCGCGCCCGCTCTATGAACCATCTCCGTTGCTGGGCTACCGTTCGGTGAGGTACGCGGTGTCCGCGCAGTCGGCGTTCGGCGGCCGTTCCCGTCTCTTTATCCCATGTAGCCTGACGCCGTTGTTGAGCTTCTGTGAGTTTGTCAGGACGCCGTTTGTTTTGGACGGGACTCGCCGTAAGCCGGAAATGATATTGCTGTCCGACGTCAAGCCGTGAGAGAAGCCGGTCGTAATCGTACGTAGTTGGAAAACCGTGATCAGATTCGGGCCACCCATACTTTTCGCTCATATGCGTGTAGTCGGGACGCGTCGACGTGAGCACAATGATAGAGGGGCGGTAGGAGTCGTCCTTTTCAAGCCGCCACAGTAGCCTTTCGGCCCTCGGGTCGCCGGGTACGCCTGCGGACACTGCTCCGTGGATGAGGTGCGGATTGCCCAACAGTCTTACCGATGCCGTCCGATACGGATTGACGGGGATCTTCGTCAGAAATGGCATGATAACTCTTCCAATAGGGAAAACAGGTCATGGTTGGAACGTGATTCGGATGCTGACGATTTGTTGCCGGTCGCTACGGTGACAACATCGCGTCGCACCCTACGGGAGGCACGCTGTCCTGGGGTTTTGAGATTGAACGTGACAGGCACATCGCCAAGCGTCTCCGCTCCGGTGGGGTCGTCATACGTTATCGGCAATGTCACCTGGGAACCGGCGTTCTCTCGATGACGACGGGCAGTCACTTGCCACGGCACATCAGCCAGCAGTTTCCTTAGGTCGCTTGTGTCTTCTCCGATTTGTTTTTCTAGAAAGATCGGTCGTGAAGGGGGACAACTGCGACGGCCGAGCGCGAGCGGGAATGCCGGGCGTTGCAACCCGCGTGCTACACCTTCGATAGTGTCTGATTTTCCTGTGACGACAACAACGAAAACGGCATCTTGGAGGTAAAACCGACGGGTCACGAGTGGCGCGAGTTTATCTTTCCCCGTTTTGGGTTCCTGCTTGCCATTCTTTTTGACTTTGGCTGAGGGTAGAGGTCGGCTTCGGTAATCGGAAACCGTGTGGAAATCACGCAAGAGGCGACCAGAATGGTCGATCCTCACGCCCATCCGCAGTTCGGTCAAGTCGTCTATGGCCGCATCACGGGTTCGCCCTTCCGCAGCGGCCAGAAGTCCTACGATCCCGGATTTTGTGGGCTCCATTTGGGTCTCGCGCCACGAATACTGGCTCGATCCTCCCCAAGCCTGCAGAGGTCCGGCTAGGCACATGTAGAGGCTTGCATCCTGCTTCGTCATTTCAAGTCCCCGGACTCGAGCCACTCGGCGATCTTGGTGTGCAAGGACCCGGTGAGTTCAGGGAACGGCACGCTTGGCCCGAACTGTTCACTCACGATGGTTTCGTCCTTTCCGGTGGCGTAGGTTGCCAGAACCGCACCCGGCGCTTCACCCCAAATATCTGTTGTTTGCTTCATTTCCTGGGCCAGCTGTATGACCGATCGAGAGGCAAAACCACGTTCACTGTGGGGTTTAAGCGGGTCTTCAAACGCATTGACTAGATTGACTGGCTGGTCGGATCGCAGCGCAACAACAACAGCATGTGGACGGGTATGGTGAGCAAATCCGTTCTGGTTACCAGTGGGCAAGGACAGCGCGAAGCTGCGAACGAACTCGGTGGCGGTCATTGCGGTTAGATCCTTGTCACCGAGGTTGTTCAGCAGCTGATGGATACCAACGGTCGCATAGCGGTAGTAGGTCGCAGAGTTGAATTCGATGTTTCCGATCATGGCGGCGCCGGAGTTGTCGCGATTTTCGTCGTCGACGGCAGTGAAGTAATCGAACTTATTGTGGATACGATGGGTGGAAACGGCATGGGCGACTTGGACGGCCGCATCGACGTTTAGGTCGGTAACGTTGGCTACCATCCGTCCGAACAGTGCGACCTCGGCCGGATTTCCTGACTCAAGGCTGCCGAGCAGGTTGAGCTTCTTCATGCGTTTGTCAAGTGCAGCCTTTTCCATCCCACTCAGTTCATCGAGCTCGCCGATAATCGTGTCGGCCATAGCGTCAACTTGTCGATACCCGCAAAAAAGCATGTAGGACAGATTCTCGTCGTTATTTTTATTCCGATCAATCCCAAACGAGTCGACCGCAGCAACGGCGAGGCGTCGCGCGGTGTCGTCGTCTGCATGTTCAGCCAAACGCTCGTCTAGGAGCTGTTGAATCCGGCTGGTGCGAGTGGCTCGGTCGAGTTCGGGAAGATGTGAGGCGAAATGGATTCGAGCATGTCGTTTCTGGCTCTGTGAAGCGATCCGGCCGCGTTTGACTCCTCCGAATTCGGCGTGTTTCGGACTCCCGGAATCGTCACGGTTGACATTCGACGGTGGAAGGGATTGGATGATGGATACATCTGCAAACAGTCGTTGAGACATTTAATTTTTCCTCTCGAATCTAGGGGTGATTTCGTCAATCATTCTTTATTGTTGTCGCTCTTGCGCCGCAGGTTGTTGTATTGGGCACCCCACGCGAGGCGGACCCTGCCACGGTGCTCGTCGTCGTTGTCGTGCCAATGCCAAAAGTCAAAAAACAGCTTCGTGTAGTCGAGCCGTTGTCCGATTCCACGCAGTCGGGGAACAAGGCTTCGAAGGTGTTCATACAGCTCCTCAACATCATCGGCTCCGACCAGAGCCTTGACCCTACGATCGAGAGCATCGGCACTGGTTTCGCTATGCTCGCGCAGGGCACGGAGCGCTTCCCCTAGCCCAATTCCTTTTACATGCATCAATTTAGATTGAGACTGTTGGTGGAGCGCGAAGAGCGTCAAGGTGTTGTGTTCGGCCGTCAGGTTCCGGTCCGGCCAACCGCTGTAAAAGGTGGCGTCCCGAATGGCGACCCTGTAGTGCATCATCACATCGACGTTGCGACCAGGCGGTTCTCCGAGGCCGCGTAGCAACCGCGCGATATCGGCTCCAGCATAGGGCTCGCCTGGGTCAAACTCTTCCCAGAACTTCGGCGGATATTCACGCTTAGATTCAGGCATCGTTCGTCTCATTTCGTTCGGCGTTACGTTTCCTGCGTTCGTGTTCTTCTGGGAGAGCCTTGCACATCGCTGCGACCAGATAATGGTTCGCGCGGTTGACGGTTCGGACAGTAGTGTTGTCTCCACCGGACGCGTCGATAATGGCCTCCGGCGGTATTGAAAACGCCAGGCTCTTGCGCAATCTATCGGTTTGATCCCAGGCGATGCATTCCCAATTGGCTTTTGCCGCCCTGAGCAGTTCCTGGTTCTGGCCGGCAGCTTGGATTTCGGCCAATAGACGCCGTGCCGGACCGTCCAGTGCTGCGATTAGTTCGGATCCCACATGTGCCCCTCTATCCCAATCCAGGGCACTGCCACCAGCGGCATTCCGGAGGTTGTTCTGATAGTTGTTGATTGCCTTACGCAGTCGCTCAGCCTGATCGGCCATGTCTAGCACAAACTGTTTAACCGGACTGTCATGTTCCATCAGCGCCGCGACCGGAATCGGTACTTCGTCAGTGATCGCGTTCTCCACCACTGCGGACTGCGTGCCGTACTCCAAGCCGAATACCGCTACACGAAGCGGGTAATCAGCGGCGATAACGTCATCAGCCAAATAGTCGGCAATACCTTGCAGCAAGTCAGAGGTAGCAATGTCCTTGCTATTCGACGGTCGGGGCACCGCCAGCAGCGCATCAAGACTTCGCCAAGCCGCTTTCCCCGACTGGTGACGTTTCGGCACCATTCTTCCTGGTGAATCCTTGGTCCCCTTAGCCCGATGCCACAGAGTGTGCGGTTCCCATTCGGGTATTATACTCAACCGATCACCTGCAGTGCACACCACTCCAGTCGCCGTTGGATCCCCAGAAATAGATTCGGTGACAAGTCGGATACGCCGCCCCTGCCAGGTCATCAAATCCAACGGGCCCTTGGCCGTTCGTTTGGCCCATACCGGACCAGGCGCTTCGTCGACTTCCCAGTGCGGACGATCGTCTTCGGACCGCCCCTGATATCGCACCGGCGTATTGAGCATCAGAGTGTCGTATAGCGTACGCCCCAATGGCATCACCACACCGAGTTCCCCAAGGACCCCCTTCGGGTTCCCTTTGGTCGTACCGCCGGTAACCTCTGGATCGCCGACAGCCCCACTTTTCAACGCTGCAGTATCCCAACATTGGCAGTTAGCCATCGCGGCCAGCGCCTCCATCGGAGTTAGGCCAGGTCCGGTATCGTCGGTGAACGGCGTAAACAACGGGACGTTGTTGCCAGTGGCAATATGGCTCAGAAGCAGACTGGTCGGCTTCTCACCGCTCGGTGATGAAAGTCCTGGAGCCTGCCCGAACGGGCGGTGCGGGTCCATGAGGTCAAACCGGTCGTGGTACTTCTCGAAATAATCGATCAATCGGCGACGCTCGACTTCGGACAACCGACCTTGTTCAAATCGTTCAGCCCATTCATCGGTGTCTCGGGGGAAACCTAGAGCCGACCAGAATATAGGCAGCAGGATTTGCCGGAAAAGAGCCGGGGTCATCGTCGGAACAGGAACAACCAAGTCCGTCAACTCATCAGCCGCTAGAAACGCTTCAGGAATCGGCACTTCTGCGGTGTATCCGCTGACGTACGCAACGGACAATGCTGGTCGATCAAGAAGATTATACGTGCAATCAGTTGGGCCGCTTGGGGGCTCGCGGTTCGTCATATTTCCAACTTAGCGCATGACAAACAGTTTATATATAGTACGAACGGATGAATAGTTGTCGGAATTCCGATAAATCGGATATGGTCGCAACGACTCTGCCCACGCAGAGGTACTCCCAGTTTGTATATCGACACGGGGTAGCCCCTGCCAACGCGGGGAGGGGCCGTGTCTTAGGAGCGGCCCCTGACCTCTTGCAGGCCAAGTTCGGAGTCGTAACGCAATCGATGACCGCCTAGGTCGGCCTCGCCGTTTTGGTCGAGGACAAGTGCTTTGCTCCAACCAAGCCATGTATGCCCTTCCCATCCCGGAAGAGTTGTCAGTTGTGCCTCAGCTTCGTCGGTAAACTTGGCCGGCAACCGCACAACCCCACCAAGCAAATCATCGAGCGCCTCATTCGAGACTTCCCCATTCGATCCCAGCCGAGTTCCGTTCATCGCCGTATATCCTTCAGGACTGCGCCGCACCATGACGACCTCAACGCTCGAAGGGCCATCGCGAACTGCCGCATGCAGCTCACCTTCAGACGCGTGCGTCGGCTTATGGTGCAATCCATCCAGACACGGTGCCCCACGTTTAGCCTCTTCACTCAGCACAAAGTACGCCGCGGTCTCCGCACGCCGTTCTTGGTCTGCCTCCCATTCAATCTCTGCCTTTTCTGCTGCCTCACACCAACTATCCGGGAAGACAAAAGCATCACTGTAACCGTCGGATATCAACTGCGGAACGCACGACGGAACCCGCCACGACGCCGGCACCGCTCCACCAGCGATGGTTTCGGCAATCAGTGCCGCAGAACGCAACAGAAGATTCGAACTGTATACGGCCTCGGAAGCAGAATGAAAGTCGGGTGCCGTGTCAGTCCATGCCAAACCTGTGATAATTACTCTCGGCTCACGCAGACGATCTGGTCGCGGTGTCGACGGGTGACGGTGCAGGCGACCAATTCTTTGCAATATTAGGTCAATTGGTGCAACATCCGTGATCAGGAGATCGGCATCAATGTTGAACGATTGTTCAGCCACCTGAGTTGCAACGATCACCTGCCGCTTAGTAGGGTCACGATCAGGATCAGCTTGTGCAGCATTCAGACTTTGGGCCGTCCGTTCAGCACGGTCGGCATCATCCAAACGACCGTGAAGCAGCAACAGCGTGTCACCTTCGAACCCGTCTCGCAATGTCTCGTAGATCCTCTGAGCTCGTTTAACCGAGTTCACCACGACCAATGCGGTCCCACCACCTCGCAGATCACTCCTGACCCGATCGACGACCGGGCCACCGTCATCGCTCGTATCCTCCACGACTTCAACCGCAACCTGGAAATCGTCACGCCACGGATCAGCAGCTTTAACATCGGTTCGGGCCTCATTCCCCTCTCCCCATACCAAACTCACCCGTGGATAGGCAAAACTCTCTGGCAACTGCACCGAGTCGGTACGGCCTGTCGCTCCTTCTGCGTACGCATCACACAAGGCCTGCCGTTGGTGTTGGGGCAACGTCGCCGACAGCAACACCACCGGAACTCGAGCCTGACCAAGCCAGCGCAGTATCTCGTAAAGAAACTGGCTCATGTAGATATCGGCGGCATGGACTTCATCGATGACAACCACTTTTCCAGCCAACCCCGCAAACCGCAGCATCACATGTTTAGTACGGGTGGCTGCGAACAAGAGCTGATCGATAGTGGCAACACCGAACGCGGTCAAAAGGCCTCGCTTATGTCCGTGAAACCACGACTCCGGCCTCGACTCACCATCCTTAACCGAGGATGGTGAGCCAGCGCTACAGCCGAAATCCTCGTCCTCCGCGATCGAACCGAAATCATCTACATCGTTCTCCGAAGGACGGTTATGCCAAATTTCCTTCCATAGCTGGTTGAACTGCCTCTTCCCATGCAGGAGCTGAACCTCATCGACCAACTCCGGATCGAAGGTCGACACCCAATTCACCACTTCCTCAAACATTGGTGTGCAAGTTGCTTGAGTCGGCATCGCCAGCAAGACCCCGTCACATCCAAAGCGTGCCGCCAACACTTCTGATGCAGCGAGGGCAGCTTTTGTCTTGCCCTCCCCCATCGGGGCTTCGACAAGCAGCATCCCCGGTGATTCAATCTGATGTGCAGCTTCCACCACCGTGAATTGGCTTTCCCGCGCGACGTTGTTGAACCGTTTGCCGATCAGGTCGATCGTTGAGGATGGCACGGCAAGATTCGCCCATCCTCCGCGTAGTCGCCACCGTCGCCATGCCTGTGCTGCTCTCTCCCTTGAAACTTCGAGACTTATGTAGTCGATTTCGTCAATACCGGGAAAATCAGTGCTGTTGCTGGCGATCCAATCAGCCATGACAACAAATCCCGCAATCGCCAATTGATCAGCGCGAGTGGGCCGCTCGACCGGCTCGACGTCTTTAAGGTTGGCAAACCCGACCGATTCAGTCACCATTTCCAGCAATCCGCGCTGCGCGTCCCGCCAGCCGTCACCTACGCCGAAATGCTCACCGAATCCACTTGGAGTAGGAAGATTCCCCACAGTAGGAAACTCACCGTGGTGTCCCGCCACCAATGGCCAAACCCAGGACAGTTGTCTGCGACTCCAAACGCGTTTAAGTTCGTTCCGTAGCAACACCGCCCCAAGACGGTCATGCCGCCAAAACTTTGCCGCAACGCGCGTTTCGTTCCAAGTCAACCCCGCCTCGCGGGGGCGAAGCGCCTCAACCTCGTTGCAATGCTGGAACGCTGGCGTTGCCTTACCCAGATCATGAATCGCACACAACCACACAAACAATCTCCGACCTCGGCCCAGTCCACCAGCAAAACGGTCAAACCGTCGCCTCAGGCCCCTTGATAGGTATTGGTCCCAGATCAATTCCGCCACAGCAGCGGTATCAAGCATGTGCCCGATAAGCAGATTCGTACGGCCACCAGCCTTTTTAGCCGACTTACCCCATAGCGCCCCGACCAGCCCACGAATGAAGGGGTTTTCGTTGCTATCTCGAATGTCGTGTCCTGCAGGTATATTCGCTGCCATACCAGCACTGTATCGACCACGTGTGACAATGCATAACTCACGCCTGGCAGGAAACGGGAATTCCGAGAATGAACTGCTACAACCCAGTCGGAAGCCTGACGTCCAGAGCAGCGGGTTGTTGGAAATAGGTCTGTCCCGGATCTGCCGTGCTCAAGCATCAAAGCCGACATCCTTAGATTTGTATTCACATCCAGATGTCGACCCTCGCAGAATGCGTGCAGGCATACCAACTAGAGCTATCCCCGCGTGGGCGGGGGCTACTACGTCTCTGCTCCTATACAGGTGGGACGATCAGAGCTATCCCCGCGTGGGCGGGGGGCTACCGGTCGATATCGATCGTGTCGCCACCAGAAATAGAGCTATCCCCGCGTGGGCGGGGGCTATCTTCAGGACCTGCAGTTCCACTGAAGCATTAGTCGATTTTAGTCCACCTGCGTTCTGAAGGGCTTCCAGGGGTTCTTAATACCGAAATCGGTTGAGGATTATGGTCGCGCCCAGTCGGTACTCACTCAGACTCGATGAGTAGCGGAATGAAACTAGAGCTGATGGTTATAGACCATTGCCATCGGATCCGCCGATTTCACCGCGACTTGCGCGAGCAATGCCACGAAACCGATTTGAGCACTCCCCGCATTCGGTATCACGACGTAACCGGAACTCAAGTACGCCTTGGAGACAAGTAGCCGTTTACTTTTCTCCAAGGCACTGCTAGCTTTTTGAGAGAACCGGTATTTTACCTGCCCTGTGAAAGAAATCTAATGTCAGACTTCACTAATGTCACAATTCCCGAATACAACCTCCTCATTGGAGTAGCCGCTCTCGACGGCAATGAGGTTCCCAATAAAGAGCTGGTCGAACGGTTTGGCCTCAAAACACGACCTCAGGAGCGCCAACGAATCAAGGACGCCAAGAAGCTTCTCATCGATGGTGGACAAGGACATCCCCTGTATTACACCCTGACCGATCCGGGTTGGGATCTTGTCGATGACCTCCTAAATGGCGATGTTGTTCCCAAAGGCAGCCTCACTGGTCGATCAGCTCGGGTCCTACACGCCATAACTCAGACTCTGGCCGCTGCTAACCGCGCGAATGGAAGCTCGATCGCGGGTGTCGTCCTGACTCGCATAAAGGACGATACCACGCCCGATGCAGCGGACGAGGTCGTCAACATCCTTGACGCAGCCGATGGCGATTGGGTTCCACTCCAGGAACTTCGCTCCGAACTGGCACCAATTGACAAGGACGAAATCGATGCCGTCCTCACCGAATTGTTTGAGGCCGGGATCGTTCAAGTAGCGCCTGAAGAAAACCGTGCGAGCGTTACACCAGAACAGCACGACGCAGGATGGTTCTTGGGCGGAACAAAGGTGCACTACGTTATGAAAGGCCGCAATGTCTGACGATGTTATCAATGCATTGAAAAGCATATCCCTCGACACGGCGATGACGTCAGAGGAACTGTGGTCGGATTCAGGCCGCGTGGATGTTCCGTCCATCAACGGCTCGGCGTTCAACATCATCACCAACGAATTTGGCAAACTGTCCAACGATATCAAACGCAGCCCCCATATCCTCCCGCTCATCGGTGAGCCCGGATCGGGAAAGACTCATCTGCTACGTCGTACCCGTCGACATGTTCAATCAAACGATGGGTTGTTCGTGCCATTGCAATTCAGTCGTAATGGGAATCCGTGGAGCGAAGTCGCCACGGGGTTCTACGACGCTCTGAGCCGACCACATAGCAGGGGTGGAAGCCAAGTCCAGCACCTGATAACACAGATCGCCGACGCATTCGAGCTTGATGACGACAATCGTCACCGTCTAGGCAGTTCCGTTGACCGCGACGGCATTGAAGCGATGTTGCGTGCTGTAGCGGATTCGGATATCGATTTCTACCGTATGAGAAATGAAACGATACGAGCGCTCCTACACAATACTTCCCGCGACCCCTATATGAATCAAGCCGGAGCATCATATTTGCGTGGAGAAGGACCGCTGGACCCCGAAGGGCAATGGGGGCCACCGACTTCCTCCATGCCAACCGCAGAAAAAATCGTTTCAGACATTCTGAATCTATGTTCCTATGCGGGTGGAACGATCATTGCGATCGACCAGACGGACGAACTGGTCAGGAACGTCAGCATCGGATCCGGTTCG
This sequence comes from Haloglycomyces albus DSM 45210, assembly GCF_000527155.1. Classification (NCBI taxonomy): domain Bacteria; kingdom Bacillati; phylum Actinomycetota; class Actinomycetes; order Glycomycetales; family Glycomycetaceae; genus Haloglycomyces; species Haloglycomyces albus. The sequence goes on along the minus strand of NZ_AZUQ01000001.1, from coordinate 1,802,614 downwards.
GCTGAACCGGCGGATAAAGAGCATCTTGTCGAAATCACCGAATGTCTCATGGACCTTCGCGACAAGTCGAAACGGTCCATGATCATGATGTCCTGTATCTTCTCCACCTGGGAGCTGTTGAAATCCCACGCTTCAGAAGCCGCCGATGGACGCTTCACCGATCATATTCAACTCGGCAGGATTCCCGACAGCAACGCCGCCAAAGAACTCACCGCAGCCCTACTTGCGCCTGCCTATCGAGATGTGGACGTTCCCTACAACACCTACCCCTTTCCGGAATCGTTCTTCACCGCAGCGCCCCACTTCAGTCTCCGTAAATTCCTGGGACGCATTGAAAGAGCCGTACGGAACATAGCGGAATCAGGATCGCTGACCATATCGGACGAGGATCTATCCGAGCTTGCGCCGCACGGAACGAACTCATTCGATACCCGTTTTGAGGAGTTGACCGAGCAATGCGACCCCGATGAGGTCTACTTCAACAAGGACAGCGAAAAGCAACTTCTGCCTAACGTCACGCGAGCCATTCTGGAATGCCTGCGACGGCAAAACAACCGAATGGATCTTGATCTGTCGCCCTACGGGATCGGCAACAATGCGGACGCACCGGCCTTCCTGCAGGAAATCGACTCTGAAGGATCCCGCTGGAACGTTCGAGTGGCCGCGACAACCGCCGGTCAAGGTGTCACCGCCAAGTTGAACAAATTCCGCACACACCACCAACGTCCTAGCGTTCGTCCCGGCGAGCGCTCGATTTTGATTATCTCGGAGGAATGTCACCGGGGTTTGAAGTCGCGTGCGCTGCAACGGATCGCGGAGTTCTCCGATATCGGCGACGTCGTAGCGGTCAACCGGCTTGAACGTGCGAAGATGTACGCCCTATATCGCCTCCTGGAGGAAAACGACGAGGGCTTGACCGCCTGGCTGCAGACTCGCCGACCGTGTGATGACTTCTCGTTCGCCAAATATCTCCCCCCGTCCAAGGGCGTATCGCAACCAGAGCCCAATGACGATGCGCCACAACAATCCGGGAACACAATCGATATCGCATTGAGTAATCTTCCAGAGAGTTTCCTCCGCTCTCCGGCACCATCTCCCGATTCTGCCGACGATCCGTCCTCCGCCGTCGATTCCGCAGCTACGCGTACCCCCGAAGACGAACAGGCTTCTGTCCACCTCCCGATGCAGCGTTCTGATTCGGACGATGCGCCGCAACGGCCTATAGAGCTGGGGGACGTTGCGAAGGAATCCGTCTTTGTACGCCCCGAGAAGCTTCGCGAACACGTTGCCATTGTTGCGGGTACCGGTTCGGGTAAAACGGTTCTTCTCAAACGCATCATTGAACAGGCGGCGTTGTCGGGGATTTCGGTGGTGGTTGTCGACCCGAACAACGACTTGTCGCTGCTCAAATGTGGCCGGGAGGATACGCCCGGCAGTTGGACTCCGGTTGATGAAGACAATGCGAAGAGTTTCGCCAGTGACGTCGACGTCGTGGTGTGGACGCCGAACAAGGTGAAGGGGCGTCCGCTGTCGTTCCCCGTTTTCCCGGATTTCGCGGCAGCCATGGACGATCCCGATGACTTCGCCACCGCGATCGATAATGCGTGTGAGACTCTTCTTCCCAGGTTGAACTTCACGCCGCGAACCAAAACCAAGGGAGAAGCGGTGCTCCGCGAGTGTCTGGAGGGTTTCGCGCGTCGTGGCAGCGGAAGCATGGAGGACTTCATTGCCTTCGTCAGGGAAGGCAACATTACCGAGTCTTTCGATGATTCCCTCAAGATCGCCGACAACATAGCGGAGACGCTTACGGCGCTTAGCGTCAATGACAGGTTTTTCGGTGGCGGCTATGGGACTACTGATGTCTCGGAACTGCTGACGCCGGAGAACGGTGCGCGCAGTCGTGTATCGGTGGTGAATCTGTCTGGCTTGCCGGGGGATGAGCCGCGACAGACGTTCATTAATCGCTTGAACAATGCTTTGTTTTCCTGGGTGAAGAAGAATCCGTCGTCGAGTGGGACTCCTCAGGCTCTATTGGTGTTGGACGAGGCGCAAACCATCGCCCCCTCGCAAAAGTCAACGGCGAGTTTGCAGTCGACTCGGACAATAGCGTCGCAGGCTCGTAAGTTCGGTCTGGGGTTGTTGGTTGCGACGCAGTCGCCCAGCGGTATCGACAATCAGATTATCGGTAACTGCATGACCCATGTCTATGGCAGGTTGGTGCAGCCTACTCAGGTGAAACGGGCCGAGGAGATTGCAGCGGGCATATCGTCCCGAAAGTTCAATTTCCAGGGTCTCGGTCGTGGGGAATTTTATCTCGTGGGAGAAAACGCGCCGAATTCGGCGTTTCACAGTCGTATGTGTTTGACGCTGCATTCCCCCAGCGCTCCTTCCGATGATGATGTTCTGGATCTCGCTAGCAAGTCTTAAGGAGACCGTCCATGGCCATGAATCCCACCATTCGCCCTGATTTTGCTGAGTTCTGTGACAGTTACGAGTCGCTGTCGACGTGGAGTGAACCGGCGCGGTTCGAGGCGTTCGCGTTCGCCAGTGTTCTTCCCCGCTTCTACTTGGATGAGTTCGATCCGAGTGCGTTTGTTATCGGGGACGGTAGTGATCATGGTAGCGACGCCGTGGCTATTCTGGTTGGTGGGGAACTTTTCTCAGATTTTGAGGAAGCGCTGAAGACCGTGGAATCCCGGAAGGAGATCTCTCTCCATATCGTGGCGGTTCAGGCGAAGACCTCCCCCAGCTTCAGCGACCAGCAACTCAACCATTTTCGCACCCGGTGCCTTAACCTCTTCAATTCACACCGTGAACTACCGGCGAATACGCACCCCAAGCTAAAGACACTCAAGCAGATACTCAGCTTTCTCGGGGACAATCCTCGGAGGCTGTCGCGGCAGATTAAAGTTACGATCGCTTACGCGACCACCGGCGAACGGGTTTCTGAGGAGATTCGCCGAGACGCTAAAGCGTTCGAGGACGACCTTGGCGCGCTGAACTATGATGCGTCGGTGGAAACCGTGAGTCGAGCAGCGCTGTCGCGGGGCTATCAACGTTTGAAGCGCGTATCGACGGCCTCTTTGCCTATCGTCGGCAGGGAATTCACCAAACTACCGCCCATGCCCGGTATCGCTAAAGTGTATACCGCCTACGTTCCGGCGCAGACCTTCGTATCCGACATATTGTCCAGCGACGATGGAAGCCTCCGGGAATCGATCTTTGATGAGAACGTCCGGATCTTCTATGGTTACAAGAATGACGTCAACCAGGAGATACGTGATACGCTTCGCGATCCCGACAAAAAGCAACGATTCCCCGTGTTGAACAGTGGCGTCACTATTATCGCCACCTCGGTCAACGAGGGAAGCGGTGCCTTCGACCTGACGTATCCGCAGATTGTCGACGGTTCCCAAACCAGCCATGTGCTCCACCATGAACGATGTCAACTGTCCGATGTATATCTCCGTGTCACGCTGGCCGAGGTCGACAATGTCTACCACATCGACGAGATTATCTCCGGACTCAACAGTCAAACTGCCGTGGCACCGGAATACGTGGCTGCCCGCGCCGATGTTCACGAAGCCATCGAGGCGGTCTTCCGGTCGCATCAGAGTAATGATCGGAACATCTTCTACGAGCGCAAGGATGGCCGTTATCGTGATCTACCTTCCGCACGCGTCTTTACACCCAACCGGCTGACTCGTGCCTTTGTTGCCACGTTCCTCCGCAAGCCCCGCGCAGCCGTACGCGCGCAAGCGCAGTTCGAGAATTATGGGAGTCGAGTATTCGATCTCAATGTCTCTCCGCACCTGCACTTCGCTGCCGCCAGCATCGCCTATCGCATTGATTACTTCCTGGAACGCGAAAAGATCCAGAGCATATACAGACCACTGCGGTGGTACCTCATGTCCGGCGTTAAGGAACTTCTGTTCGGCAACCAACATTCGTTCCAAATTGGAAAGAAATCACGGAAGGAGTTTGACCGGAACCTCTCAGCCATCTGGGATGATCACGACCTTCAATCAATGCTTGAACAGGTACTAATCGTGATTGAAGAGCATCTCGACGTCATGAATCTCGATAATAAGCAACTGCGACAATTTGCGATGCGGAAAAGCTTCCAGAGAAACTTCCTTGAGGATTTCGCGCCTTACCACGAACCGCTCCGTCACTGAGCCATCCGTATGAAGGCGGAATACGACTGCCGCGCTCTTATCAAAGTCTTTACCAAGACGATCGCCCCATCCCCGGACGATCCGCCTGGGCACTGGAGCACGCGGAGAAAAATGAAGCCCCACGGTCGGCGACCGTGGGGTAGACATCGGTGCGCGAGGAGGGACTTGAACCCTCACGTCCTAAGACACTAGAACCTAAATCTAGCGCGTCTGCCAATTCCGCCACTCGCGCGTTTGGAACAGCCTCTACTCTACTATGTGCCACTAGTCGTATCTCGCAGAGGTCGATGCCAGTGTGCCTGTAGTACACGTCCTGTTCTACGCTGGATCGTATGTTGAACAGCTCTTCATCGTCTCAAGAATCAACCGCCTCGACCGGTGCTTCCGCCAAGGTGTCCCGCCCCGACGGCCGTGCCGCCGACCAGTTGCGTCCGGTGACGTTCACCCGTTCCTGGACCCAGAACCCCGAAGGATCGGTGCTCGTGGAGTTCGGAAACACCCGCGTGCTCTGCACGGCCTCCGTGCAGCCCGGAGTACCGCGCTGGCGGCGTGGTTCCGGAGAAGGCTGGGTCACCGCCGAATACGCCATGCTGCCGCGTTCGACGCATTCGCGTTCCGACCGGGAGTCGATTCGCGGCAAGATCGGCGGACGTACGCACGAGATCTCTCGCCTCATCGGCCGTTCGCTCCGCGCCTGCATCGACTTCAAGGCCCTCGGGGAGAACACGATCACCCTCGACTGTGACGTGCTCCAAGCCGACGGCGGAACTCGCACGGCCTCCATCACGGGCGCTTATGTCGCATTGCACGACGCCGTGCAGTGGCTGAAGGACCAGAAACTGGCCCGTAAGCCCGAGAAGGTTCTGCGCGATTCGGTGTCGGCCATCAGCGTCGGGATCGTGGACGGCAAGGCCCTGCTGGACCTGCCGTACGCGGAGGACGTCAAGGCCGAGGTCGACATGAACGTCGTCCTCACCGGTCAGGGCGAGTTCGTCGAAGTTCAGGGCACCGGTGAGGACGCCACCTATACCCGGGCCCAGCTGAACGAGCTTCTTGACCTGGCGGAAAAGGGCTGTAAGGAACTGGCCTCGCAGCAGGCCCGCACGCTTCTCTCCTAAGGATCGAAAAGGAATCTGTGGTGAAAATCCTTCTTGCCACGCGTAATGTGGGGAAACTCGCCGAACTGCGCGACATCCTGTCGGCCGAAGCCGCTCAGGTCGAATTGGTCGGGCTGAACGACGTGGAGTCGTTTCCCGAAACGGCCGAGACCGAATTGACCTTCTCGGGAAACGCACTGTTGAAAGCCCGCGACGGAGCCCGGCATTCGGGTTTGGTGACCGTGGCGGACGATTCCGGACTGGCGGTCGACGCCTTGAACGGGATGCCGGGTGTGCTGTCGGCCCGCTGGGCGGGTTCCCAGAAAGACGATGAAGCGAACAACCGGCTCCTTCTGGATCAGATGTCGGATATTCCCGACGAGCATCGCGGTGCCCGATTCGTATGCGCCGCCGCTTTGGTCCGACCCGACGGGGGCGAAGAGGTCTTCTTCGGAGAGATGACCGGACGCCTGGGCCGAGCGGCGAAGGGAACGAACGGCTTCGGCTACGATCCGCTGTTCTACCCCGACGAAGCGTCGGAGAACGTCACCAGCGCCGAGCTCTCCTCGGAGGAGAAAAACCGTATCTCCCATAGAGGTAAGGCATTCGTCGCCTTGGCGCAGGCGTTGGCGCGATAAACACTGAGAATATTTTTCATTACAGGGTTGTGTTCCATCGGGGGCACAACCCTGTTTTTCATAGTCGACGAAATGGACGATACGGCCGCATATGCCGACCGAAGTCGACTTTTAGGCCAACAGCGGCGACCGATTGTGATTTGATCGTGACCGTAACCATGCTTCATTCTGAGAGGGGTCGTCATGATCGGTGTAACGGTGACCAGCAGTCCTATCGGGTCGTTGACCATAGACAACCTACTGGAACGCGGGGTTCCAGCCGAACGCATCATCGCCCTGGTGCAAGATCCCGACTCCGAATCCGCCGTCGCGGACAAGGGCGTCGCCACTCGTCGCGTCGACTACAACGAGGCGGCCACCGTTCACGCCGCGATCAAAGGCGTGGAGAAACTGCTCTTCGTCCCCGCCCCCGACATCGGCAAACGCCTGATAGAGGCCGAACACGTCGTCGAAGCGGCCAAATACGAGGGTGTCGGTCTCCTGCTGTACCTGTCGATCCTCAACGCCGATACGAATATGATGGCGCTGGCCACCGAGCACGTCGGTACCGAACAGCTGATCAAGGAAAACCGCATCCCCCACCTCTTCCTGCGCCATACCTGGTATTTGGAGAATTACACGCACTATATTCCGCACTACCTCAAGACCGGCACCATGCTGGGCGCGGCGGGCAAGGGGCGCATCGCGGCGGCCTCCCGCAACGATATCGCCGAGGCGGCGGCGGTTCTTCTCACCGAAGATCACGGGATCGATCGGACCTTCGAGCTTGCCGGCGACGAACCCTTCACTTATCAAGAATTCGCCGAAATGCTGACGCGCCTGTCCGGAACGACGGTCAACTTCGAACAACTCGATCCGGAGGCCCTCACCGATGCCTTGCAGGACCAGGGCCTGTCGTTGGAAGTAGCGTCCATGAAATCCGACCGCGACGCCGGTATCGCACGTGGAGATCTGGATTCCGTCTCCAGCGATTTGACCGACCTGATCCATCGTCCGAGCCTGTCGTTGCGCGAGGCCATTTCGCGGGCCCTGCCGTAAAACGGCCCGCGACCACGATCGCGTATTGCCACCGCACAGCGAACCCGGTACCACCGAAGCCGCACCATAAGGCCCGTTTGTGCCTTAAGATCAGCAGTAGAACCACTGAATGAGGAACCGCCATGTCTGCTACCGCCACGCTCAAAACTCCCACCGTCACGCCGGCGGGTCTGGTCATCGCCGACTACATCGGTGATCACATAGACGGCTTGAACACCGCCTTGGCCGACACTCTCCGAGCACAGCCGCATTCGGCCGCCGACACGCGCGCCAACATCTATCGAGTGCGCACCGCCATCCGTGGTTACCGGCATCTTTTCGTCACCGTCCCCTTGGCGGGTCCGCAGCTGGAGCAGCTTCTTAATACGATGAAGCGAACACAGGAGCTGGAGACGCTGGCCGAGCATTTCGCTCATCGGTTCGAGCAGCTGTCGGTCGACTCGGACCACTATCCCAGCTGGTATTCCACCTTGCTGGAAGAACGCCGCGATTCCTACCACGACATCGAACGGATATGTGAGCAAACCTGGGTCGCGGCCCTGTTGGCACGGGTACGCATGTTTTCCGACCATCCGGAACTGACTCCCGACGGCGAGCGCCCCGCCAGTAGCCTGATGGACATCATCAGTCGTTCGCGCACTCATCTGCTGGACACGTACGCCAAGATGTCCCATGCGGCCGATATCAACGCCGCTCGGGAATTGACTCGTCAATCGGCCCGGGAGACTCGGTTCCTTGCCGAGGCGGCGCAGGACGTGCTGGGTACGGCGGTGGCCGATATCGCGCATTCCGCTGGACGGCTCCATGACGATCTCAACGACTACCGCCAGATCAATGTGGCCCGCACCTGGCTGCTGCGGTTGCCGGGTAAGGCTCGGGCCGATGAGCTCACTGCTTCCTTGGCCGAGCTGGAGAAGCAGGATCTGCATCGGGTCGGCGACGATATTCAGATAACGGTCAACGAACTTATTTCATCATGGAGTTAGATTCTTCGCTGTTTTGGACATAATGAAAGGCGCCGACCAAAGGACCAGAAGTCGGCGCCTTTCTACTGCCTGGGAATCCCAGATACCCAGGCAGTTCCCCCTAGAGAATAAGGTCTTCATTCGTTTGTCACGTCCGCTAGGACGGCGGTCAGGTTGTCCAGTCCCACGGGACCGGCGTTGAGGGCCTTGGTATGCCAGGCCTTGAGGTCGAAGTTCTCGCCCTGAAGGCGTTTCGCTTCGTCACGGGCGGCCAACCAGGCTCGCTCCCCCAGTTTGTAGGTGATCGCCTGGCCCGGCCATCCGGCGTAGCGCACGATCTCGGGGCGAGCGCGATCGGGTGCGATGCGGCCGCGGTTGATCAGGAAGTCCAGCGCCACGTCGAAGTTCCACTCCGCACCGTGTCGCTCGGCTTCGGCACCGGGGATCTCGAAGCCGCAGTGCAGGCCGATGTCGATGACCACTCGGGCCGCGCGGGTCGCCGATCCGGTCAACATGCCCAGTCGCGTGGCGGGCGTTTCGAACCAGCCCAGCTCATCGCATAGACGCTCGGCGTACAGGGCCCAGCCTTCGGTGTAGGCGCTGGGCATATTGGTTTTGGAGAATCGCGAGATGCTGTCTCCCACCACGCGCAGCTGTCCGATCTGCAGGTGGTGTCCGGGTACGCCTTCGTGGAAGACGGTGGTCAGTTCGTCCCAGACGGGGAACACGTCCCGTCGGTGAACCGGCCAGTTGGTCTTGCCCGGACGTTTCAGGTCTTCGCTCGGTCGGCTGTAGGAGGCCGCTCCGGAGCTGGAGTCCGTTTGGATTTCAATGTCGAGTTCGCGCAGCCGGGGGTCGATGTCGAAGTGAACCCCGTCGAGCTTTTCGAAGGCCCGCTCGTGCGTCTCTTCGAGCCAGGCGCGATACGCGTCCAGGCCTTCGACGACTTCGGTGCGGTACAGGTGATCGATAACCTCGTCGAGCCCTGCTCCCGGGAGGATCCGTTCGGCTTCGGCCTCCATTTCGGCTTCGATGCGGTGGAGTTCTTCCCAGCCCCAGTCGTAGGCCTCGCGCAGGTCGAGGTCGGATCCGGTCATGAGGCGTGCGGCGACCTGGTAGCGCTCGATTCCCACCCCGTCGGCGTCTAGGGCACCGGGGGCGTATTCCTTCTCCAGGTAGGTGCTGAAGTCCTCGAACGCGCGGTATACGGCGTCGAACGCCTGGGTCAGTTCCTCGCGGAGGTCTCCGTCGCCGTAGGCGTCCAGGTGTTTGTCGAAGGTCCGTCCGGCCACGTAGTTGCGTGCCTGTTCGGCCATTTCGAGGGCCTGGCGACGCGAGGCCGGTCGATTCTCCGCCAACCCTACGTTCAAGGTGTCGCGGTAGGTTCGTAGAGTTTCGTTCACTCCGTTGGCGCGCCGGATGATCCGCTTCCAGTCGTCGGCGGTCTCTTTCGGCAGCGCGTCGAAGTGTCCGACGATCATGAGCATGGTTCCGAACGGTGCCCGTAGGTCACGCATCCACTCTCCCGAATCGAAGGCGGCGATCTGCGCTTCCAGACGCTCACGCATATGTACGCGAGCGCGTTCGTCCGCGGCACTGTGTGCGGTTAGTTCGTTGAGCTCGGCGAGGGAACGGCGATCGAGGTCGGCCTTCTCGCGTTTGCTCTCGGGACCGAGGTCTTCGACGTCGCGGTCGCAGTCGATGCCCAGCTGTGCGGACATCATGGGGCTGCGAGTGAGCAGTTCGCCGATGTATCGGTCGGCCAGGTCAAAAATCTGTGAACTCATGTCAGTGAACTTACCGGTCGGCTAGTTGGATTGATTCTAGACTACTACGTCTCGAAATTGATGTGTTAACACCCCCCTGCTATTTTCGCGACGGGACCGTTCACGTGCATAAATTCCCGTTTTATGGCATAAAAATGGAGCGGGAAGACCTCTTCCCGCTCCCTACGATGTGAGTCGCCGAGCTAGATGTATTCCTCCGCGATGTCGGTGATTTCCTCTCGTGGGGCCCATACCTGGTAAACGCCCACGTCATAGGTCTCCAGGCCGAGGATGCCGACGGCGTTCGGATCGTTTCCGGTGTATTCCAACCGCATCCAGTTACCGTTTTCCCCGAGTACGTAGAACGACTCCCCACGCCACCGCGCGGTGGTGCGGACGTAGAAGAAATCGTCCAGCTCCTCCAGCGGAAGGCCGCGGCGGTAGCGGTTTTCTTCGATCTGTACAAAGCCTTCGCCCGGGGTCGGCGAATAGAGGCGAACGTGCATGCCGTCTGGACTGGAGTCGTACTCGACGCCTTTCCACCGTGCGATGTATCCGTCCCGCATCGTTAGACTCCTCCCCACTGTTGTGCCTGACGCTGGTCGAGTGTGTGGCCCGCGCCCGAAGCGGGGGCGGATTCCAGAGCCGCCGGTCCGGACGGCCCCACCGGAATCCACGCACGCCGGTCGGCGTCGAACGTGGCGACCTCGGTGGCCTCGCCCGTGGAGTTCAGGCGCAACATGGTCGCCCCGTGCGGCAGGTGAATGGAATGGACCGAATACACCCGAATTCCGTTCGCCTTCTCGTGGCTCGGACTGTACAGCGCCGTCCGATAGCCGACCCACCGAATGACGTGCGCTTCGTTGTCACTGGGGTGGAAATCGGAGTTGGTGTTGTAGTCCAACTGCAGTCCCGAGTACAGCCCGGCCGGTGAGGTGTATCCGGCGACGTCTTCGGCCAAGGTGATGTGTCCGGCCACGCGGTCGTAACCGCGTTCCAGATAGTACGGAACCTGATGGTGCGGTAGAAGTTTCACCCAGGAACGAGGTTGGCGTTTCTGCTGTTCCCGTTGCCGTTGCGCGGCGGCGGCCTCCGAGTGGGAGCGTTCCAGACGGTTGGAGAACTCCAGGAGGTCTTTTGCTTTGGCCCATTTGATGAGCGAGCCGATTTCCGCGCCGGGCATATTGGCCCCGGCGGTGGTTCCCGGATTGACGTACAGGGCGTACTGATGCCCCGGCCAGTGCTGGGCGAGCCAACCGAAAGGCACCGTCACGTACGGCCGCTCTCCCATGCGCTCGATCAGTCGTTCCTTGGTGGTGAAGACCGTGATGCCGTGAATGCCGTCGACGATGTCGGAGTCCCACCGGAAGTTGGGATCGCCCACGCGCATGGCCGCCACTTCGGTGTCCGGTACGGGAAGCAGCACGGTCGTCCGCATGAGGGCCATGAGAAACGCCGAGGTGTCCCCACTGGTCGCAGCGGAGGTAAGCGCCTCTTCGGCCGCCGCGCCGGTCAGTTCGCTGAGCTGATCGGCATTACCGCCGGGAGCGGCCGGCGTGGCCGCCGGTGCGGGCGATGGAGCCGGAGCCTGATTCGGCGGAGGCCCGGGCAGGTTGGTGGGATCCATCTCCGTGGCGGGTTGGCGTCGCGGCAGCCCGCCCTCGGGTGGAGGTGCCGGAGGTCGTTGTTGGTCACTGGGGCTGACCGCAGTGGGGGGAAGATCCGGTGAATGCGGCGCGGGCGGCATCATGAGGCGGTCGTCGGCGGGTGGCGGCCCCGAGCGATTGCCGAACGCGTCGGAGGCGATACCCGAACCGCCGAAGCCGGGGTTGGGCTGCTGAGCCGGCGGCCCCGGAGCCGGTTGAGGAGGCGGTGAACTGGACGAGAGTTCGGAAACGAACCAGGCCGGAAGGTAGCCTTCGATGGGAAGTCCGGGGTTGACCGCCAACCACCACTGCTCATTGGGCCACGCCGCCGCCAAAGCGGGCAAGCGGTGCGGTTTGGCGGGCCCCGCACCTCCTGACAGGCAGGCGTTCATGGCCGTCTCGGAAGTGAATGCGAGAACATGCGTGCGATCATCGCTTGTCCAGGTGGCCCAGGAAGCGTTGACGCCGGAGGGGTCGTCTTGGGATACCGGGAGAAGCAGTTCGATTTGAGAGAGAATGGAAAAGTAGCCTTCCTGGTCCTCTGCTCTCAACGCTTCCCGCAGTCGGTGTTCGATTTCATTGCTAGGTTCCCACATTGGTGTCCCGCTTATTCCTTCCCTTTCGCGGTCCTAAAGAACTGGAGCCGTACACACCGCATCTTTATGGCTGTCGTTCCTACCGTGAAGTCCGTTCATCTCGGGATCCACCAGATGGTGCGCAGCGGTGTAGGCGTACTAAGTCACTCTGCACTCTTATCTCTGGATCATGTGAATCGGTCTCCGAATAGGCCAGGTTGTCGAGGGGACTTCATTTTATCGCGTGCTTCGGTCACGTTAGCGTGACACCCTTGCACGTATTACCTCGGGCGGGGGAGTGTCACAAAACCGTAAACCGAATTCGTGTCATTACCGCCGTTGCGGCACATTTCGTGCCACCATCCCTACATTATGTGGATGATGCGGACACTGCAGGTAATGCTGCGTCGGTTGGTGTACGGCCTCGCTGGAACGCGGCCCTCACGCACCCGACGTCGACGACCGCACCACGGTGGGGCCATGGCGACGACGTCGTCGTCATTGTGGTCGGCGGTCCTTTGCCTCATCGTAGCATCGATGTACCTCGTGGTCCTGGCTCCGAGCGCGGCTCACTCGAACGGCTTGCAATCGTGGCACCACGACCGCATCGGAACCGAAACCGCCTGGGAACACGCGACCGGTGACGACGTGACGGTGGCGGTCATCGATTCCGGCGTCGACGCCACGCACCCCGCCTTGGCTCCGAACGTCACAGACGGCCTCTCATACGTACCCGCTTCGGACTCACAACATCGACCCGCGCAGCGCCTCGGACACCACGACCCGGTCGGCCACGGAACGGCGATCGCCGGACTCATCGCCGCCCAACGGGACTCCCCCACCCCCGGCGTGGCCCCCGACGCCACCGTTCTACCGGTGCGAGTGCTTGACGATGAGAACAAATACCACGACGCCACCACGGTCGCCACCGCCATCGAATGGGCCGTACAGAACGACGCCGACATCATCAACCTGTCCCTGGGAGGCAGTCGCTCCACCTACGCTCTCGCCGAAGCGCTCGAATACGCCGACAACCACGGCGTCCTGGTCATTGCCTGCACCGGAAACTCCGACGGCAGCGGAGACTCCGAAATCTGGTACCCGGGCCGCGACCCGCTGACCGTGGCCGTTACCGGTGTAGGCCCCGACGGCGAGCGCTGGCCCACCGCCGTCACCGGCGAAGCCGCGGATTTGGCCGCACCGTCGGCGAAACTACGGGTTCCGGCTCCCGACGGCGGATACCGGCGAGCGACGGGAACGTCGTTTTCCACCGCCCTCGTGTCGGGAGCGGCGGCCTTGCTACGGGAGGCCCATCCGCAGGCGGGGGTCGCCGAACTACGTCATATGTTGCTGGCGAGCGCGACCGGTGGGCCCGCCGACCTGGGGTCGGGGATGCTGGACATTCCGGCGGCCCTGGAGTCCGACACGGCGGCGTTCGGCCCCGGGGGCGTGTCCTCGTCGGCTCGGCGGATGGGGATGGTGGAATTGCTCGCTTCGGGGCTGGCCGTCGGGTTTTTGGTCGTCACGGCGGTGTGCTTGCGTCCCAGGCGTAGGGCCGTGTCGGGCGCGGGATCGTAGGCGTATGAAGTGGTTATCACGGCCTTATCAAGGTCGTGTGCTTCGCGTAAACTGGCTCTGTGACCGCTGCTGCTGCCAAGAATGGAACCGAAACCGACCTGGCGAGAAAACGCCGGGCGCGCACCGTCGATAAACTGCTGGCCGAGGCGCATCCGGACGCCCATTGCGAGTTGGATTACTCGAACCCCCTGGAACTGGCGATCGCCACGATCCTGTCGGCTCAGTGCACGGACGTGCGTGTCAATAAGACGACCCCGGACCTGTTCGCCCGCTACCGTTCGGCGGAGGACTACGCCGCCGCCGATCCGGAGGAGGTCGAGAAGCTGATCCGTCCGACGGGTTTTTACCGCAATAAGACGAAGTCGATCATCGGGATGTGCCGGGCTCTGGTGGAGAAGTACGACGGGGAGCTTCCGTCGGATCTCAAGGCGTTGACCGCGCTGCCGGGTATCGGCCGTAAGACCGCGAACGTCATTCGGGGCAATGCCTTCGGTCTTCCGGGAATCACCGTCGATACGCATATGCTGCGGATTACCCGCCGACTGGGTTTGACCGAGAACTCGGACGCGGTGAAGGTGGAGTTCGACCTGCGCGAGCTGCTGGACGAATCGGAGTGGACCATGTTCAGTCACCGGATCATCTTCCACGGCAGGCGCGTATGCCAGGCGCGTAAACCCGCGTGCGGGGCCTGTACCCTGGCGCGTTACTGTCCCTCGTTCGGAGACGGCCCCACCGATCCGGCCGAGGCGGCACCCCTGGTGAAGGGGGATCGTCGGGTGGAGTTGCTCGATCTGGCCGGCGTCTCAGCGGAGGGCGGCGCATGAGGATCGCGGGGAAACGGTCACGTTTGACGTGGGGTGTGGTGTTGGCGGCGGTGACGGCGCTGTCGGCCTGTACGTCCCCGTCGCAATCGTCGTCGTCTCCACTCGAGGAGAGCGACGCCGCTCCGGCGTGGGAGGTGCCGTGTGGTGACTATGAGGCCGAGGTGGACATCGCCGAGGTCGGCGATCACGACTTGACGTGTTTGGGGACCGACGAGCCTTTCACCGTCGGACCGACGGATCAACCGCTGGTGTTGTCGCTGTGGGCGAGTTGGTGCGGTCCGTGCCGGGAGGAAATGCCGGAGTTGGAGCGTTTCTTTCAGAGCCATTCCGATCAGGTGGATGTGGTCGGGGTGAACACGGGTGATACTCGTGATCGCGCTCGCTGGTTCGCGGAGGACTTCGAGGTGACGTTCCCGAGTGTTTTCGATCCGGAGGAGGCTTTGCGTCGGGACTTTTCGGTTCCGGCCCTGCCGGCTCTCGTTCTGGTACGTCCCGACGGGTCTATCGCCGAGGTCGTCACCGAGGCGGGGGTGGATTACGAGACGTTGGTGGAGCGGTCCAACGATGCCTTCGGTCTGGAGTTGAGTGTATGAGCGATGCTCCCGAATGGTGGTTCGATCTTCTACGTGCGGTGGACGACGAGTCCGGTCGGTCGGGTTCCCTGTCGTCTCTGCCGACCGCACAGCGGGCGTCGGGGGCTCGCTCCGCGGCGGTTTTGGTGCTGCTCGCCGATGGTGACGAAGGACCGGAGATAGTGCTCCAGGAGCGCGCGCACCATCTGCGGCACCATCCCGGGCAGATGTCCTTTCCCGGGGGCGCTCTTGAGGAGTGCGATGCGGACGCGACGGACGCGGCGCTCCGTGAGGCCGAGGAGGAGCTGGGCGTCAAACCCGCCGGTGTCGAGATCGGGGTGGAGCTGCCTCCGTTGTGGATACCGGTGTCGAGTTATCTCGTCACCTGTGTGCTGGCGCGATGGAGCGAGCCGCATCCGGTTCAGCCGGTTGACGTCAACGAGGTTGCGGCGGTGCACAGCGTTTCCTTGCGGACTCTGGCTCACCCCGAAAACCGTGGTACCGTCACATATCCCAGTGGAAGAACCGGGCCAGGCTTTCACGTTGACGGAGTGCCGTTGATCTGGGGGTTCACCGGTGGAGTTCTCTCGTGGCTGATTTCCGACATGGGCATGGAGCGCGATTGGGACCCGGATCGGTTTTTCTCCCTGGAACAGCAACGCAGGGTGTGGCAGCGGCGCTCATAAGGTAGGGAGTTGAGTAATGCCAGGTGAGACCGGTGGACTGGTCATTGATATTGTCATCGTGGTACTTGCCCTGCTCTTTGCGGGCCACGGTTACCGGCAGGGATTCATCATCTCGGCGGCCACCTTCGTCGGCTTTCTCGGTGGGGCCGTTTTGGGGGTTCAGCTGGTCCCCTGGATCGCCGGGTATTACCACGATCCTTCCACAAAGCTGCTCGCCGCTCTGATTGTCATTTTCGCCACCGCCCTGATCTGCCAGGCCGTCTGCACCTTCCTCGGCCATAAGCTGCGGCGTCACCTGCGATGGGAGAAACTCCGTAAGCTCGACCATATCGGTGGACCGATCGTTTCGTTGAGCGCGGTTTTCCTGGCCACGTGGCTCATCGCCGCTCCCCTGGCCATGTCGTCGATCCCCGAGGTCGCCAGTGCCGTGCGGCATTCCGAATTGGTTCGCACCATCGACGACCACATGCCCTCGCCCGTCCAAGGCGTCTACGAGTCGATGCGCGACGAGCTCAACACGTCCGAAATTCCGGATGTATTCGGCGGTCTACGTCCTACCGACGCTCCGGACGTGCCGCCTCCCGACCCCGAGCTGGCGGCGTCTCCGTTGGTTCGCGACGCCGAGGCCTCGGTGCTGAAGGTACACGGTTCGGCGTCGCGGTGCAGTCGCCAGATCGAAGGCTCGTCGTTCGTCTACGCCGACGACCGTGTCGTCACCAATGCACATGTGGTGGCGGGAACCGACTCCGTCCAAGTGGAGTCGAACGGCGCGAGGTACGACGCGCGGGTGACGGTGTTCGACTCCGACGCCGACCTGGCGATCCTCCACGTGCCGGGGCTGGAGGCCCCCGCCCTGCCTTTGGCGGACCAACCGGCTCCCGACGGGGAGGACTCCATTGTGTTGGGTTATCCGGGCGGTGGTGATTACACTCCGACCGCGGCTCGAATCCGCGATTCGCGCATGGTGACGGGCCCGAACATATATGAAAACGGCTCGACGACACGTGAGGTGTATCAATTGCGCGCTCAAATCATCAGCGGCAATTCCGGCGGTCCACTTCTTACCACGGACGGGTACATTATCGGCGTCATTTTCGCGGCCGCGCTTGACGACCCCGAGACGGGTTACGCCTTGACCATGAACGAGGCACAGTCGGCGTTGGAGGCCGGACTGTCCTCCAACGCGGAAGTGGGAACGGGGGCGTGCACCTAGCCCGCGGCGGAATCGTGAGGCCGTGCCCAGGGGCTCGGCACGGACGAGTGATCTTGTGAATAAGATAAGGAGAATGTTATTCAGATTACGCGCCGATACCAAGACGCACGCACGAGCACTGAGTCAGTCCTCACATGTGTGGGCAGCGGTCACAATTAGCAGTACGCTATAGAACGTCACACTGAATTGACATTGGCGACTTCCTGCTCGCACGCCGTCTGGGTCCTCATTTTGTGAGGTTTTTGAGGCCGGTCGTCTAGGGAGTCTCAACGAGGGCGTTACCACACCTCTTAATTCATCCGGTAAAGTACTAATACATTAGTGCGTGGATAAAAAATGATGTTTAAGCCTAAATGTCGTTTTTATACCTCCGATGAAAAGTGAATACGCAGAGGCCCACGAAAACGGGTCCACACAAACGCCACTGGAGCGAGAGCACGTGAACGTCGAACTCCCGTGGATTACGTAAGTGACTCTTTAAAGCGCCTTTAGGTTCACTGATTGACCAGGGAAGTCGTGGGAACGTGGATGTCATGACGGGGGTGCGGTCATAAAAAGGAACATTTTGCTTTTCTTGACATGATCGCGGACATAGACTCAGAGATACAGCATGAATAGTGCTCACCAGAGTGCTCACTAGAAAGGTGCGAGAAGGACATGGAAGATGTATTGGCCAGGGCCGCCCTTTTCAAGGGCGTCGACCCCGAAGCAGTCGAATCACTCATCAAAGAGATGGAGTACATCGACGTCAACAAGGGCCAGACCGTCTTCACCGAAAACGAGCCCGGGGACAGCCTGTACATCGTAATGTCCGGCAAGGTGAAACTCGGTCGTCGCTCCACTGACGGGCGCCAAAACCTCATCGCGGTTATGGGCCCCAGTGACATGGTCGGTGAATTGGCCCTATTCGACCCGGGTCCACGGACCGCCACGGCAACCGCGCTCACCGACACGCGCCTGGCTCGCCTGTCCAAGACCGCGCTACGTCCTTGGTTGACCAACCGTCCCGAGATCGCCGAGCAGCTGCTGCGCGTCATCGCACGTCGCCTGCGCCGCACCAACGACTCGATGGCCGACCTGATCTTCACCGACGTACCCGGGCGTGTCGCCAAGGCCCTGCTGCACATGGCCAGCCGCTTCGGCACCCGTGACGGTGGCGTCCTGCGCGTCACGCACGACCTGACCCAGGAAGAACTGGCTCAGCTCGTCGGGGCCTCCCGCGAAACGGTGAACAAAGCGCTCGCCGACTTCGCGGGTCGTGGATGGCTGCGTCTGGACGGAAAGAGCGTCATCATCATGGACCCCGAGCGTTTGGCTCGCCGGGCCCGCGTTTAAGGGCCGAACGACCACGTTCGGTCGGGGCCGGAGAGAGAACGAATACAGAGTTCGCCCACGTAGCTCACACCGAGCTCGTGGGCGGCCCTCTTTTCGGTCGAGTCCGGCCGTCAGGGTCCGCTCGATCGGGAACACCGCCACCGTTCGCGGCTCATACCGCGACAGCGTGGCGTGTTGTACGTTACTTGGACAATTGAGCTAGACTTTTCTTTAACTCGTTCTCAAAAGACTTTAAGGAGAGCCGTGGCTACTCATTCTCCCCTGACTGTGAAGCTGGTAGCGGTGGAAGCCCAGATTTGGGAAGGTGAGGCCTCCTCGGTCTACGCCCGCACCACCGAAGGTGAACTGGGTGTTTACCCGGGCCACATCCCCATGCTCGGCGAAGTGGCCGTGGACAGCAACGTTCACCTGTACACCACCGAAGGCGAGCGCCTCGACTTCGAGGTTACCGGCGGATTCATTTCCATCACCGCCGACGGGGTCACCGTTCTCGCCGAATCGGCCCGTCAAGTAGAGGCGGCGACTGCGTAACGATGTGGATCGCACTGCTATTGGCCCTCCTCGCCATCGTCGTAGGGCTAGCAGTGTGCCTCGCGCTCACCTATTTGCGCCGGAGAGTACTGACTCGCCGGGTGGCATCCATGCCGATGGCCGCTCATCTGCGATTTAAGACTCCGGGACGCGGTTGGGCGCCCGGTTACGCCGTATACGAGGGTTCCGCCCTCCATTGGTACCGAATGTTCTCTTTGTCCTGGAAACCACGGCTCACTCTGTACCAGGGCGATCTGGTCATTACCGATCGACGCGGACCGGTGGACGGCGAGGAGCTCATGTTTCCCGCCGGGATCAAAATTCTGGTTTGCGACTCGTCGCAGGGCGTTCTGGAGCTTGCCATGTCGCCCTCCGCGTTGACGGGTTTTTCTTCTTGGTCAGAGGCCGCACCTCCGGGTGCGGCCTCTTCTCTTTAGCGTTCGCCCGCCGCGGCGAGTTCACTCACCTGTTTCTCCACCTGCGCTTGAAGCTCCGCATAGTGAGCGTCGCGATCGTCGACGCCTTCGCCCTCGGCATTGAACACGAGGTGCAG
Source organism: Haloglycomyces albus DSM 45210 (assembly GCF_000527155.1). Taxonomy (NCBI): domain Bacteria; kingdom Bacillati; phylum Actinomycetota; class Actinomycetes; order Glycomycetales; family Glycomycetaceae; genus Haloglycomyces; species Haloglycomyces albus. Next base: position 1,783,419 of record NZ_AZUQ01000001.1, on the reverse strand, counting down.
CCGAGTCTCTTTGAGGCCGCATACGTGCCCGGTTCCATAGACCTGTGCGTTGAGACTGGGCAGCAATATCTCGTCGGTGCCTTCTTCATCGGCGGTGGCTCCGGCCGTGGCGATGAACAGCGCGCGCGTATCCGCCAGTCGTGGCCGGCTGCGTCCATAGGCGAAGCCGTAGTTCCAGACACGGTCGATCCACCCTTTGAGGAGGGCGGGAAAGCTGAACCAGTAGACCGGGAAGGCGATGACGACCAGATCCGCGGCCAACAGACGATCCATGTGAGCGGTGGCTTCGGGCGAGTACTCCTTGTCCCGGTCGAACCAGTCCGGCTGGTCGGCCAGGTTCATGTTCGGGTCAAAACCTTCGGCGGCGAGATCGAGGTAGTCGACGCTCCACCCCGCTTCGATGAGGTTCTTTTCGGCGAGACGGGCAAGGGTGGCGGTGAACGAATCATCGCGGTGATGGGGGTGGACGACGAGGGCGTTTCCTTTGTGGCTCATATGGTCTCCTTTGTTCAACGTGTACGGGTCAAGTACACGCCGAATCCGGCGGACCGTCGATGCTTCACCATCGGGTTCCGATATTCGATCGTCTATGGTTTGGTCATGGACCCTTTGAGTGATTTTCTACGCGGAATCCGATCCGACGGCGCCATGGTCTGTCGCGCATCCCTTCAGCCGCCCTGGGTGGTCGACCTGAACAATTCGGCGTCCCTTCGCATGATTACAATCCTGCGCGGAAGGGCCGTGCTAAAACTGCCGGACGGGTCTTCTACAGAGGTTCAGGAGCACCATACCGCCCTGGTGAACGGTGTCGAGGCAGTACGCGTCGCCGATGCCGAAGATTCATTCGGCTACCCGTACCATTGCGATTCCCACTCTTCCTGGAACGACAGTCGTGAAGACACCGATGAATTCATCGCCGAAAACCCGAACAGCGCCGTGCTCGTCGCCGGTTCGTATCAGGCTCTCAGTCGACGCCACGAGCCGCTGTTGCAGGCTTTGCCGACGGTGACGACCTACCTCGAATGCGAGGAGGCGCTTCCGGTCATGAACTACGTCGCCGACAAGGCGGCTTCGAAACAAGCGGGGACGCAGGCGATGGTGGACCGCTTTCTCGATTGGGGGCTGGTGTGTTCGCTCCAGGAATGGTTCAGCCGCCAAGGCGACCAAGCACCCCGTTGGTATCGCGGCATGTCCGACGACATCGTCGGCCCCGCCTTGGAGGTCATACACGACGACGTGGGCCATCGTTGGACGGTGGAGAGCTTGGCGCGCCACTGTCGCGTCTCCCGCGCGGCCTTCGCCGAACGTTTCCGGGAGGTCATGGACGAGCCTCCCCTGCGCTACCTCACCCGCCTACGCATGCACAGGGCTCAGGAGCTGCTGGCCGAAAGCGATCTGAGCATCGCCGCGATCGCCAGAACGGTCGGCTACGCCAACACGTACGGCTTCAGCAACGCCTTTAAAAACACCCACCACGTACGCCCCACTGAATTCCGTCTTACCAGCACGGCGTGACGCGGCGGTGTGTCTTCCGCAGGGTTCTAGTCGTCCGTGGAGCTCGACCCGGACTCACCGGGACGCCACAGGACGTCGTTACCACCGTTGGCACAGCGCGCCAAGACGAACAGTAGATCGGAAAGCCGGTTGAGGTACTGCGCCGGAAGTCCGTGCGTGGTCTCCTCTTCCACCTCCAGTAGAGCCCAGATGGAGCGTTCCGCCCGCCGTGAAATCGTGCAGGCCTGGTGCAGTAGGGCGGCTGCGGGGTTTCCTCCGCGCAGAATGAACGACCGCAACGGTTCGAGTTTTTCGTTCCATTCGTCGATCGCCGTCTCCAGGCGCTCCACATAACCGTCGTCGATGCGCAGCGGCGGGTACTTGGGGTTCTCACTCAGCGGGGTGGACAGGTCGGCACCGACGTCGAAGAGGTCGTTCTGCACTTCCGTCAGAACCGCCTGGAACGGCTCGATGTCGGCGCCGCCCAGCGCCAGGGCGACTCCGATCGCGGCATTGGTCTCATCGACGTCCGCATAGGCGGTGATGCGCGGCGAGGTCTTCGCCACGCGAGAAAAATCGGACAGCGCGGTGGTGCCCTTGTCGCCGGTCTTGGTGTAGATCTTGGTGAGATGAACTGACATGCCCACAGTCTAGAGGAAACGCTTCGCCCGTCGGCGTACTGCGGCCACGGGCATACGCACCGGAAAGGAGTCCCCGGTGCCGCGACGAATGAAACCTCCGTTAGTCTCATGTTATGGGAAAAGTGACAATAATCGGCTCGGGTCTCATGGGTTCGGGTATCGCACAGGTGACCGCTGTTGCCGGTGACGAGGTAACCCTCGTCGACAAGGACCCCGCCGCGCTCAAGCGGGCCACCGAATCCATTGAATCCTCTCTGCAACGATTCGTAGCCAAGGACAAAATCAGCGCCGACGACGCCGCTGCCGCCCAGTCACGCATCGCCACCAGCGATGATCTGAACGCGGCCGCTGACGCCGACATCGTGGTGGAAGCCGTCTTCGAGCGTCTCGAGATAAAACAGGACCTCTTCGCCCGACTCTCGGAGATCGTCGGTAAGGACACCCTGCTGGCGACGAACACGTCCGCCATTCCGATCACCGAAATCGCCGCCACCGCCTCGCACCCCGAGCGCGTCGTGGGGACGCACTTCTTCTCCCCGGTACCGATGATGAAGCTGTGCGAGCTGGTACGCGGATACAAGACCAGCGACGAAGCCCTCGATCGTGCCCGGGCCTTCGCCGAGAAGATCGGCAAGACCTGCATCGTCGTCAATCGCGACATCGCCGGGTTCGCCACCACGCGTTTGATCTGCGCTCTGGTCAACGAGGCCATCCGGCTCGTCGAGGACGGAGTCATCTCCGCCGAGGACGTCGACACGGCTTGTCAGCTAGGTTTCGGCCACCCCATGGGGCCACTGGCGACGGCCGATCTCACCGGTATCGACGTGCTGACGCACGCCACCGAGAACATTCACGACGACACCCCGGAGGCACAGTTCCATCCTCCGGCTCTCATGCGTCGTCTGCTGGCTTCCGGCGACATCGGACGCAAGAGCGGCCAAGGTTTCTTCAACTACGACAAATAACCGCGTCGTCTGAACACGCGTGAGGGCCCGCCGATGTCGGCGGGCCCTCACACTACGGTTTCACCGCTTATGCCGCCCGGCAGGTAATACGGGCGGGAGCCAGTACGCGGTTTCCTTCGCTGGACACGGTGACGGCCAGCTCGAGCTCGTCATCGTCGACTCGGCGCACTTTGGCCTCCACATCGATGGCTCCGCCGTCGTCGGCCGACACCACCACGGGGCGGGCAAAACGACCGGACAGCCGCGACACATCGGCGGTCAGCCCGGCGTCGTCCAGCCATTCACTGATCGCTCGGGCCGCAAGGCCCAAGGTGTACATCCCGTGAGTGATCACGTCCGGCAGACCCGCATCGCGAGCGGCCTGTTCATCCAAGTGAATCGGGTTGTGATCGCCGGAGGCCTCGGCGTAGGCGCGCAGATCGGCGCGCGAAATGGTGAACCGGCGATCAACCACCGGTTGGCCTTTGTCAAAATCGTCGAAACGCCCCATATCGCTACTCCCCTGCCACAAACAGAACGGTCGTGACCTTGGCGATCGGCTCATCGGCCGTCTCCACCAAGGTCGAAAGGGTCAACAGTTCGTTTCCAGCCACCTCTTTGATCGATTCAACGGTGACGGTGCAATTCACCACGTCACCCACCCGGGGCTGCCGGTAGTAGTCGAATTGCTGTTCGCGGTGCAGAACCTTGCTGAAATCCAGGCCAAAGTCCGGGTCCTCGATCAGCCGATCGGAGGCGGGAAGGGTCAGGGATATGAGAAAGGTGGGCGGAACGGTGCGAGTATCTTCAAGCCCCAGGGCAGAGGCAAAGGCCGCAACGGATTCTGGGGCAATCTCCACCGAATCGGTTTTCGGCAGGGATTGCCCCACATAAGAAGTATTAAGCATTGGAGGTGGAAGAAACCGTAACTAGCGGGTCTCGCGGTGCGGCTGGTGAGTGCGGCAACGCGGGCAGAACTTCTTCAGCTGAAGACGGTCAGGCGTGTTGCGACGGTTCTTCTTGGTGATGTAGTTGCGGTCCTTGCACTCCACGCAGGCCATGGTGATTTTAGGACGGACGTCGGTAGCCTTAGCCACGATGAGTGCCTTCCTCGTTCAGGGACTGTTTTACAGTCGTGTGGACAAAACAAAAAGTGGTGATCATCGGAAACCGTATTCAGCATCGGAATCACCACTCAGTCGCGAAAGCAACCACTCAAGATTATCACCGCGAATCGACAGCTCATATTCACGATGATCAGTTTCACGCCGAAACCGCCGTGACTTCGTGGCGATGGCCGGATTCTCCCGGCAACCCAACGATGGTTGCTCCGTAGCCCTACGATAATACCTCTCATCCCCTCATCGCACCGAGGGGGAGCGGCTGTAGTGCGCAACACCACCGAAAAATCGCGGCTTCACCGGCTCAAACGCCGTCGCAGTCTCGATGTGCAAATGTGCCTCGGGCGGCTCGGACGCGCCACCACATACCGCGCTACAGCCTCAAGAGCGCGTCTGGCCGCCGAAAAACCCTTCTCTAGGAAAGCCGTAGCGATGGTCGTCGACAGCCGGTACCGCAATTACGAACGATCGCTCCCAGAATCCACGTCGCTTCGCAACCCCACATGGACGCCAACTTCGCCACTGTCGACCGCCCCTAGAACCGCATCCAGGAGTCCCGGAAACCGACTGTCAAGATCATCACGACGAAGTTCGACAAAACAACGCGTGCCTTCCTGGCGAGTCCGGGTGATACCCGCATCCCTCAGCGTCGTCAAATGATAGCTCAACGTTGACTTGGACACCGGCGCTTGAAGCTCGGCCCAGCCACGTTCACAACCATCAGCGAGGACTCGCACAAGCCCGATACGAATAGGGTCACTCAGCGCTCTGAGCACATCGACGAGGACCATCTCCTCCGGTTTAGGGTGCCGCACCAATTTCATGACCCCATGATACCTTAGTTCTATATTTCACGAACATCGAACAAAGGAGTCGTCGTTGAACACTCGACCACATCAGGAATTCACCGGCAAGGTAGTCGTCGTTACCGGTGCCGGTTCAGGTATCGGCCGATCCACCGCCCGTGTGTTCGCCCAGGCCGGGGCTCAAGTGCTCGGCGTGGGCAGACGTCAGCACGCCCTCGATGAAACCACCACCGGCCACCCCACCATTAGCACCTACGCCGCCGACCTCCGCGAACCCGAAGCGTCGCAACTGGTCATCGATACAGCCGTCGACCGGTGGGGCAAGGTCGACATCCTGGTCAATAACGCCGGAGCTACCCGCATGATGCCATTGGACCAGACCACCGCAACGGGGATCGACGAACTCTTCGCGCTCAACATCACCGCGCCGAGTCTCCTGGCTCACGCCTCCGTGCCACACTTGCGCCGCAATGGTGGGGCGATCGTCAATATCTCCAGCACTTTCGGCCACAGGCCACTGCCTCACGCTGCCCACTATGCCGCTTCCAAAGCGGCGCTTGAACAGCTCACACGCAGCTGGGCACTTGAACTCGCCCCCGACGGCGTTCGTGTCAACGCCGTCGCCCCCGGGCCAACCGAGAGCGAGGCGCTTACCGCCGCAGGACTCTCCGACGCCGATGTCGAGGCTGTCAAACAAGACGAAGCTGCTCGCATTCCGCTACGCCGACGTGGCGAACCCGACGAAATCGCTAACTGGATTGCGCAATTGGCCAGCCCTTCCCACACCTGGATCACCGGCCAGGTCCTCACTGTCGACGGAGGTCTCGCTCTCACCTGAGCAACACGCCGGTACCGACGTACGGCGCTACCAAACAAGATCTTCGAATGACGTGCACCGTCGGGTTCGCGAAGAACGAGCCGCGAGCGCTCTCGTGCGACGCGGCGATAGAGCTGGAAAGAAGTTCAGGCTGTTTCAGGTGCTTCAGATTTGCGTGAGGAGGACTCGCTGCGGCCTTTCGGCCGTAAGAGGCCCCCGCAACGTGAAGATGACGTGCCTGAAACAGGAGGAACGGTCACCCACCAATCAAAAGTAGCGGTGGCCGGGATCGAACCGGCGACACAACGATTATGAGTCGTACGCTCTACCACTGAGCTACACCGCCAAATGCCATGCTAGGCAATAAAATGCACCGCCCCGTGAGCTGACCAGCTTGTGAGCGATGCCATCGAGCCCCAAAACGGAATCGAACCGTTGACCTTCTCCTTACCATGGAGACGCTCTACCGACTGAGCTATTGGGGCCTGTGCTGCGCTGTGCGCCGCGACCTCATTAAGATTACACGATCCTTATGGGCGTTTGCTTCTGGGGTCTCCATTATGACCCACAACGCATTCCGGTTGGATACTGCCTAGCGACCGGAGTTTCGATGGCTGTCGAGCCACGTCTCGAAACGTTGGGCGGGCAGCGGCCGGGTGAAGTAGTATCCCTGTCCGGAGTCGCACCCGAGCTGCCGCAGTTCGTCCATGACCTCGGCGGTTTCCACTCCCTCCGCGACGACGCGCATGTCGAAGTGTTCGGCCAGGTCGATGATGGCTTTGACGATCGCTCGATCGTCGGGGTCGGTGTTCATCCCCTGTACGAAACGGAGGTCGATCTTGATCTCACTGACCGGTAGGCGTCGTAGGTAGCTGAGGGAGGAATAACCGGTACCGAAGTCGTCCACGGCCAACTGCACTCCCGCTTCGTGGAGTCGTTGCAGGACCGGAGTGAGACGGGGTCCGTCGGCGACCATGTCGTCTTCGGTGATTTCGAAGATGAGGCGGTCGGTGGAGATTCCGAATTCATTGAGCACGTTTCCGACACGGTCGGGGAAGTTCAGGTCGGCCAGGGTTCGAGGGGAAAGATTGACCGCCATGGGCAATGGACCGTTTTCGTCGCTCCATTCGGCGGCCTGTCGCATCGATTGCCGGAGGACCCATTCGGTGAGGCGACCGAGTTGACCGGTCTGGGCGGCGATCGAGATGAACTCTTCAGGAGAGATGAAACCGTAGGTGGAGTGCGACCAGCGCAGCAGCGCTTCGGCTCCCTCCACCTCTCCGGTGCGCAGATCGATCTTGGGTTGGTAATAGACTTCCAGGGCCTCCGCGTCGAGCGCGCGGCGCAGGTCGGCGGCCAAGCCGACCCGTCGTAGGGACTGGGATTCCAGCCCGGTGTGATAGACGGTGACGTGGTTTCCGTTTTCCTTCGCCTGGCGCACGGCCGTATTGGCCCGTTGCAGCATTTCCTCGGCGGTGGAGGCAAAATCGGGGTGGGTGACGACCCCGACGGCGGCGGAGATGTCAATGAGAACGCCGTGGTGGTTGAACGGCTCCTCGGCGACCTGATCGTGCAGTTCCTGTGCCAGTTCGCCCGCCTGCCGTGTGGTGGGGACGCGTAGCTGCACGATGAACTCGTCGGAGTCCACTCGTCCGATGAACGCGCTCTGCGGCGCTTTCTGACGCAGCCGTTCGGCGAATTCGTTGAGCAGACGGTCACCCGCCTCATGGCCGAGGGCATCGTTGACTTCGTGCATGTTGTCGACGTCGAACAGCATCACCGCGGCCACGTCGTCGGCCACGTTGATCGCTATGGCCTCCGCGACCGCATCGGTCGTCCGTCGTCGATTGGGCAGCCCGGTAAGAGGGTCGTGGTAGGCGTCGTAGGTGAGTTGGTCGATCAGGCGCGAATTGTCCACCGCCACGGATACGTGGGCGGCAATGGTTTCCATAAGCTGACGGTCGTCGGAGTTGAACCGGGCGAGCTCCCCGCCGATCTTGTTGGCCACCGCCAGACAGCCGTAGGTTTCCGGTCCGGAGCGGAGCGGCACGATGATGGCTCCGTCAAGACCCGATTCGCGCAGCCAGAGCCGTTCTTCGAAGGTGCCCGCGTACGCACCCACGTCCATGGCCTGATCCTGCCGCACGACCCGCTCTTCCAGCTCCGGGTGGATCGGGTCGGTGTCGGACAAAGCCACTCCGTCGGCGGAGGACACGAGACGCACCTGCGGATAACGACCTTCGCGTGGTATCCAGAGCACGGCGTACTCGCTCTGCATGATTTCACGCAGCTTGTGCAGGACGGCGTCGAGAAGCCGATTGGAGCGGACCGCTCCCGAAGCCACCTGGGTGAAGGAATTGAGGTCGTCCAGGACCGCTCGGGCCTTGCGGATTCGGGCGTAGTTACGCGCCAGAAGGATGAAGATTCCCGCCACCAATGCGATCGGGACGATCGCCCAGACGTTGGTGTCGATGAGCGCCAGACAGATGATGCCCACCGAACCACCGATCAGGCTGACCAGTATGCCGACCGGCAGCCGCCCCACCACGGGTTTGGTCAGTGCCCACCCTTGTGCGATCGGGATGATGGTGACGAACGGAATCCAGGTGCAGACGGTGGCGATGACGACGGCGGTCACCAAGACCAGCCAGGTACGCGGCTCGTCGGCGCCGCCCAGCCCAAGGAGAGCGACGGTGACGCAGCCGGCGCTCGTACCGACGCTGCTGGCCGCCAGGTTGACCGCCGGTTTGAAGACGGGCACCTCATGCCGCAGAAGCCGGGACCCTTGCCATATAACGACGGCGAGCAGTTTCACCGCCAGCACCCAGAACAAGGGCAGATAGAAGAGCGCCAGAACCAACGCGATGTCGGAGAAGGTGAACGACAGGCTCTGGAAACGCAGTTGCAGTTGGATCTTGAGGTTCTGGGTAACCAGGAACAAAGCCAGGAACGCCAACGGCTCCACGGGCATGAGTGACTCGGTTGTCCAGAAGTGCGCGAGGGCGAAACCGGCCACGGCGTAGTAGACGAGAATCAACAGCCACGACTGCAGGATCTGCATCTTCCGCGACCCTAGATGGGGACGCTTGAACGGTCTATGGGCGGTCGCTTGCATAACAACTGTTCTCTATCCGACATATTGTCAACGATTGCGGACATTATCCGACAACCATAGTCTTTTCACCGTCTGAATCGGTCCGACCGGCGAACATCGGGCACGTTCGACGGTCACTCGTTGGACATGGCGTTCTCAGTGTGGCATACGAATCGAGCTTGCTGTATGTGGAGCCCGACCGCCGCAGGTCAAGCACCGGCTTCGACCACGGACTACACCGCCGCCGACACGCCGATCGTTCACAAATGACGCTAAAGCGCCGCACCGCCTCATAGGATGAGGCGTCTGCCTGTCCTGTGGCCACAGCCACCGGACCGCCTGACCGACCGGCACAGTGCGCCGGTACGGACATCGATGGAAGATCGAGGCTCGGCTCTTCACCACGACGGAGGTGAGGATACGTCCACGCCTCCCTTCCCATTTCAGGCGCGTACGAAAGACGACCCTCGCAGGTCCGAATCGGCGAGGCGTCCCAACGTCTTTGGAGGTATTTTGTCCAGCATTGGATTGAAAAACCCGACGTCGGACGGCGACCACTCCAACGTGGACGACCGTCCCATTCGACGCCATGCGGCCCGTCCACACCGACTACGGGGACGACACCGGGCCAAATGGACCGCCGAGATCGCGCCCTTCCTGGAAGGCACCCAGAAGCGCTATGCCGCCGTTCTCGGCGCCGCCGTGGTGGGCGCATCAACCGTGGCACTGTCGTCAGCGGCCACCCTGCCGGACAACACTCCCGACTCCACCGCGAACGAAGCGATAGCCGACATCGCGTCCAACGCCAGAGTTCCACAGCACAATACGGCCGTCAACGGTGCTCATTCCGGCACGGGCAATGTCGAGAACGGCTCGACGGACGGCGCGGACGAGGCGAGCGAATCGCGCGAGGTGGAACGCCGCAACATTCCCCATTCGGAGGTAACGGTTCAGTCGCCGGAACGGAGGTGGGTCGAACCGTTGAAGGACATCATGATCACCTCGCAATACGGCCCCCGCTGGGGTTCCAGCCACAACGGGGTGGACTTTTCGGCCGCGACGGGCGATCCCATATACGCCGTTTATCCGGGTGAAGTGGTCACCGCCGGCTGGGAGGGCGGATTCGGTCGTCTCGTGATACTCGATCACGGTGACGGCGTACAGACCTACTACGCTCATAATTCCGAGCTGCTGGTCGAACCGGGCCAATGGGTGGAGGCCGGAGATCAGATTTCCAAGGCCGGAAACACGGGATTCTCGCTGGGGTCGCACTTGCACCTCGAGGTGCACGACAACGGCACACCGGTGGAGCCGCTCAGTTTCCTGCAGGAAAAAGGGCTCAGCTTGCGGTAGTTCCCGTCGGTGAGGAGGAAACTCGCCTCACCGACGCATCATTGTGGGCCGCTCACACGGCCCGGCGGCTCATTCGACCTTCGTCAGGGGCGCGAGCCGCAGAATCACCCACTTGGGCTCGCCGCTCCCGAAATCGATGCGCGCTTGGGCCCGTGGCCCCGACCCTTTCGTCTCCACCACCTTGCCGGTTCCCCATTTGGCGTGTTCGACCTGATCGCCGACCGTCAGCACCGGGACGTCGGCGGCCTCCTTCACCGCGATCGGTTGGCCGAAGGACGGCGTCTTCCCCAGTTTGCGTGGGGCCGCCGGTGGTGTGGAGTCGTTCCATTCGAGCAGCTCCCCGGGGATTTCCCCGAGGAATCGGCTGGCCGGGAAGAACTGCGGAGTTCCGAATACGCTCCGGGACGTGGCGCGGGTGAGGAAAAGGCGCCGGCGGGCTCGGGTCAGGCCGACGTAGGCCAGTCGACGTTCCTCTTCCAAGTCGTCGGGCTTCGACATGGATCGTTCGTGCGGAAACATTCCGTCGTCCATCCCGGTGAGAAAGACGGTGTCGTATTCGAGCCCCTTGGCGGTGTGCAAGGTCATGAGCGTCACTTGCCCCTCGTCGTCGGGGATCGCGTCGCTGTCGGCCACAAGGGCGATGTGTTCCAAGAACGACGCCGTGTCGGTCGCCTCGGGTTCATCGTCGTCGACGGCGGATTCGGCGGTGAACTCGTGCGCCACCGAAATCAGCTCCTGAATATTGTCCACCCGTGACTCGTCCCGTGGATCGCGAGACGCCGAAAGGTCCTCCAGGTACCCGGTGTCGGAGAGGAGCTGCTCCACGACCTCGTCCGGCCCGGCCGTATAGGACAATCGGCGCGCGTTGGCCATGATCTCGGTGAACCGCTTGACCGCCGTACGGGCGCGAGGGGACAGCTGCGGGATGTCGTCGGCCTCCGCAGCGGCGGCGGGAAAGGATATGTCCCTACTGGCCGCCCACGCCGAGACCGCCCCCACGGCCTTATCTCCCAACCCGCGTTTGGGTACGTTGATGATGCGCTGGGCCGATACCGTGTCGTCGGGGTTGACCACGAGTTTCAGATAGGCCAGCAGGTCCCGGATTTCCTTACGCTCGTAAAACCGCACCCCGCCGACGACCTTGTACGGAATACCGCGTCGGATGAAGATCTCCTCGAAGGCACGGGACTGTGCGTTGGTGCGGTAGAAGACGGCCATATCCGAAAATCCGGCCGCACCGTCGTCTATCAAGTCGTCGATACGATTGGCCACCCACGTCGCTTCGGCGGACTCGGATTCGGCGTTGTAGCCGACGATCGTGGCACCGCCGCCCTGCGACGACCACAGCTTCTTCTCCGGTCCCCGCTGGGTGTTCTTACGGATGACGCTGTTGGCAGCGTCCAGAATCGTCTGAGTGGATCGATAGTTCTGTTCCAGCAGAACGGTGCGGGCATCGGGGTAGTCACGTTCGAATTCCAGAATATTGCGAATCGTGGCCCCGCGAAAAGCGTAAATGGACTGGTCGGCGTCCCCGACAACGGACAGTTCGGAGGCGCCGTCGCCCGTCCCCACCAGTTCCCGCAGGAAGACGTATTGCGCGTGGTTGGTGTCCTGATATTCGTCGACCAGTACATGGCGGAACCGACGCCTCCAAGTCTCCGCCACTGCGGGGAAGGTTCGGAACAGGTCGACGGTGAGCCCGATGATGTCGTCGAAGTCGACCGCATCGGCCAGACGCAAGCGGTGATTGTACTCGCGATAGATGTCGGCGATGAGTCGACTGCGGGCGTCGTCGGCGTCGGCACCGGCCTGATCGGGGCTGATCAGCTCGTTTTTCAACTTCGAAATCTCAGAGGCCAGCCAGCGTGGGGAGTGCTTTTTCGAATCCAAGTGCAGTTCTTTGACGATATGTCCCAGCAGGCGCCGGGCATCGTCGGCGTCATAGATGCTGAAGCTGCTCTTCAAATCCAATCGGGCCGCTTCCCGACGTAGAATCCGCAGGCAGGCGGAGTGGAATGTCAGCGCCCAGATGCCGCGCGCCTGCGGACCGACCAACTCGTCGAGTCGTTCGCGCATCTCCCCGGCGGCCTTGTTGGTGAAGGTGATGGCGAGAATTTCACCCGGATGTGCCCCGCGCTCCCCGATCAAGTGGGCGATCCGGTGCGTCAGGACTCGGGTTTTACCCGAGCCGGCTCCCGCCACAATGAGAAGTGGTCCGCCGGTGTGTTCGACCGCCTCGCGTTGCGGTTCATTGAGTCCTTCGAGAAGCGCAGTAGCCATAGGTGTTCCATTATGCCTCGACGACCGACGCATTCTCTCCGCCACCCCGAACCGCCGTCGAGCTCCCGTCGGCACGGTTGACGACCGCTTAGACCTCCTTAAGCATCTTCTCGATCGCCGCCACGCGAGCCTTCATCTCCACCAGCGACGCCTTGACCTCAGCGGTGTCGTCCGACACTTTCTGAGCCAGTTCACGGTAGCGCTCCTCGCGTGCGGCGACCGCTTTGGCGCGCGCCACCTTGGTTCCCCAGATGATCGACACGACGGTGATGAGCGCTATGAGAAACAGAATGCCGAAGACAAAGAGCATTCCCGCGTTTTCAACTGACATGGTGTTTTCCTTCCTGTTTTCAAAGTGGGTGCGACTATGATTCCGAGGCGCGCCGCAGGGTCGACACGGCGTCCCCGATGGTTTTCGGGGTGAGCTTGAGCTGGAAATCGGTCGGTTCGAAGTACTTGACCGCCTTCCCTTCCTCCGACAGCTCCAGCTCGCCCCGTACCAGGCCGGCCGCTTCCAGTTTCTGGAGGTGCATATGCAACAGAGGACGGCTGATTTCCAGTTCCCGCGCCAACAGGCTGACGTACTGACGGCCCTTTTCCAGCGCGGCCATGATCCGGAGGCGATGTGGATTCCCCAGCGCCGCGCAGACAACTAGGAGATCATCACCCGTCAAATCCTTCATCTCCATAAAACACTTTCCTTACCTATGTAAGAAAATCTTGACACATGAAACGCAGGAATGTCAACCCTGTTCGAAAACACCGATGCCATAGCCGTCTCAGACGCGGAAAGGGCCGCCACCGGTCGGTAGCGGCCCTGACGGAAAACGGCGATCAAAGGTCGATTACAGTGGCCCTCGGCCGGCTCGCAGAATGAGCATGGCGATTTCGGTACCGTCCTGGCCCAATGCCGTGGAGAACTTGTCTAGAATCGCCCGTTCGCGGTCCAATACCAGGCGAGTACCGCCCGAGGCCATGCGGATTTGGCCGATTTTTTGTGAAACGCCCGCACGCTCTTTCCAGAGTCGGATTATTTCGGAATCAAGAACGTCGATTCGATCTCGCAAGGTGTCCAGATCGTCGTCCGCGTTGACGGTGGAGGTTGACACTGCTGATTCAGTGGATTCACTGGTCATGAGGGCTATCCCTTCGATAGTACGGATCTAGGTAGAAATCCAGCACCGACCGGTTCCCTGAGACACAAAAAATGCCCCGGGCATCCCGCCCGGGGCTGTAGGTCATTAGCTAGCGCGACAACCTATAGCTCGGACGGACCGGGCCATAGTAAAAGTAAAATCGCGCGTTGCTGTTCATGACTCAAAGTATGCCACAGGGGACCGGCCCTAGCCAGTCCCCCTCACGACATATCCCACTGAATGACACATGCGATGCATCACATATCCGTACTCAGCGGTTCGTAGGCCGACCGTCGTCGCAACCTGCGGAGCACTTTATGCGGGGCTCCCCCAGTCTCCGGCAGTGCGCTTACGGCGCATGAGGACGAGCGCGACGGCACCGGCGGCGAGCAGAGCCGCACCGATTCCGGCGAACATCACGTAGGTGGTACCGGTTTCGGGCAGCTTCGGCTGCTTGGGAACTTCGATCGACAGGGTTACTTCGCCCTCGATCTGCTGGGAACCCTGCTCGGCGAGGATGATGCGCTGAGCCTTGAGCACGTCGGACTTGGTGCTGACCTCGTCGGGAGTGGCTTCGAAGGTGCGTCCCACGGCGAAGTAGTTGGTGTAGCTGGTGATGTTGAGCGCGAACTCGTCGGCATCCTCGCTGAGTTCGGCGTAGAAGGTGTCACCGTCGTTCAGCTCGGTCAACTCGTTGCCGTCGGCGTCTACAACGGTGGTGCCTTCCGGGCTCTCGAAGGTGAGCGGGCCAATGTTGGTGCTGGCCTGGAAGGGGCCGGCAACGCCGTCGTCGTACTCGGCATCGTCACCGGTGACTTCGAAGGTCGGCTCGTCGATCGGCTCGGGAACCGGGTCCAGGTCACTGTCCAGCAGATAGTCCTGTACGGCCGTCACAGCGGCGTCGACGTCCTCCGGGCTGCCGGTGGCGTCGTCGCCCAGCTCCCAGCCGTCGGTCAGCGACCAGATGGCGCTCTGAGTACCGGCGTAAGCGATCTGATCGCTCAGTGCCGCGTCCCAGTCGCCCTCGACACCGGCCTTTTCGAACACCGTGTCGGCGTCGTTGGAACCGAAGCCCTCGTTGAGTACCGCGAGCACTTCCTCGAGGTTCTCTACTTCTTCGCCCAGTTCATCCCAGGCCGTTTCCTCGTGGATCTTGTCTTCCTGGAGGGGGTTTTCAATCTGGATGCAGTACGAGAGCAGGCTCTGCCCATCCAGTTCAACGGAAATGAGGCTGGCTTGAATATTGCCGCCCTGGTTGCCTTTCAGCGACAATCCTTCAGCGGTGTCGATCCCACCGCGAACCGGTTCATTGCCATCGTCTTGCGCCTGTACGGCGTTTGCCGATCCGATGGCCACCAGGAGACCGGCTCCTGCCGCCGCACCGGCTTTGAGTGAACGTTTGAACATCCCTTTGACGCCCCTTAATTTAATTGAGATCGGGAGGATTAGAGATTTGTCTTCAACCACAAACACGCTCGTGAGCGATTCTCGGTTGCGGTCATGTCCATTATTCATATCCAATGGCGTCACGCCTCGCTCGGGTGGGGTACCCCGAGTACGAGGCAAGGACTTTGCGGACACGATTCGCGACGACGTTCACCTCCACATCCCGTTATCGGGGTCATGACACGAAAAACGGCGAGGAAGTCGATCGATGACGATCGCTCCCTCGCCGACATGAACAGGAGTGACGAATATCTACTTTAGACAGATGTGGTGGTACGCCGCCGGGTTGTTACCAGCAAGGCCACCGTTCCGGCGGCGACCAGCACGGCGGCCAATCCTCCCGCGTAAATAAAGGCGTTACCGGTCACCGGGAGAGTCTCGGACTCCGGAACCCCATCGGTGCGCGGCACTTCCAGTTCAAAGGCCCAGTTTGCCGGCAGTTCGGACTCGCGCGGCTGAGCGAGGATCAGTTTCTGAGACGCTTCCTTGTCCGACGCCTGGGAGAAGTCACTCGCGACCGCTTCCGGCGTCGTGGCCAGAAATACCCGCCCAAGCGGAAGATCGTAGGACGCGACTCCGTCGATGGTGATCGTGTTCGACGCCCGTTCCAAGCTGATGTAGAACTCCTCGCCGCCGGCGAGAACGTCCACCGCCTCACCGTCTTCGTCCACCAACGAACCGCCCTCGGCGGCGAGCTCCACCTGGCCCACATTGGACTGCATAATGTACGGACCGAATTTCTCACCGTCGTACGTGGCCGTGTCCAGATTTCCTATCTCAATGTTGTACTCGTCCGGGTTCGGCAGCGTACCGGTGTTGTCCACCAGGTAGTCGTAGACGGCTTCGATGGCCTCGTCGGCCACACCGTCCACTTCCACGGTGGCGTCGCCGGAGTTCAAAGTGAAGCCGTCCGTGTAATGCCACACGGCGGCCTGGGTCGCCACATACGCGACCACTTCGGCACCCACACCCGCGCCGGCGTCTAGATCTCCGTCGAAGTCGGACGCGCTCAGTAGCGCGTCAGCCGATACGTTCGGGTAGGAATTCGACAGAACCCACCGCACGGACTCGAGGTTGGGAACATTTGACTCCGTCCACTCACCCTCGGCGTACGGGTGGTCGGTGATCAGGTCGGTCTCCAAGTCGATGCAGTAGGTCAGGAGTGCCTCTCCATCGCCGTCGTGGGGGGTGAGGGAAATGATGTCGGCCTCGATCTCCATGAGGTCTCCCGAACCGTCGTCAGTGGACTCCAGAAGTGTGAGGCCTTCCGTCGTCTCAACATCACCGGTGATAAGCGGCGTTTCCTCTTCCTCGGCGTGAACCGGACTCACGGCCAAGGCGGCGATTCCACCTGCCAGAATCAACGCGCCCGTTCCCTTGAACCAGGGATTCACCGTCTGTGACTTTCGCATCTCGGCCTCCTATCGCAAAACCGTTACATCCTGGTCAACGACGGCTCTGCGGCGCTGAGACGGCTTCTCGTACGAACGATTATCGGTATTGACCAAAAGTATGACGCCGATCAGGCGGTCTCCCGAGCCGGAACCGCTCCGCTGATCGGTCGGTTCGGCGTAGGCCCGGGCGGTTCTTTTTCTCGGTCCCCGCCACTGTGCGCTTGTCGGTTTACGTTCCCTTGCGCTTAGCCTTTATAGTCAGTGCTATGCCTATCTCCACAGCCGCCGCTCGCGGAATCACAGACGAATTCAATCGCCGACGCGGCCCCAAGACCGGATTGGTCATCGGTGCCGCGTGGAACGACAATGTCCTCAAGTCGGCCCTCGAGAGCCTCATGCCCGACGACAAACTGACCGTCGTCACCGACGCGGTGGACGAAGTCCGTCGCGGCCTCGACGAGGAAGGCTCCTGGACCTCCGGAAACGTCGACGTCCTCGCTGACGTTCAGGAAGCCGCCGCGGTCGACCACATCATGCTCGCCACCCCCGTCACCGTTGAAGCCGAAGAGTTCATCAACGACATCGAAACCCTGAAGCAGAAGGTCGAAGCCGGCGGAACTCTCACCTTCGCCGCCACATTGACCGCCCCCGCACGGGAGGAAATCGCCGAACTGGTGGCCGACCACGGCATCGGGTCCGATCTCATCGCCCGTTCCTTCCCACCTCTGCGTATCCACAAGCTGCGGTTCGACTCCGCACAGTCGAAGAACGACACCGACGACATCGCGCCCGCGTGGCGGGCCTCGTCCGTACCGGTCTCACCGGGCATGCACGTCGACTCGAACGGCGTCATCGCGGCCGGTCTGTGCCTGGGCGCGGCCTTGATCACCAAACGCCTTCGCCCGAAGTCCAAGGCCTGGATGGTCCCGGCGGCCCTGTCGTTGCCGGTGGGCGCGTTCTTCCGCGACCCCGAGCGCGCCGCCGACGTGGCCGGGATGGACCCCGACCCCGATTCGGTACTGGCCGCCTCGGACGGCACGGTCACCGCCATCGAGACGGTCGTGGACGAGCGGTTCGGCGCCGCCACCGGGAACGCCGGGAGCGACTGGCTGCGCATCTCCGTCTTTCTCTCCATCTTGGACGTACACATCAACCGAGCCCCGGTTTCGGGAAACGTGGTCGACATCTTCACCGAGACGGGCGGCTTCGTCAATGCCATGAAGCCTGAGTCCGAGCACAACGCCGCCTGCTACACGGTGTTCGACACCGGACGCGGACGGGTGGCGGTCGCGCAGCGCACGGGCATGATCGCGCGTCGCATCGTCAATCGATCCAAGATCGGTGCCACGGTCGCCAAGGGTGAACGCTACGGTCTCATCCGCTTCGGATCGCGCACCGATATCTACCTGCCGCAGGGTGAAGCGCAGGCTCTGGTCGAGCCGGGCGACACCGTACGCGGAGGCGAGTCGGTACTGGCCCGCTGGAGCTAAACGGAGCATCGTCGCCGGGGCCGCATGGTCGGCCCCGGCTTTTTCCATGCGCGAGGTCGATTTACGCGGGGCTTCCCGACAGATCCTCGGACTCTTTCCCACGCCGCAGTCCGATCCACAGAATGGGACCCGCGCCCAGGTAAGCCCATACCAAGGTGTAAAACGTCATTTCATGGTCGAACCAGAAGCCGGCGATCGGAAGTGCCCAGAGCCAGATCGGCAGTTTGGCCAGCTGCCCCAGCTTGGGGTACGGGAACGGCGAGATCATGAAGATCGCACAAGTGGCGGTCAGTATTCCGACTACTCCAATGGGCTCGTCGAGCAATAGGGCCGACAGAGTGACCACCGCGGCCGCCAGTGTGGTGGGGACGCCGGAGAAGTACCGACCGTCCTTAGGCGACACGTTGAAGCGGGCCAGTCGAATCGCCGCGCAGGCTCCGAAGAAGACGCTGATGGCCAGTAGGAGCACCGAGTGGAAGGTTCCCTCCATCCAGCAGAAGAACAGAATGGGCGTCGCTACCCCGAAGGCGCACATATCGGCCAGAGAGTCCATTTGTGCGCCGAAGGGACTGGCCACTCCGAAACGTCGTGCGACCGGACCGTCGAGGCCGTCGGCGAGAACGCAGCCGACCAGTGCCGCCGCGGCGTAGGTGAGTTGCCCGTCGGTGGCCAGGACGATGGAGAAAAGGGCCAGGGTGATCGAAGCGAGAGTGAAACAGTTGGCGAGCGCGAACGAACAGCGCCGCGCCAGAGTGTGTTCGCCGGGGAGCAGGGGGATCGGTTCGGGAGCCGCCATGGAGTCATCGCTGGGCGGTCGATGAGCTGCGCGTACCCGTCGGCTCGCCGTGGGATGCGCTATCCGGTGTGCCACGGTTCGTACCCGACGTGGTTTCGCGGGGTTGCGTCGAGTGACAGCCGGACGATTACGCCTCCATGGGGCTTTTGGGAGCACGGCTCCTCCTTAATGATCTATGAACTCCACGACGATACCAATACGTGAAGAAGGCTTTTAGAGCCTCCGTACGATTGAGGCGTCCGTGGCACGGGGCCTTCAGGAAAGCGACGTTATGCCTGTTGTCGTGGCTGTTTTGCCAGGCGTCGCCGGCGATGAAGTCCCCGTGAACACCGGTCTGTTCGGTATTGCCGCGATACCTCTAGAACATCTCGACTTTAGTCGACCGTTGCCCCTGGTTTTACCGTTCGGTCGTCAGGCCGTCAGGTGTTGTTTGAGCGGTGAGGAGTGGTCCAGTATTCCCAGAGCGTCCTCGACTGCCGGGGAAATCGGTAGTTCCCGGAGTTCGTCGGCTTGGAACCAGCGGCTCTGGCAGGTCGAGCCTCCGGCGGCCTCGACCACCTGGGCACGTGACGGATCTGACACGGACGCCCCGTATATCGCTCGTACTCCGTGCCAGTCAAGCGGATATCCTTCCGGGCCGATGGCACGGCGGTGGCGGAACGAAGTCACTCCCAGGAGCCGATCGACCTGGGCGTTCTGGCCGGTTTCCTCCCATATTTCGCGCACGACCGCTTGTGCGGGCGCCTCGGCGAAGTCGACTCCGCCTCCAGGCAGGTGCCAGGTACCTCCACCCGGATATCCCTCGGAAATCTGGGCGAGGAGAATCCGTCCGTCGGCGTCGCTGACGACACCGTAGGCACCGAACCGCTGCCCGCGTTTCCGGCGTCCTTTGCGTGCCTTACTCGGCGGGGTGGGTCGTACCTCCTGTGCCTCGGATTTGTGAATCTGCCCGGCGAGCCGGGTATCGGTTTCCCCTAGCGCTGCGGATACGAAGGGGGAATGCGTCTCGGCCAGCGCCTGCTGGGGATCGACCCATGCCACAGTCGTGCCGGGGCGGGACGGCGGTTCCGCCGCCGGAGTGTCCATGCGAAAGACGACGGCGTTGGTGTGAACGTCGTTACGTGCGATCGCCAGGGCCGCGACTGGCTCCAGCGCGTTGAGGTCGGTTCCTACCTCGTGGCTGACGAGTCGCCCGGCCGCTTCCGCCGGGCTTTCCCCATGATTGATGATTCCGCCGGGAAGATGCCATGGACCGTGGCTCCCTTTCGCGTGTCGGCGCCTGGTCAGCAACAGGCGCCCTCGATGATCGCGTACCTCCCCGTACGCAGCTATCCGGAATTGCATACCTTCAACTCTACGTCGGAGTGAGAACTGTCAGTGTCGCCTCTTAAACGCGGTGGTGACACGTCCGTGGGGTACCGGACCCATCGTCAACCGCCGACTGGGCGATGCGGGGCGTCGGCGGCTGTGAACGAGGGATCACTCCCATTCGATGGTTCCCGGTGGTTTGGAGGTCACGTCGACGACGACGCGATTGATCTCGGGCACCTCATTGGTGATCCGAGTGGAGATTTTCGACAGCAGCTCGTACGGCAGCCGCGACCAGTCGGCGGTCATGGCGTCTTCACTGGATACGGGCCTAAGTACGACCGGATGGCCGTAGGTGCGGCCGTCACCTTGCACTCCGACCGAGTGAACGTCGGCCAAGAGAACGACGGGGAACTGCCAGACCGACCGTTCCAGACCGGCCGCTTTGAGCTCGGCACGGGCGATGGCGTCGGCGGCCCGCAGCATTTCCAGTCGATCGTGAGTCACTTCCCCGATGATGCGGATTCCCAGGCCGGGGCCGGGGAACGGCTGGCGCCACACCAGTGACTCCGGCAGTCCCAGTTCCAGTCCGATCGCGCGAACCTCGTCTTTGAAGAGCGTCCGCAGCGGTTCGACCAGATCGAATTTAAGATCCTCGGGAAGTCCCCCGACATTGTGGTGGCTTTTGATGTTGGCCGTACCGGTTCCTCCCCCGGACTCCACCACGTCGGGATACAGCGTGCCCTGTACGAGGTAATGGAATTCCCCTT
The DNA here is from genome assembly GCF_000527155.1 of Haloglycomyces albus DSM 45210. NCBI lineage: Bacteria > Bacillati > Actinomycetota > Actinomycetes > Glycomycetales > Glycomycetaceae > Haloglycomyces > Haloglycomyces albus. The sequence goes on along the minus strand of NZ_AZUQ01000001.1, from coordinate 1,762,529 downwards.
CACTCGCCAGGTCTCGCGCGGACTGTTCAAAGGTGCGAATGAACTCCCGCCCAATGATCTTGCGTTTCTCCTCAGGGTCGGTGACGCCTTTGAGTTCGGAGAGGAAACGCTGACTGACGTCGACGGCGCGTACGTCGATTCCGGTGAGTTGCGCGTAGTCGTTGACGACCTGTTCGGCCTCTCCCTGACGCAGGAGACCGTGATCGACGAACACACACGTCAATTGATCACCGACGGCCTTGTGCACCAGTGCGGCGGCGACCGAGGAGTCCACCCCGCCCGACAGCGCGCAGAGGACTCGCTTGTCACCCACCTGAGCACGAATGCGTTCGACCTGTTCGTCGATGATGTTGCCGAACGTCCACGAGGGTTTGATCCCGGCGATGTCGTGTAGGAAATGACGCAGTACCGCCTGGCCGTGCGGGGTGTGCGCCACCTCGGGGTGGTACTGCACGCCCGCGAGTTTGCGGTCCAGATTCTCAAAGGCGGCCACCGGAGTGCGCTCGGTGTGGCCGATAACGGTGAAACCGTCGGGAGCCTCGGTCACCGAATCGCCGTGGCTCATCCATACCGATTGCCGCTCGGGAAGACCGGTCAACAAGGTGGAATCCGAATCGACGTCGAGCTCAGTGCCGCCGTACTCGCTCAAACCGGTCTTGGTGACCGTGCCACCCAGGGATTGAGTCATAGCCTGGAACCCGTAGCAGATCCCGAAAACGGGAACATCGGCCTCGAACAGAGCCGCATCGATTTGTGGAGCGCCTTCGGCGTACACGCTCGACGGGCCACCCGACAGGATAACGGCGGACGGCTTCTTCGCGAGCATCTCGGCGACGGGCATGTTTGAGGGCACTACCTCGGAATACACTTGCGTTTCCCGCACTCTGCGGGCGATGAGCTGCGCGTATTGGGCACCGAAGTCCACCACGAGTACCAGATCTTGCATTCTTCCAGCGTAACGTGTTGTCGCCTTCACTTGAGCGATGAGGGCGCGGGAGTCACAGCCGCGACACCTGTTGTCTCACTCACCGAACTCGTGTTTCGGCTACGCCGGTCCGACCGCTCACCCCATGCCGGATCGACCGGACACCGCACGGCGCTCAATACTCCTTTAGACTGGCAGCGTGGTCAAAGCGGGGATTCAACGGTCGGGCGCGCAAATTCGCGACAACATCAAATCGTGGACTCCCAATGAAGTCACCCCCTATTTGGCCGTCAAATGCGCCGTCGGCATGGCCGTCGCAATGGGTATCACCGCCGCGTTGGGAAATCCGAGCTGGTCGATCGCTCTGATGATCGGGGCCTGGCTCGGCGGAGTCGGCCTCGTCACCCCGACCGCTCGTTCCCAGGCGTCCACCCCGCTCCTGATCGGGATCGCCGGGAGCGTCGTGGTCGTTCTGGGCGCGATCACCCATCCCCTACCTCTTCTCTTGGCGTCGGCGGCATTCGCCGTCGTCATGACCTACGTCGGCACCATCGGCCCCAATATCGGAGCCACCTCGATCACCGTCGGCATCGTCTTCTTCCTCTCCGAACAGATCACCGCCGACACCACGCCGTTCATCGCCGCACTGGCGGTCGCGGGCGGATGCGGAATCCAAGCTCTACTGACGTTCATGCCGCCGTACCAACGCTGGACCACCGACCGCGCCTACCTGGCGGGAGCATGGAAAGCCCTCGCAGACGAAGCCGCCGAACTGGCCGAGAACCCCGAAGCCCCATTGACCCGTGAAGAAGTCCTGACGGCAACCGATCAACTGGAACACCGCCGCCGCCTCCCCGAATCCATCACCGCCGCGCGCAACCAGATCTATGAGATCGTCGGTGCGATCAACCGCGTCTCAGCGGCTCGATCCCGACTCAGCAACACCGATCCCGACGCCGCCGATCTCTACTCCGACGCCCTACTGCTCGCCTCACAGGTCCTGCGCACCTATGCCGAATCCATTACCGCCCGCAAAGCCGTCTCCCCCAACTGGGATGAACTACTGCAACAACTCGGCCGCCACCCGGTAGCCACCGCCACCGGAACCATCCCGGTGGAAATCGGAGGACTACTACGCGTTCTGCACGACGCCGACGGCTACGCCGCACGGATCATCTCGGGTAACGACGACATCATCTCCACCGGCACCGTCCGGCACGCCCGCAGCCAGATGCGCGAAGGAATGGGTCGACTCCGCACCAACCTGCGCCTGTCCTCCCCCACCGCGCACCACGCGTGGCGTCACGGAATCGTGGTGGCCTCGGCACAATTGATCGCCCTGTATTTTTGGCCCGGAACCCACGGCTACTGGATTCCCCTGACCGCGTGGATCGTCCTGCAGGCCGACTACGCCGGAACCTTGACGCGAGGAACCGTGCGTGCGTTGGGAACCGCCGCCGGAGTCCTCCTCGCCAGTGTGATCTCCCTGTTCATCCCGCACCTGTACCCGGTGATTCTCGGGATGGTACTGCTCTGGGCGACCGTCGCCTACCTCGCCCGACCCGTCTCCCCCATGTTGTGGAACGCCGCCGTAGCCGCCTATACGGTATTCCAAATCGACCTGGCCGGCACCGACGTCATCACCTCCGGCCTCGAACGTGTATCGGCGACCCTGATCGGCGCGGGACTGGCACTGCTGCTGTACCTCTTGACGCCCACCTGGCAGACTCGCCGCCTCGGCGACCTCCTCGCCGACCTGATCGACTCCTACCGCGACTACGCCCGCATCGTCATGGACCGCCAGGCGCATCCGGTCGACTACGACGCCAACCTCATGCGGACGGTCATCGACAACGTCCGCGTCAATCGCCAAGCCGTACGCACCGCCGTGGACAAAGCCGCCGCCGAACCGGTCGGCGGCACCCCGGAATCCAGCGACGTCACCGGTGTCGAAGACGCCCTGAACCGAGCGGCACGCGCGTTGATCGCCATCAACGCCGACATCGGGCGTAAAGAAACCACCGACATACCGGAGATAGACGACTTCGCGAACGCCGTCGACACCACCTACATGCGCCTGTCGGCACGCGCCCGAGGCGAAGCACCACCGGGAACGGCGGTCGACTTGGAAGCCGCAGCCGAAACCCTCATGACCAAGCTTCAGAACGGTTCCGCCGCAAGCGCAGGGCGCCGCAACGTACTAGGGTGGGAAATTCAAAACCTCGTCGAAGCGTTGCAAGACACCCAACTCCTAGTAAGTGGGTGGTGAGGTGACCGCTCAGCTTGCCCCAGGCACTCCATATTTACGCTGCGGGGGATTCTCACGACCTGAAGGTCGCGAGAATCCTCCTCGCGCACATCTGCAGCACCTGGAACAACCTGAGCTCCCCTCCAGCTCTACCGCCGCTACACACGCGCTTCGCGCGTTGTTGGCGGCTCGCCAGTCGGCTCGCCCCTGGGGATAGCTTGATGGTTGAGCTCTTTTGGGAAATAGCCACCTCTACCGCCACATTGCACATTCAGTGCTAGGGGTTCACCGTTGACCAGTACTTGGGTGCAGATGGTTTGGTGGTTGAGTTGATGAGGTGCACGCAGATGTCTCGGTGCCACCAGTCGATTTGCTACTTTAGCCTCTAAGCATAAATATGCACGCTCATTTATTTTAGAGATGTTTTCATCGCTCTGGGATCGATCGATTCAGTACCGAATAATGGAGTGATCCCACGAATTCAATAGTTGCGGGCTGCGCACGTTTCCCTCATTGTGGACAACAATTTTCGCTATTTCTCTACATCTATCAATATCAATTGATAGCAACTATACCGCTTGTGCTCCAATAATATTCATTTCTAAGTTTTACTAACCATACTTTTGGTTAACCATTCATCTACCTGTTCGTATGCAAGGGTATTCCCTATTGAGTGGACACACGTATTAAACGTACGTTCGTAGGAACTGGAAATCGAAGCAATGTTCTTCGATACGAAGGTATGCCGAAACGTCGTTTCGTACGGGATGGAGACCCCGTCCAATGCGAAGCGAGATCCGGCATTCCTCGCAGAAAACCGACTCGAGAAGTTCCGCCGACGTACTCCCGACGGCACTTCACATGAACAGGATTTCTTATATATGAGTTCATACAATCCGCGCCGCAGAATGAAGCGGACACTCGCCGCGGTGGGGGCCACCACCGTTGCGTGCGCCGTTTCCATACCGCTGACCTCTACCGCCTTCGCGCAGGGTTCATCGGATGAAGCGGTCGAGGTCCTGGGCACCGACAGCCCCGGCACCGTCAGCAACAGCTACATCGCCGTCTTCGACGAAGAGGCTCCCAAGGGCAAGAAGAAGCTCTCGGAACTCGCCGAAGGCATCGTTGCCGACAAGGCCGACGACCTCGACCACCTGTACCACTCTTCGCTGCGTGGTTTCTCCTTCAGCGGGAACGAATCGCAGGCTGAAGAAGTAGCCGCTCACCCCGACGTCGACTATGTGGACACCGTCCGTGAGATGGAATCCACCGACACCACGCAGAGCAACCCTCCCAACTGGGGCACCGATCGTTTGGACCAGAACGATCTTCCCCTCGATGACGCTTACTCCTACCCGGACAACGCCGGTAGCGGTGCCACCGTCTACGTCCTCGACACCGGCATCAACCCGGACCACAACGAGTTCGGAAACCGCGCCTCCATGGGCCCGTCGTTCGCCGATGAAGACGACTCCACCGACTGCCACGGCCACGGTACCCACGTATCCGGTACCTCGGTCGGCAGCGACTACGGTGTCGCCAAGGGCGCCGACGTCGTCGGTGTACAGGTTCTGGGCTGCGACGGTTACGGCTCGACCGACGGCATCATCGCCGCCATCGACTGGGTCACCGAATACGGCGACCGTCCGGCCGTCATCAACATGAGCCTCGGTGGCCCCTCCGGAGGAGAAGACCAGGCCTACCAGGACTCCGTCAGCAACGCGGTCGCCAACGGCGTCACCGTTGTGGCCGCCGCCGGTAACGACGGCGACGACGCCTGCAACTACACGCCGGCCAAATTCGACAACGTCATCACCGTTGCCAATTCCAATCAGAACGATGCTCGTTACACCGGCTACGGCACCAGCAACTACGGCACCTGCGTCGACGTGTTCGGTCCCGGAACCGACATCCTGTCGGCCGCACACGACAGCAACACCGAAGTCACTTCGATGACCGGTACTTCGATGGCCTCTCCGCACGTGGCGGGTGTCGTCGCCGTTTACCTCGGCGAGAACCCGAACGCCACTCCGGCTCAGGCCACCAGCGCCGTACTGGACAACGCCACCGCCGACACTCTCACCGACGTCGGTACCGGTTCACCCAACCTGATGACCAACACCGAGTTCATGCTCGAGGGCGGTAACGACGGTGGTGACGGTGACGACGGCAGCGACAACCCGGATGAACCGTCCGACCCGAGCAACTGCGCCGACTACGCCACCACCGCTGAGGGCACCCTGAGCGGCAGCGGTGACACCGCGGTGCACCCCGACGGCAGCTACTACTACGCCTACTCCGGCACCCATGAGGGCTGCCTGGACGGCGCCGACGGTACCGATTTCGATCTGTACCTGCAGAAGTGGAACGGTAGCTCCTGGCAGACGGTCATCTCCAGCACCTCCGCCGACTCGCAAGAGACCGTCAGCTACGACGGAAGCAGCGGATACTACCGTTGGGTCGCCTACTCCTACAGCGGGAGCGGCTCCTACTCCTTCGGCTACACACAGCCTTAGGGGAACAGCTCAATAGAGCGGTGCGGCCCTAGCGTGGACGACTGGGGCCGCACATCATTTACTCATCCTCTTCTTTCCCCCGGGTGGTCGCGTTTTCATGGCGCCGCGACCACCCTTCTCATATTCTGAGATGCCGAAACGTCGCACCCGAAACTCAATTATGATCGAATAGTTATACTTCTGTTGTCTTCGCTCAATACCCTGAATACAACGCCAACTAGCGGGGGTCGGTCATGCGTGACAGAAGAGAGCTCACTCAAGACGTCGCTCGACAAGCTATAAAATCGACTAATATATATCTTCATGGCCCGGCGGGAATCGGCAAGACCACGATCGTCGACCGCGTACGCACAACCTTGGCCGACCACAAAATACGCCAGATTCATACCTGTCCCACACGCGAGGAACGGCGCCTCCCCAACGTCATCCTCATCGATTTCATCTCCGAACTCTCTTCTTACATCCCCACGCTTCCCCCGCAACAGGCCACGATCCTCAATCACCTGCTCACCAACACGCACACCGACGACGACCCCGATCGCATGGGCCTGCTCATGGCTACCGCCGAACTGTTGCGCCGGGCCGGTAACGACCGTCCTATTCTGATCATCATCGACGACGTGCAGTGGGTGGACGAATCCAGCGCCGAAGTTCTGTCCTATGTAGCGCGCCGTATCGATAAACTCAATGCGACCTTCCTGGTGTGCGAGCGCAGTGAATACGACAGTCGCACCACGCCGATTCACCCCACCAACCTCTCAGAATATGAGATCCCTCCGCTGTCCGATCGCGAAGCCTCCTGCCTCGTCAAGCGCACCGCTCCGCAACTCACCCCGGCTCAGCACCAGCAGATCATAGACCAGGCACACGGAAATCCGCTCCATATCGTCGAATGCGCCGACTTCCTCAGTCGCAACAGCGAACAGCCGCTTCCCCGGCGTCTGAACGAACTCATCGCCGCCCGCATCACTCCGCATCAGAGCCGGACCCAATGGGCTCTACTGCTCAGTGCACTGTCGACTCGCCCGACACTCGACCTCTTGGAGCAGTGCGACGCTCTTCCCGAGCACTGTTTGGAACCGGCGGAACTGAGCGACACGATCCGCATCAGCCCCGACGGACATATTCATTTCCGTCATCCCCTTCTGCCGGAGTTGATTCAATCCACCACGACGTCCTCTCAGGCGCGGCGGGCACACCATGTGCTGGCCAATGCCGTCGACGATCCCGTCATCGCCGCCCGGCACCTGATTCTGTCCAGTCCGACGGCAAACGAGGACGTTTCCGCTCGCGCCGTCGACGCCGCTGACGAAGCCGCGGATCGGGGCGCTCCCGCCGCGGCCGCCGAATTGGCGGAATTGGCCGCACGCCGTTCACCGTGCCCGCATAAGGCCGCCGAGCGATCACTCGCCGCGGCACGGTTCAGCCACCAGGCGGGCAATCACACGTACGCACAGGGCCTGGCCGAGGCGGTCGCGCGGTGTGAAGACGCCCGACCGCGCACGCGAGCACTATTGTTGTTGGCGGACTTGAGCGGTCAGAATATCGATACGGCGCACGGTTATGTTAACCAGGCGGCCGAATCGACGGAGGGCGATGTTGAGCTTGAGGCCGAGGTAGCCCTCGAACAGGCCGACATCGCTTACCACAAACGGGATTGGGACGCGTCCCTGGCATATGCCAAAGCCGCTCACGACGCCGGTCTCCAGTTGGGCAATGACACCATCCGCTTGCGTGCCATTACCGCTATGGCCAGTGTGACCCTGGAGAACGATCCCGATGAGGCCTTTCGGCTACAGGACGAGGCAAAGCAGCTGGCCGATGGACTGCCGTTGGACGATCGCACCGCGAACACTCGGCAATTGTGGTGTACCTTCAACCTCTTTCGGGGCCGCAGACAGGCGGCGTGGGAGACGATCACCGCCCTGGAAAACGAGGCTCGCGCATTGGGGCGCGTCTCGGAGCTTCGGGTCATTCTGATTTCGTCGGCGACGATTTATTACCGCAACGGCGACTGCGAACGCGGACTTGCCGCCGGGCGCGAATGTCTGGACCTGAGCGAAGGAACCGGCCTGCAGAGTGTCGGTGAGGTCATGGGAGCTCTGACCGAATGGGCGGGCGGGTCGTTCGAATCGGCCTTGAGTCTCGCGCAGCAGGCTTTTGAATCGTGCCAATCGGCCGGTGATCGTGAATGGTTCGAGTTGGCCAGCGGTATCGCGGGAATGGCGTCGAACGCTCTGGGAAATCATACGGAGGCGCTGCGCTATTTCGCCGACGCGGATGATGCCGAGAAACTCAGCGGGCACGGTGACCCGGCGGTCTGCCCGTGGCACAGCGATTACGTCGAAGCCTTGGCCTACAGTGCCAAGCGAGATCAGGCGCGCGATTATCTGGATCGGCTCACCGCAAGGGTTCACCAACATCAACGCCAGATCCTCTATCTGCCGTTGGCGCGTGCCGAGGCGGCCATTCGTTGCGCGGCCGGTGACATGGCCGGAGCCTACGATCTCATCGACGCCGCCGTGAAGGAACACGGTGCCTCCGCCGAGCCGCTCGAAGTCGGACGCGCCCACCTCATCGCGGGCCGTATCGCACACAGGCTGCGGCGTCGTAGTGTGGCTGAGGCGGACTTCAAACGCGCTACCAAACTGTTCGGCGACATCGGCGCGGAACCGTGGCGTGAACTCGCCCGTCAAGCACTAGGACAGACGTCGTTGACCGTGGAGGACTCTCCGTTGGCCTCGTTGGGGCCGACCGACAGCCGAATTGTGGAGCTCGTTTCCGCCGGACTGACCAATAGCGATATCGCCGCCACCTTGTTCCTGTCGGTCAAAGCCGTGGAGGGTCGCCTGACTCGCCTGTATCGGCGCTTCGGGGTCAATAATCGCGCCGAGTTGGTCGCGCAGGTGTCCAAGGTCTGAGTCGTGTATAAACTCTGAAGTCGCGGCATCGCACGATCGCCGACTTGGCAACGGGCAGGCAGGCGACGAGCGCTAGGAGTCCGGTCGCCCACAAGGCGGAGCGCTGACCCCATTCGGCGGCGACGGCTCCGCCTACGACGGCTCCGGTGGAGGCGGTCAGTGCGGTCGCGACGCGGAAGGTGGCGTTGACACGGCCCAGGATGAAGTCGGGAGTGAGGGTTTGGCGCACGGTCATCTGCGTGATGTTGTAGACGATGGTGCAGAATCCGACTCCCGCTCCTCCGATGCCGACCGTCCACACCAGTCGGTCGTTGTGAATCATCGGCAATAGAAGGATGAACGGCGCGAGCAGGGCGAGGCTGGCGACGAGGGTCCTGCCCTGACCGATGGCGCGTGTGAGGTGACGGGTGACCAGGGCTCCGGTGATGCCTCCGGCGGCGGCGACGGCGAGGACGAAGCCGATGACGGTGGGCGAGGCGTGCAGGGTGCGGGCCATGTAGACGATGTGGACGGCGGTGTACATGGCGGCACAGAGGTTGAGCCACATGTCGCTGTATAGGAGTGGGCGCAGTATGCGGTGGTGTCGGACGTAGTGGAGTCCTTCGGAGACTTCCCGGATCGCGTGGGGATCGTCGGAGTGATGGTGAGTCTCGCGTCGGACGGATACCCGGGTCAGGAACAGACTGGACACCGCGCTTCCGACGGCACTGACCAGTAAGGTGAACGGTGCTCCGATGGCGGCGACGATCCCGCCTCCGAGGGAGGGGGCGGAGAGGGTGAGGGACTGATGGACCCCCGCGGCGGTGGCATTGCCGGCTCCGAGTCGGCGGCGTCCCACCAGTACGGGTAGCAGGCTGTGGCGGGCGGTTTCGTAGAGGAGATTGAGGGTGCCGACGAGGAATACGACGATGGCGAGGCTGAGGAAACTCAGCCATCCGGTCAGCCACATGACGGGAATCGCGGCCATCGCTATCGCGCGAGCCAGTCCGGTGACGATGAGGAGCGGTTTGAGGGACAGGCGGTCGACCCACACTCCAACGGGTAGTCCAAAGAGGAGCACGGCAAGCGTGTTCAGAGCGGTCGTGATTCCAATTTGGAGTTCGGTGGAGTGAAGCACGTACACCGAGATCATTGGCACGGCGAACATCATAATGCGCTGCGCGAAGGCCCCACACCCGATTGACGCGATAAAATGGCGGAAGGCTCTGTCCCGCAGCAAACCGGGTACAGAATCAACATGAGCCATCTCTTCGACGATAGCGGAGCCACAGGATCGCCCCAGCATAGGAGGGGGAATCCTGTGACATTAGTTAGCACATGCACACGCATAACATCCCGAATCCGGCGTCTCGGGTGTGGCACAGCGATGCCGACTGCCGTTTTCGGGACGATTCCTCGATTCGACATTTGAGGGGTTCGTCATGTCACGATCCTTCCACGCGGATACTCTTTAACATAACGCGACGCTGTGGATCGAATCCAGGCAAAGATATCGATTATATAGCATCTAAACAACACATTGACATCAATAGACTACATTCAGTTCTTTACTATGTAGACTAAAACCCAAGGCGCACATGTTAATTAGGCGTGTCAGTCATTGCATTTATTTAACAAACCCCAGAAGGAGAAGGGTATGCACCCTGAATTCACCCGTCGCCTGTCCGCACTAGCGTGTGGCGCAGCAACAGCGATGGTACTTTCTGCCTGCAATAACACGGCAGCAGATGATGACACGAACCCCGAGAATGCCGACACCGACGAGAGCTCGGAATCCGAATCCTCCGGCCTTTCCGGCATGTCCGCAGAGGTAGCGGACCAATTCCCCACCGAAGATGTTGCGGTGGAATACGAACAAGAAACCACTGAAATACTTCTGCTAGATCTCGATTCCGGTGAGGAAACCTCCCTTCTCAGCTTTAGCGAAGCCCATGACGACCTGGAGAGCAGGGGAATCCAATTCAAGTCCATGACCATCGCACCCGACTTTGCCCACATGGCCTTCGCTGCCAGTGGGGATCTCGGTCATGACCTCTACGTTATTGACTTGGAGAACGGGGAAATCCAAAGGGTCATGGAAGGCCCCATCGACCGGACCTGTGGCTCTCCTGTGTGGTCACCCGACGGATCGCGCATTGCCGCTGCCAGTGACGCAGAAGAGGGTACCGTCAGCTTTATCTCAATGTCGGGAGAAGAAACGACGGAACAGAACCTACCGGCGCACTGCTCGATGAATTGGACTGACCAAGGGCTATGGGTAGCGCCTACCGGCGAACCAAGCCTGCTGCTTGCCGATCCGGACACTGGCGAGACTCTCGATACCCTCAAACTTCCGGAACTTCCGAATGACTCCGACAAGGTCGAATTGCGCGGTATTGTAGGCGATCGTGCGTGCATCGCCCCCGACGATTCGGTCGAAAACGCCGTGGTGGATCTATTCAGCGGTGAGATTGACGTTCTGGAGGCCAACACCGATTATGACTGGGCTCCAGCAGCACACTGTTTCGAGCTGACCGCCGACGGGTACGTCTCGCGCGGTATGGAATGGCAGACGGTTATTTTCTTTGATGATTCCGGAGAAGAAATAGACTCCGTCCATACTCCGAATGCCGGAAGTGCCTACATCCTCGAAGTGCACCTTTCCACGTCCGACGACTAGAACAGGCAACGGATCTGTAAAGAGCCGTGCTCGCACGTCTCACATCGGTTCTAGACTGGACGTATCACCGCCTGCGAGAGAAGGGCCGACATACCGTCTCGAAAAAGTGCAGGAGGGACGTCATGGTTTTTGAGGCCGATAGTGCGCGTGCGAGCATGGTCGCGACACTTCGCGCGCAGGGCGTTCTGCCCGACCGCCGTTTGGAGCAGGCGTTTCGAACAGTACCGCGCCATGCTTTTCTTCCCGAATACGACCTCGATACCGCTTACGCTAATGAGGCGCTCATTACGAAATGGGATCCGAAAGACGGTCCTGTCAGTTCGGTGTCCCAACCCCGAATGGTCGCCGAACAATTGATTCAAGCCGGGGTTCGGCCCGGTGACAGCGTTCTCGAAATCGGTCTGGGGCGCGGATACAACGCGGCTTTGATGGGATGCCTGGTCGGACCCAAGGGCCACGTTCACAGTATCGACGTCGATACCGAACTGGTCGATCAGGCGGCCGCCATCCTAAGTGACATCGGGGCGCAGAATGTCTCCGTCGAAGCGGCCGACGGGGCCTACGGCAATACGGAACACGCACCGTACGACGTCATCGTGGTGACCGTGGGTGCGTTCGACATCCCGACCGCCTGGTTCGATCAGCTTCGGGACGGCGGTCGTTTGGTGGTACCGCTGATGTTCGCGTCCATGACCCGATCGATTGCCTTCACCAAGGACGGTGGTCACTTGATCAGCGGTTCGATGGAGATCTGCGGTTTCCTGTCCATGCGCGGTTCGAGTGCCGACGACCGTGGTTATCTTGACCTCCACAACGGAAACACCCGGCTGTACGTACAGGACAATGTCGTAGACGGTCTGGAGCGGCTTCCCGACCTCTTCACCGGCCAACCGTATACCGCCTGGAGTGCGATCCCCTTGCGATTCGACGCCGGCGCTTCACCGTATCTGGAACTCTGGATGGCCGGGCACCTCGATCCGTACGGCGTCCTGGTGGGACAGCACGAGGACCTGCCGTTGGGGTGGTTGCTTCCCCAAGGATCAGCGGCCACGTGGACCAACGATTCCATCGCCTACGTGGTGCTACGCATGACCGACGATCATCGTGCTGAATTGGGAGCGGCCGGTTTCGGTCCGCAGAAAGAACGGCTGGTGTCTGAATTGAACCGACTGATCGCCGAATGGGACGCGTTCGGGCAGCACGACAATCCGCAGATAAGCGTCTTTCCGAAGACCGCCGATCCAAAATCCTTCCCACCCGGTCGAGTCATCTCTAAACCGGACAGCTACCTGGTCATCGAATCCTCGTTACCGTGACCGTGTCGGGCCTACTCGAGAGTCCTCACGCCTCCGTGCCGGTTTTCGATATCCGTGCAACACGCCGTACCGATCCAGACCATCCCTACTTAGACCATGCCCGGAACAGGAGCGGGCTCCCGGTCTGCGGACGGCGCTTCCCGGCCGACCACGCAGCCTGTCTTGGTCTCCGACTACGATCGGAGCATGGAGGAGGATTCACCGTCACGCCCGGAACCGGTTGACATCAGTCCCGGAGCCGTTTTTCTTCCGGACTGGTTTAACCTCCGGCAACAGCGCGACCTGCTGGAAGCCTGTCGGGAATGGTCCCGTCCACCTGCGGGGATGCGTACGGTTTCCACGCCGGGCGGAGGCACCATGTCGGCTCAGCAGGTGTGCCTCGGTTGGCATTGGTACCCGTACCGATACGCGACGACGGCGGAGGACGGCGACGGCGCTCCCGTCAAACCCTTCCCCGCCTGGCTCAATGACCTGGCCGGTCGTACCGTCGACGCCGCCTACGGCCCGGGATCGGCTACGGAGACCTACGATATCGCCATCATTAATTTTTACGATTCGACGGCCAGGATGGGCATGCATCGCGACCAGGACGAAAAGTCCTTGGCCCCGGTCGTGTCGTTCAGCCTGGGAGATTCGTGTACGTTCCGCTTCGGAAATACGGAAAAGCGAACACGTCCTTACACCGACGTGGAACTGCACAGCGGCGACGCCTTCGTCTTCGGTGGACCGGCGCGACTGGCCTATCACGGAGTCCCCAAAGTCAAGCCCGGTACCGCTCCGAGCGGACTGGATCTCCCAGGGCGCGTCAACATCACCCTACGCGTCAGTGGGTTCGGCTAGACACCGACGAGAACCGCCACGGCGCCTGTGGAGCTTAGAACAGGATCTCACGTAGTTGAGCGGTGCGCGTCGCCAATTCGTCGACGTCGGCGTCACTGAGACGATCGGCCACGTCCATCACGTCTCGCAGGAACACCGACAACTGCATGGGCAGATGTGCCGCGCCGAGGTCGGGAATCGGTTCCGGACCACGCTTCTCCACCCGCGCCGCCACGGCGACGAGATAGGTGTTGAAGTCCCACATCGCGGTCGTCTTCACTCCGCCCGCGGCGTTCCAGCGCCCCGCCTGCCAGGCGCGCGTTCCATTGACGACGCGTTCCAACGACCGCAGCGTCTCGTCCAACTTCGCCCGCGATTCCGTCATTTCCACCGATCACCTTCCACTCACCGAAAAACGGGCCCGGGGAATCGCATTCTCCCGGACCCGTCATGGTCACATTAAGGGGCGGACATCGTGCCCCGTTCGCCGCAGCCTGCTACTCGCCCATGAAGTACGAGGCCAGACGCAGCATGCTCCAGTACAGGAAGATCAGACCGGCGGTCAGACCGAAGGCACCGGCCCAAGCGAACTTCTTGGGCGCACCGCCGTTGACGCCTTCCTGGATCATGTCGAAGTCGAGCACGAACGAGAAGGCCGCCCAGACGACCAGACCGATGGCGATGATCCACTGCAGAGCGTTGGCGTTGCCGTCGTTGGCGAACAGGCCCAGGTCGAAGCCCAGTAGGCCCGACACGATGTTCACCATCATCAGGCCGAAGATACCGAAACCGGCTCCGACCATGATCTTGGTGAACATGGGCGAGTTACGGATGTAGCCGAACTTGAACAGCCCCAGCATTCCACCGAACACGATGATCGTTCCGACCAGCGCGTTAACGACGACCCCGGGGAACTGCGCCTCCATGATCGCACTGAAACCACCGAGCAGAAGACCTTGCCCACCGGCGTAAATAAAGGCCACCACGGGGTTCATGACCGGCTTGAAGATGGAGAACAGCATGACACCGAGACCGATGAGCATACCGATCGTACCCAGCCCCATGGCCAGGCCGAATCGCGAGGAGTCCACGATCGCCATTTCGGTGCTTCCGTCGAACATGACCTGCTGTTCCATGGCTCCACGAGCCAGAATCCAGGTCACGAGCGCACCGACGAAAGTAGCCCCGATCAGCATGGCGGTACGTGAGATGACGTCGTCGTACGTCATCGTCCCCTGCGCCTGCGGCGCTTGGGTCATGTTGTTGTAATCGCCGTATGCCGCGCCCATCGAGCCTTCCCGGCTCGAACTCCGCAACATCGACTTAAGCGAACTGTTTCTACTTTCCATTATGTTATTGGCCCTCCACTAGACCGTCGGGACATGATTCTAGCCTAGCCGATGCCCACCATATAGTGTCAATGTGATGCACATGTGACATCACGAAACGGCGTTAGACTTCTCTTAGGTTCGGGGTGGTTCATCACCGCATCGGCCCCATACTAACAAAAAACGTGTGGCGCACTCCAAATAGAAAGTGGCCACACGTTTTCGATCGCGAACGTATCCGAGTCTCTAAACCAGACTCTTCGGCTTCGCGTAATGACAAGCGGCCTCGGTCAGCCCCTCGTGATCGCGATGCAACTGCGGAACTTCGTCGATACACAGCTTCTGCTCATCGGACGTCAGCGTCTTGAACAAGGGGCAACGAGTCCGGAAGCGGCAACCCGAGGGCGGGTTCGACGGACTCGGAACGTCACCCTGCAGCAGAATACGCTCACGCTCCCGCTCCTTACGCGGATCCGGAAGCGGGATCGCCGACATCAGCGCCTGAGTGTACGGGTGGGCCGGACCGGCGAACAGATCGTCGGTCGTACCCTGCTCGATAATGCGACCCAAGTACATCACGGCCACCTTATTGGCGATATGACGCACCACCGAGAGGTCGTGAGAAACGAACAGGTAGGACAGACCGAGTTCCGCCTGCAGGTCCTCCAGCAGGTTGATGACGCCGGCCTGAATCGACACGTCCAGCGCCGATACCGGTTCGTCCAGCATGAGGACCTTCGGCTCCAGCGCCAGAGCACGGGCGATGCCGATACGCTGCCGCTGTCCCCCGGAGAACTCGTGCGGGTAACGGTTGCGGTGTTCCGGGTTGAGCCCCACGGTCTGAATCAGGTCGTTGACCCGTTTACGGCCGTTGTTGCCGAACAAACCGTGCACCCGCAACGGTTCGGCGATGATCTCGAACACGGTCATACGCGGATCGAGCGAGGCCATGGGATCTTGGAACACCAGCTGGATGTCACGGCGCTTGGGGCGCATCTGACGGCGCGACAGCTTCGTCAGATCCTGACCGCCGTACATGACCTCACCGGAGGTGGGCTCGATGAGGTTCATCATCAATCGGGCGGTGGTGGACTTTCCGCAACCGGATTCGCCCACCAAGGCCAAAGTCTCGTTTTCGGATACCTCGAGGTTGACGCCGCACACCGCGTGTACATCGCCAATCCTACGACGAATCAGTCCTTTGGAGCGCACGGGAAAGTGCTTGACCAGGTTGTTTCCTGCGATGACCGGTTCGGTGTCGGTCTTCGCGGCATCGACGGCGCTCATTACTCTTTCTCCTTATTGACAGGGGCAAAAACGTCCGCTGGTTTCTTTCCAATGAGTTCGCTGGAGAAATGGCAGGCCGCTACGTGCTCCGGGCCATCGATCTGGAGCAGATCGGGTTCACTTTCCCGACACGCATCCTTGGCCATTGGACAACGCGGCCTGAAGGGACATCCCTCTGGAAGCGACACCATGGAAGGCGGTGTTCCGCGAACTGGAGTAAGGCGCGTCTCACGGCTCCGGTCCATGCGCGGCATCGACCCGATCAAGCCGAGGGTATAGGGCATACGCGGCTCGTAGAAGATCTGGTCGACCGTGCCTTTTTCGACCGGACGTCCGGCGTACATCACCAGTACGTCGTCGGTGTGCCCGGCAATGACTCCCAGGTCGTGGGTAATGAGCACCAGAGCGGCGTTGACTTCGTCACGCGCCCTTTCCAGCGCTTCCATCACCTGTGCCTGCACGGTCACGTCCAGGGCCGTCGTGGGCTCGTCGGCAATGATCACGTCCGGATTGTTCGCCATGGCGATGGCGATCACCACACGCTGCCGCATACCACCGGACAACTCGTGTGGATAGGCATCGACCCTCTGGTCAGGGTTGGGGATACCCACCACGTCTAGCAGGTGAACGGACTGTTCACGTGCTTCTTTCTTGGACTTCTCAGGGTAGTGGACCCGGATCGCTTCAATCAGCTGGAACCCGATCGTGTAGACCGGATTAAGCGAGGTCAGCGGATCCTGGAAGATCATGGAGATCGATTTTCCACGTACCTTCGAGATCTCTTTGTCGTTTAGCCCTAGGAGCTCTTGGCCCATGAGCTTGGCTGAGCCTTCGATTTTCGCCGTTTTCGGCAACAGCCCCATAATGGCCATAGAGGAAACGGATTTACCGGAACCGGACTCACCCACGATCCCGAGCGCCTGACCACGCCGTAGCTCGTAGGACACCCCACGAACCGCGTTGACCTCGCCCTCGTCAGAGGGAAAGGAGACCTGGAGATCCTCGACTTCCAGGATCAACTCCCCTTTTTCTCCGGTTTGTTTCGTTTCTGCCATAGCTTTATCGCCTCACCATCGTTTGCCGGGGGTCCATCGCGTCGCGAAGTCCATCCCCAATGAAGTTAATGGTCAACGCAATCAGGATGATGAAGGCACCCGGTATATAAAACAAGTATGCCTCACTTCCAAATGCGGTCCCCCCTGCCTGGTCAATCAAAAGACCCAGGGAGGTGTCAGGGGGTTGAACACCAAGTCCAAGGTACGACAAAGAAGACTCAGCGAGAATAGCGAAGGCAATTTGCAACGTAGCCGAGACCAGAATGATACTCATCGCGTTCGGGACGAGGTGACGAATGATGATCTTCCAGTCGGAGGCACCCACGGCCTTAGCTGCTTCAATGAACTCTTTTTCACGCAGAGAGAGCACTTCGGCACGCACTGCACGCGCCGTTCCCAACCACCCGAAGAGTGTGATGATGGTAGCCATGACCCACCAACTGGCACCACCACGAACGCTCCCGGCGACGGCACCGACGATGATGATGAACGGGATCACAAAGAGCATGTCGACGAACCGCATCAAAATCGCGTCGACCCGCCCGCGGAAGTAACCGGCGACCGCTCCGACCAGACCACCGAGAATCGAGGTGCCTACCGCGGCCACGAACGAGATGAACAGGGAAATCTGAGTAGCCTTCATCACGGCCCCGAACATGTCCTTACCGGTCTTATCGGTACCGAAGGGATGCTCCGGAGACGGCGCCAAGCGCGACTCCACCCCCAGATTCGGACGGTGATCGTACTGCCAGATCAACGGCCCTATGAAGGCATAGGCACAGATCAGCACAAAGACGATCAAACTTCCCACCGCCAACTTATGGCGGAAGAAGCGTTTAATGACCATCTGCAATTGGCTGCGCTCTTTGGTCGTGATCGCTTCGGATTCATTAATGGTTGTCAGTGATGACATTCTCGCTACTCTCCTTTGACTTCGGTCAACCAACCCGGGCCGAACTGCTTATTCATAACGAATCCTCGGGTCCAAGACCCCGTACAGAAGGTCGGAGACCAAAATTCCGGCCATGACGAGTACACCCGAAAGCAGGAGATAGCCCATGATGGCGAAAATGTCGTAGCTCTTGATCGCATCGAAGGCATAGGCACCGAGCCCCTGCCAACCGAAAACCTTCTCCATGATCAGCGAACCGCCCATGGCCGTAGCGATCCCCAGGGGCGCGAACGTCGCCACCGGAATCAAGGCGGTCCGAAGTGCGTGGCGACGCATGACCGTGCGCGAGCGGACTCCCTTGGCCTTGGCCAGGCGCACGTAGTCGGAGTTCAATACCTCCAGCATCGCCGCACGCTGGTAACGCCCCATCGACGCGTAACCGGTCAACATCAGCACCAACGTCGGCAGAATCAGATAGGGCAAGGCGTCCACGACGGTGGCCCATCCGCTGCCGGTAAAGCCGGTCGTGGAGTCGCCGTACGTTTTGAAGTAGTCCTTACCCATCGCCTGGTTGGCTTGAATACCGGCTTCCTTGACCAGGGCACCGAACCAGAAGGTCGGCAATGCCAGAGCCAGGAAACCGACGAAGGTGAGTAGATAATCCACCCAGTTGTACTGCCGGACGGCGCTGACCACGCCCGTCAGAATCGCCAGTCCCACAGAAGCGACGGTGGCGATGGTGACCAGGCGGAAGGTCGTCCAGAACTTGGAGGTGAGATCGTCACCGACATCCGTCGCCGTTCCCTCGACCGAGGGTCCCCACTCGCCTTGCAGAATGCCGATGTCGCCTTTGGTATCGCCGATGCCGGTCAGCCACAGCCAGTACCGTTCCGGCGCGGAACGGTCGGCGTAGATTCGTTCCTCCATCGCCTGGACGGTGGATTCCGGCACGGGTTCTCCCGTTGACATCTCCAAAGCGGTGACCTGTTCCTGGATCGGGTCGCCCGAAGCTTCCACCAGGAGAAAGGCCAGAATCGTCGCGCCGATGAGAACAGGAATCATCATCAAAACGCGTCGAATAATGTAGGTAAACATAGTCCCTCGATCACTACGAACTGCATTAAACCGGGCAAATAAGTGGGTTACGGTACGGTATCCCCACCACAATCCACTTACTTACAGGTTGAGCGACTGTCGAAGCGGTGCAATTGATTATTGTTTGTTTCGTCAACCAATGTTGTCACTGCTCCCACAGCCGCTCTTTTCACGTCAGCCTCTATAGAGGAATTTCTCACTCATCGGAGATTCCCCATTCGGCCATGTTGTAAAGCGCCCGCAAACTGGAGGCCCAATTGTCGCGAACGTTCACCAAATCCTCGTTCACCATAATGGCGTCCGGGGCGTCGAAGATCGGCAGTACATAGGCCTCGTCCGTGGCCAGTTCCACCGCTTCGTTCGATAGTTCCGCCGCCTTGTCGAGATCCTCGGTCTGCCTGATCTCATCGATGACGGCATCAATTTCGTCCGACTCCAAATGCCCAAAGTTCAGGGCCGAATCCGAATACCAGTAATCACCGGCGGATTGCACGAAAGTCGCACTACTGGACCAACCGTGGTTCACTATCTCATAATCACCACTCGACAATTTCTCACCGATCGATTCGGTGTAAGCGTCAATTGTGATGTCGATTCCAATATCCGATAGCAACTCTTGTACCAATTCCGCGATATCGGCTCGAACATCGTTTCCTACGTTGTAACTGAAGGACAGCTCCACCGCTTTCCCGTCCGGGGTGTAGAGCGCACTGTCCTCCCAGTAGTATCCGGAGGCCTCCAGCTCCTGGGTGGCCCGTTCCACGTCGCCGCTGCCTTGGCCGGAAGCCAATACGTGGTCGACGAAGAAGTCGCTGTCGTTGCGGAAAATATGGTTGCCCTTGGCCACCGCGCCCGGGAGCACGGTTCCCGCCGTCCGATCCACGATCATGTTGGTGTCCAGCGCGTAGAAAATCGCCTTACGAAGGGCATCGTCTTCCAGAAGATCGTGCTCCATGTTGAACGAGACGAGTTCCCAGCTGGAGCCGGGAGCGACATCGTAGTCGATGCCTTCCTTACCGTGCAGGGCAGCGAGATCGTCCGAGGTCACCTGTGAGGGAGCGGCACCGTCGATCTCACCTTCGCCAAGCGCGGCAACGATGTCGGAAGGGGATTCGAAGACACGCATTTCGATCTCGTCCAAGGTGGGTTTCACCGATCCCGGCCAGTCCGGGTTCGGTTCATACGTCACCCATTCACCCAGTTCCCCGTCCTTGATTCGGTAGGGACCGGCCGACCAGTCGGGACGCTCGGTCGCGAAGTCGTCGATGAAATTCCCCAGTGCTTCAGGGTTGGACTTCCAATCCTCAGGAGCCCGGTGTGCGGGAAGGGTCAATACCGCTTCCTCGTACTTCCACTCCGCACTGTAGTAGTCCTTCTTATACGTGACGACGACGTTATCGCCGTCTGCCTTGACGTCGGCGACATTGGCGCCCCACCGCCGGGTAGGGGAACAACCGCCGCACTTGTCCTCATCGCCCGAATAGGCATACCAACTGAATACGAAGTCATCGGCCGTAATAGAAGTCCCGTCGCCCCAATTCGCCGCCGGATTCAAGGGGTATCCGACGGTGAGCGGGTCGGAACTGATTTCGTACGGTTCGCCATCGAGTATGCCGTCGTTGTGGTACCAATCGCCGTTCTGATCGAACTCACCGATTTTAGGGGTCATTCCCGCCAGGGCCGCGTTCGTGTAAATGGAGTTGAATTCGCTGGAGGTCGAATGCCAACCGTTCCAGCCGGCTTCCAGGCCCCAGACGATACTTCCACCGTCGGCCCGATCACCGGAGTTACATTCAGTGGGCCGGTCCAGACAGGCTTCGAATCCGGAATCCTCGGCACCGTCGCCACTGCCGCAGCTCGCAAGGAGCACAGAGGCGACCACAGTGGCACTCAAGGAAGCCCACAACTTCACCTTTTTGGTCATACATCTCCTTCGTTCCTATGAGCCGCCCCTGGCATGGGTGATAACCGGGGTAGGTTCGCCCGCGACGCGATCGAATCAACATTGACCGGCAATGCGTATTCGCTCGCAATTCAACGGTGCGGGGTTACCATTTCGAGGCGGCTCCTTCGTAACCGATCGAACTACTGGACAAAATCGTTTATTTGGGATCTTTTTCCCAGCGGCCCAATCAGTAACACTCTTGCAAAACTAGTCCGCTCAACCAGTTCCACTTGAGTGCGGAGAACAGATGAGACAATTTCGAGCCCTTTTCGTAATCCTCGTGGCATGCCGCTTCCATCTGCATCGCTACCAGCACGTACGGCGACGAATTCGATATGTTGCCCACCGAGTGTTTTCGGGGAGAAAACCCTTTCGGAGGCTCCAAAACAGCTAGCCATGACGGCGGGTCCGATTTATGGTCCCCAACAGATGGTGATCATCCAATCCACGGGAAAATCGAAAACCATATTTATGTATTACTTCTATTAAAGAATAAGTAGCGTTTGAAGTTACGAATCGTTAATTCTTCCCACGCCACTCGGAATCTCAGTCCTTTTCCGCCGGGCCGGCGCGCCACACGTATCGAGCGATCCCGACCGTGGGTGCCGTGGGCGGCGGCTCCCTTTCCGAAGCAGCCACCCACGATACCGTTCACGACAATCCGCCGGACCCATCGTGGCCCATTAGGAGGCCAGGCCCCACTCTTCTACGTTGTAAAGAGCCGATACCTGACTGTTCCCGTTAGGACGCACGTTGATCATGTCATCCGACGCCATGGCGACCTCGGGGTCGCTGTTGAAGGGCAGCACGTAGGCGTTCTCCACAACGAGCTCCGTGGCCTGGTTGGCGTAGTCGGCGGCCTCATCGATGTCGAGCGTGCCACGCACGTTGTCAACCAGTTCGTCCATACCGTCGACCTCTAGTCCACCCCAGTTCGAACCGGAGTCGCTGCGCCAGTACTGACCGGGCGCGACGGTGAAGGCGGGGTTACCGCTCCAGCCGTACATGACCATGTCGTATTCGGCGTTGCTGAGAACCTCACCGAGTTTGCCGTCCTGAATCGGGTTCAGATTCAGCTTCACACCGATCTGCTTCAGCTGTTCCAGCAGCAGCTCGGCGGTTTGCTGCCGAACGGTGTTGGTCGCACCGGCGCGCATCTCCAGTTCGACCGCTTCCCCGTCGGGCGTCATCAGCTGATCGTCTTCCACGACGTAACCGGCGTCCTCCAGAATCTCCATCGCGCCGTCGATGTCACCGAAGCCCTGGTTGGCGTCGCCTACGTAGTCCTCGTAGTACTTGCTGTCGCGGTCGAAAATGTGGTTTCCGCGCTTTTCGACGCCCATGTCGTTGTAGGTCTTCTCCAGGATGCCTTCCACGTCGATGGCCGTAAAGATGGCCTTACGCAGTTCGAGGTCGCCCAGGAATTCACTTTGCGTGTTCAGGTCGATGTGGCTCCAGGAGCCACCCTTGCCCACGCGCCAGTTGATCCCGTTGGCCTCTCGTAGCTTCGCTACCTCATCGGTGTTGAAGTCGGCCGGTGATCCACCGTCGATCTCGTTGTTACGCTGTGCGTCCACCATAGTGCTCAGGCCACCGGACATCGACTGGACGGTGAGCTCATCGATCGCCGGCTGGGTACCCATCCAGTTCTCGTTCGGTTCGTAGATGACGAACTGACCCATTTCGGTCTGAGTGGGGACGTACGGGCCGGACGACCAGGTGGGGGCGGTCTCGTTCAACCAGACGGAGGACTCGCCCATGACGGAGGGGTCGCTCTTCCAGTCTTCGAAACCGTTTTCCTCGATGATGTGAGTCGGGTGGGTGAAAAGAGTGGAAGTGAACCACTCCGGGTTCAAGTAACCGTCCTTGTAGGTGACGACGATGGAGTTGTCGTTCTCGCCCTCGGCGACGTCGGCGACGTTGCTCCCCCAACGGCTGCTGGCGGGCGAGCACTGCTCGTCGCAGAACTCCTCATTGCCGGAGTAGGTGTACCAACTGTAAATGGCATCGTCGACGCTGAAAGGCGTACCGTCCGACCAGCCGGCCCCTTCCTTCAGGGTGTACTCGACCGTCTGCGGGTCCTCTTCGATGACTTCGGGGTCCTTTTCAAACCAACCTTCGTTGAACTCCCATTCCGCCGCGGGGTTGAAGTCACCGACGTCGGGGAACATCGGGCGCATGGTCTGGCTCAGGTACGTGGTGTTCGCATCGGAGCGAGTCCAGTTCCATCCGCTCCATTCATCGCTGACGGCCCAGGTCACTTCGCCGCCGTCGGCAACATCACCGGAGTTGCAGGTGGTGGGATTGTCTTCACAGTCTTCATAGCCGACATTGGCGTCCTGCAGGCCGCCGTCGTCGGAACCGCCGCCGCAGGCGCTGAGGACCAGTGCGGTGGAGGCTGCGATCGCAACACCACCGACTGCTCGCTTCTTAAGCGTCATATTTTCTCCTCCGTGTTTTGGGCTGAGAGGCGAGCGCGTCAACCGCAATCGGCTCGACGTTCCAGCTTGTCACCGTCTGGTCGTGTCGCCTCGTGTGCCTTAAGGCAATGTTGCCTATGTGATCAATGTGATTCAAGTTCATTAGTGTTAAAGAAGTAAAAACGAGTGCCTATCGTTATTCGACTGTTACCAGGGATTCCTGAGATTCCCGACATACTCCGCAGTGATACGTACATCTCCCCGATTCCGCTCGTTTTCCTTCTCCTCGTGTCCGCTGTGACACAGCGGCGTGATTTAGCCCCTGGAGACATTAAAAAACAGCGGTACCGGCGGTACCGCTGTTTTCCAAAAAAATACCTATATGGTGCGTAATAACCGCAAATAGGAGGGAAGTTCGCCGGAGTGTACGACGGTCAGTCGCGAGACGGCGCGGGTGAGTGCCACGTACAGGTGCCGCAGTCCTACAGTTGCCGCTACGGTGGTGACCGCGCCTTCCACCGGCATTGTGATGCCCTCGGCGGCGATGATGTCCTCTGGTTCCACCACGACGACGTGGTCGTATTCCAGTCCTTTGGCCAGTGACGCGGGCACAAGTTCGACTCGGGCGTCTTCGGGAAGTTCGGGCCGCAGCCGGTCGATGCTGTGGTCGGACGCGATGACTCCGACCGCCCCTTCCAACTCCAGCGCTTCGTCCACCGCTTTGCGAACTCCCGCTGTCGCGTCGTCTACGGGGAGAAATTCGACCGAACCGTCGCTGCGCAGCGACCGCGCCGGTGCCACGTCCACGGCCAAATCGGGCAACATCCGGTTGGCCAGCGAAATGATCGCGCCGGGCACACGGTATCCGGTGGTCAATTCGGTGTGGGTTGCCTCGTGTTTACCCAGGTGGTGAATTTGATCCGACCATTTGGTCGCCGCCCACGGCGTCGTTCCCTGAGCCAGGTCGCCGAGGACGGTGATCGACCCCTGTCCGCTCCGTCGTGCGATGGCGCGGCACTGCATCGGAGACAGGTCCTGAGCCTCGTCGATGACGATATGAGCGAACGTCTCGGAGGGGTCGGGGATTTCCACCACGGCCGATATTTCATCGAGGATCAACGCGTCCGCCGCCGACAGTCGCATGGCTTTGCCCTTCACCGCCAGCAGACGCGTTTCGTCCTCGGACAGAATCCCGTCGCACACCTGAGCGCGGAAGTCGGCGTCGGTATAGAGGCGACGCAGGACTTCGCGCGGTTTCAGGCGCGGCCACACCGCTTCCATGAACGCTTGCACCGGCTCGCTGCGTTTCATGGCGCGCACCCATTTTTCGTCGGGCGATACTCCGGCTCGGATCTCGGCTTGACGCCGCAGACCGAAGGTCAACGCATCGAGGAGATTCTCCCGTCCCGCCGACCAGGTCGTGGTGACCTCACGAGCGGTGTTGAGGGATTTCTCCAGGTACTTGACGCCGAGCCGCCACACCCAACCGTTGTCCGACACCTCAAGAGGCGTCTGGGCGTCGAAAGGGGATTGCTCTACCGCACCCAGGTGCGCCCAGACCGCACGGCGGGCCACGTCGGCCAAGCGCGGATCGTGTTTCAGGGCTTTTTGCGACGGGGTGTCCGTACCGCTGATCGTATAGCCGGACGTCGTCAACGACTCGACCGTCATCTGCCGTACCGACTTCTCCCCCAAAGTCGGCAGTACGGCGGAAATGTAGCTCAGAAAACCCTCGTTGGGACCGATGACCAGTAGTCCTGACTTCCGGACCTGCTTGGGGTGGTTGTACAGCAGCCACGCGGCACGGTGCAGCCCGACGGCCGTCTTCCCGGTCCCGGGGGCACCTTGGACGCACAGGTTCAGGTTCGCGTTCTCACGGATCAGCTCGTCCTGTTCGGGCTGGATGGTGGCGACGATATCGCGCATCGGACCGGTGCGCGGGCGCTCGATTTCGGCACGCAGGATGTCCGAGCCGGTCTCTTCGCCCAGAGTCAGGTCTTCGTCTTCGAAACCGGTGATCTGCGAGCCTTGGAATCCGTACCGTCGCCGTTTGGCGACGTCGTGCCGGTCGTGGGCGGAGGCACGATAGAACCGTTCCGACAGTGGCGCGCGCCAGTCCAGCACCATCGGATTGGAGTCTTGATCGCGCACGTGGCGTCGGCCCAGGCGGTAGTCCTCGCCGTCGTCGAACCAGAGACGACCGAAGAAATAGGCTACGTCGCGGTCGGCGAGATCCGCGAGACGTTCGGTACTTTGCCGGGCCATGGAGAAGCCCAGGTGTTTATCGGGGCCCTTGTCGCCGTCAAAGCGATTTTCTTTGCCTTCGTTGAATTCGTCTTCGTATTGTTCAAGTAGGTCGGCAGTGGTGGTTCGCATGGAGGCGATGGCCTCGCGAACCTGTTCGTGGAAATCGATTTCAGCGCGCAGCTCTGCCTCGGACACTGTCCCTCCAGGTAATAAGAGCGCACCCCGGACACAGCCTCATCGCATCATCGTCATTGAGTAGGAGGTGTCGGGCGCGACATGAACACACGTCTCGGGGCCACGGCCACGCTACCTTGTCCTGATGGCCCCGGTTTTTCAGCCGAGGTGCCATTGTACTCCCAGTTCACGCCTATGTCACTCTAATAACGGGTGTCCCCGTCTCGGAATCGGTATACCTGAATTCCCTCTTCTTCCAGACACACCAGGCTGACGTCCGAATTGTCGCAGTCCCCCCATGGTTCGATCTCATTGGAAATCACCTCACGGGTGCCGTCCTGCACTCCCAAGCCGATCACGGGGCCGGTATTCGATGACAGGTAGTCGGAACTTCCAGTCGGGTACCGCATGGCGCTGGCATTGTCGATCGGCCGGAACGCACCGTCGTGGCTCTGCCCGATCTGAGCGAAGTCCTCTTCCGGGTCCAGTATCGCCGTCCGGGCGTTCTCCGAACCTTCCGTATAAGTGACCACTACGCGATTACCGATCCCACGCACATAGCTGACAGATTCGAACTCGTCGTTACCGTCGTACACCCATTCTTCTTCTTCGAAATCATAAACTCGGAAGGTTTTGTGGTCCTCGCTCTCGACCTTGCTTTCTCCGACGCAAACCAGGGTCTTCCCGCAAATCGACATTCCGGTCTGTTCAACGTCGGCGTCATCCACCCGAGCACTGTTCACCGACGACAGATCGTCGGCATTGTAGATCCGAAGGTCGTATCCGGTGTCATTGGAGCCCACGAACACCTTGCCGTCAAACGCCAAATAGGAATCGTCGGTACCACCGATTTCGCGTTCGGCGACTATAATGCGCTCTTCGACGTCGTACAGGTGGAAAACCTGGTCGCCGCCGGTCAACCACCAGAAACGTCCATCGGTACGATCCGCGATGTTACGACCGTCGTACTTATCCCAATCGAACGACCGCTGGTAAAATTCAACATTGCCGGCCTCTTCTCCCGCCTCGAAGGTATAGAATTCTTCACCCGAGGCGTCGAACATGGAGAACTCGGACCTGTCCTCCTTGGCCGCGATCATATTGTCATTGAGTCTCCGCCCCGCTTCATGCGTAACCGTCACGGTGTTGCGCAGTTCGCCGTTTGACGCATCCACAAAACGCCAGTCATAAACCGTGTCACAGCACTCGCCCGTTTCGTAATAGGAATGCCGAGTCACGACCATCCCGTTCCCCGTGAACATTCCGTTCCAATCACGAGCATTGATTTTATCGTCGGTTTCCCATAGGACTTTCCCGGTGGTCACGTCGATGGCCTGTAGATAGAGGACGTCGCGGTCGTTGGGTCCGCCCTCGTCTTCCACATACGACACGTAGGCGGTATCGCCACGCACATCGACGTCATTGGCATCGACGTCGTCGGATTTATAGGCGATGGTGTCGCCGACGGTCTCCAGCGAAACAAACGGACGCTGCACGTACTGCTCCCGCAGTAGGAAAAACGCCAAGGGTGTGGCGATGGCGGCGACGGCGACGACCGCGATCGCCGCGTACAGCCACTTACGGCCCTTCTTACGCGGCGCAGCCGCGGGGATGGGGTAGGTCTGATCACCCGCCGGTGGCGGCGGGGTTTGGGGTGGCAGAGACTGTTGCGGCGACAGGCCCGCCTCCGGCGTCGCCGGACCCTGCCCAGGGGACGGTTGTGGTTGTGGTGTTGGTGCCGGTGGGGACTGCGGTGGCGACTGGACCCGCTGCTTGGCCTGGACGGCTCGTATCGCGCCTTCGGAGACGGGCAATTCCGGTTGTTCCAGGACTGTGGGCGCGATGGCGACCTGTTCTTGTAGTACCTGTATTACCAATGGCAGGCGCGATGATCCACCCACCAGAAACACACCGGCAATCTGATGAGGACCGTAACCTGAGGCGGTCAATACCCGCTTCAACTCACCCGCACCCCGTGCCAGGAGTGGCCGAGCGAGCTGGTCCAACTCCGCCCGCGTCAAATGAAACGCCTGATCGACTCCGGGGATGGTAATCGGTGCTACCGAGGAGCGCGACAGCATCTCCTTGGCGCCTCGCACGTCCTTCCACAGTGTCCGCCGGTCGCGCAGCTCCACCGGGCTGGAGGGATGCTGCAGCGTCTTCCACGCCTCGGGGTGACTGTCGGCGACGGTGGCCCCCAAATGCTCCACCAACGCCGCGTCCACATCCAAGCCACCGAGATCGGCCAACCCACCCTCGGAGACGACGCGGAAGCCACCCGTACCGTCGGGGGCGACCACGGCGATGTCGAGGGTGCCGCCGCCGAAGTCGAACACCGCCAACGCCTGCCCGGCCTCGACGGGATGGTCGAGGCGATCGGCGTAATAATAGGCCGCCCCGACCGGTTCGGGCACGATCTGCACGGGCGGATACCCCGCCGCCGCGGCCGCGTCCTGCAACACCGCGCGCCGCCGCTCGCCCCATTCGGCCGGGCAGGTCAACACCGTCGCCGGCAGAGACCCGACCGACTCGACCGCCGCTGAGGCAACCCGCCGCAAAATCCCGGCAAACGCCTGCGCGACCGAAATATCACGCTCTGCCAGCAGGATGAACCCGTCGTTGATGCGTTGTTTGGGGTTGGGTTCGTATCGTTCCGGCTCGGCCGCCGCCATCGCTTCGGCGTCCCGCCCGGTATGCAGCGTGCCCGCCTGGTCGAGAAAGATCGACGACGGCATGATGGGCGAGCCGTCAAACAACAACGGACGCGTACGCCCGTCAGGCCACTGGATAACGGCAACGGTGTGCGACGTACCGAGATCAACGCTGAGAAGGTAACCGGGAGACATGAGTATCAGGTTAGGACATCCCGTCCAGAGCACCGCAACGAGTGCCACTCGGTTTGACGTCGCTGTCAACGAGATCTTCACACACAACGACGAGGCGCAAATCGAAGCCGCCAAGCACACCTGGACCTACACCACACCGGTCTAAACCAGGCGATACGGATCGGTTGACGCGCTCAAGACCGACCGGGGGATATCCACAAACTACCGACTGGCCGGCCGACCGCAAGTGCTTCAGTACAAAGCCGCCATAGAGCTGCTCGCGCTTCCAATAGAGCTCAACCACCCCACTATCCCCAGGGACGAGCCAACCGGCGAGCCGCGAACGAAGCGCCACAGGCGCAAGTGCAGCGGCGGTAGAGCTGGCTAGGAGCTCAGGCGGTTCACAGTGCGTTGAATAGTGGAGTTCTCAGGTTCCACGCGTGCTCACGCACGCGGGGTTCTGAGAACACCGCTAGACAACGTGCTGTGGAGCGGCTGAGCGGTCAGCTTCGCTGCCGTGTGGTTTCGGCGAGTGCTACGGACGCTGCCACTGAGGCGTTCAGTGACTCGATCTCTGAAGCGATGGGAATGGTGGCCCGGAAGTCGCAGGTCTGCGCTACGAGGCGCGATACGCCTTTG
Organism: Haloglycomyces albus DSM 45210; assembly: GCF_000527155.1. Taxonomy (NCBI): domain Bacteria; kingdom Bacillati; phylum Actinomycetota; class Actinomycetes; order Glycomycetales; family Glycomycetaceae; genus Haloglycomyces; species Haloglycomyces albus. The sequence goes on along the minus strand of NZ_AZUQ01000001.1, from coordinate 1,733,218 downwards.
CCTTCGTCGCCGACGACGAGCACCAAGGGCTCATCGGCGGCGGTGAGATTGAAGACGTCCTCGTCGCCCGCGGAGTCGAGGGCGACGGCCATGTAGCCCTCCGATTGGAGGTCCTTGATGGTGTTGGTCAGGTTGACGATTTTGGCGACCGGAAGCCGGGCGGCGGCTCCGGCGCTGGTACGCCAGGCTACGGCGGTGACCGAGGCGGCTCGCCGGGACGGGATGAGGAGCCCGTCGCCGCCGAAGGCGGCGGTGGACCGGATGATCGCCCCGAGGTTGCGCGGATCGGTGACTCCGTCGAGCGCGACCAGCAGTGGGGCACGCGGTCCCGATTTGGCGTCGTGGAGCAGTTTGACGAGGTCGGCGTATTCGTACGGTTCGACTTCGAGAGCCACGCCTTGGTGCATCGAGTTCTGGGCTTTGCGGTCGAGATCGCGGCGGGCCAGTTCCTTGACGGCCACGTCGCGGTTCTGGGCGATCCGCACGGCTTCGGCAATGCGTTCGTCCAGGTGCGTACCGAAGGCCACGTACAGCACCCGAGCCGGAACTTTGGAGCGCAGCGCCTCCACCACGGGGTTACGGCCCAGCAGAAGCTCCGGGCCCTCGTCGCGGTGGTCGCGCGTCTTGGCCTGCCCGATTCGGCTCGTGCGTCCTTGGGAGGCGGCCTTAGCGCGTTCTTTGCTCTGTTTCCATTGCGTGCGCTGCGGCTTGTCCTCACCGGAGTATTTCTTGTGCCAAGGCCGCTGATCGGCTTTGAGCGTACGACCTTTCCCCTGAAGGCCCTTTTTCTGGCCTCCGGTGCCTCTTCCGAAACCGGACTTGCCCTTATTGGCTTGGCCGCTTCGGCGTGGTTTCGAATTAGCCACGGTCGATGTCCCTTCGAATTACTGTGTGGTCCAGGTTGGCCCCTGGGGCGTGTCTTTGACGAGGATTCCGGCTTCCGACAGTTGGTCGCGGATCGCGTCGGCCGCAGCGAAGTCTTTGCGTTTCCGGGCGTCGCTGCGTTGCTGTAGAGCAATGGAAACCAGAGCGTCCAGCGCCCCCGATCCCTTCGCGTCTGCGGGTTCGTTCCAATGCGGATCTAGGGGGTCGAGGCCGAGCAACTTTAGCATGAACCGGACGCCGACCGCCACGCTCTCGGCTGCTTCCAGGTTCTTCGCGTCCAGGGCGGCATTCCCTTCGCGAATCTGATCGTGGACGGCGGCCAGGGCCATGGGGGTGTTGAGGTCGTCGTCCATGGCGTTGACGAAGTCGGCGCAGAGGATCGGGGTGGTGGCCTGCTCGGGGTCGGTTTTGTCCTCACCGAGCGCTTCGGCGGCGCGCCGCACGTAGTTGGCGATGCGGTCATAGGCGGCCGCGGCCTCTTTGAGGCTTTCGTCGTGATACTCGAGCGGACTGCGGTAATGCGCGCTGACCAGGTAGTAGCGAATATCGACCGGGCGGAAGCCCTTTTCGGCCAATGCGGTCACCGACAACGTATTGCCGACGGACTTACTCATCTTGCTGCCGGAGAGATTGAGCATTCCGTTATGAACCCAGAAGGCGGTGAACGGTAGACCGGCCGCGTGGCTTTGCGCCATTTCGTTTTCGTGGTGCGGGAACATGATGTCGACTCCACCACCGTGGATGTCGAATCCGTCGCCGAGGTAGCGGCGTGACATGGCCGAGCATTCGATGTGCCAGCCGGGGCGTCCGTAGCCCCACGGCGAGTTCCAGCATGCGTCGGCCGGTTCGCCTTCCTTGTAGCCCTTCCAGAGAGCGAAGTCGCGTGGATCCTGCTTGTCACCGGTGTCGGGTGAGGACTGCACGTCCTCGGGGCGACGATGGGACAGCGCGCCGTACTCGTTCCACGACGCCACGGAGAAGTACACGTCGCCGTTCCACGTGACGTAGGCGTGTCCTTTTTCGAGAAGTTCGGAGATCAGCGAGATCATTTCGGTCATGTGACCGGTCGCGCGCGGTTCGTACGTCGGTGCTCGCACGCCGAGTGCGGCGTAGTCGCGGTTCAGAGCACGCTCGTTTTCATAGGCGATGGCCCACCAGTGGCGACCCTGTTCGGTTTCGCGCGTCAGGATCTTGTCGTCGATGTCGGTAATGTTGCGCACGTATGTGACGTCGTACCCGAGATGACGCAGCCAGTTGATCAGAACGTCGTAGGAGACGCCTGAGCGCAGGTGGCCGATGTGCGGGGGTCCTTGGACGGTGAGCCCACAGAGGTAGATCCCCACTCTCCCCTCGAGGCGAGGTTGGAAGTCGCGTACAGATCGGGTCCCGGTGTCATATAGTCGCAAGCTCACCCTTTCAGTTTAACGGCCCCGGAAGTTCAAACAATTGTTGCCAGGCCCAAGAATTCTGAGCCTGGCAACATTGAGATGGGTTCGTCTCGACTACTCGGTCAGTTCCTTACGAACCAGGTCGGCGATCTCGATGGAATTGAGCGCCGCGCCCTTGAGCAGGTTGTCGCCGATGACGAAGAACTCCAGCGAGTTGGGGAAGTCCAGCGACTGACGAATACGGCCGACCACGATGCCCCGCTTGCCGGCCACGTCGATCGACGTGGGGAACTGCGAGGTCGACGGGTCGTCCACCACGGTGACGCCCGGAGCCTTTTCCAGAAGAGCACGCGCGTCGTCGGCGCTGACGTCCTGGCCGAAGGTGGCGTGGACCGCTTGGGCGTGACCCACCGCCACGGGCACGCGGACACAAGTGGACGCGACCTTCAAGTTCGGCAGGCTCAGAATCTTGCGGGATTCGTTGCGGACCTTCAGCTCCTCCGACGTCCAGCCACCGTCTTTCCAGCCACCGACCTTGGGAACCACGTTCCAGGCCAGAGGCGCACCGAAGGGCTCGTTGTATTCCTCGCCCAGCTGAGCACGGACGTCGTCGGGCCGCGTACCGATCCCGTTGGCGGGGGTGGTCGCGTTGACCTGGTCGTACAGCGCCTCCAGTCCGGCCTTACCCGAACCGCTGGCCGCTTGGTACGACGAGACCGACATGGACTCGAGGCCGTATTCCCGGTGCAGAGCGGCGATGGCGGGCACGAGGGTCAAGGTCGTGCAGTTGGCGTTGGCGATGATGTTGCGCGGACGTTCGCGTACGGCCTCCGGGTTGGCTTCAGGAGCCACGAGCGGCACGTCGTCGACCATGCGGAAGTACGCGCTCTTGTCGATGACGATCGCGCCCTTTTCGGCGGCGACCGGTACCCATTCGGCACTGACCTCGTCGGGTAGGTCGAAGTGGGCAATGTCGATTCCTTCGAAGGCCTCCGGGCTGATCGCCTGGACCTCGATGGTCTCGTCGCCGACGTTCAATTGTTTACCCGCCGAGCGGGCCGAGGCGATCAGTCGGATCTCACCCCAGTTGTCGCGCTCTTCGGCGATGAGGTCACGCATCATGGAGCCGACGACACCGGTGGCACCGACAATGGCCAGATTAAGCTTCTTCGACATGGTGTTACTCCTATCGGCCGGTTCCGGCGTAGACGACGGCTTCCTCATCGCCACCGAGGTCAAAGGCCTCGTGGACGGCGGCGACGGCTTCGTTCAGGTCGGTGTCACGGCAGACGACGGAAATCCGGATCTCCGAGGTGGAGATGATTTCGATGTTGACGCCCGCGTCGGACAGGGCCTTACAGAAGGTGGCCGTCACACCGGGGTGCGAGCGCATACCGGCTCCGACCAGTGACAGTTTGCCGACGTTCTCATCGTAGATGACTTTGCCGTAGCCCAGTTCGTCTTGACGCTTGCGCAGCTGTTCGATGGCTTTGCGGCCGTCGGCCTTCGGTAGGGTGAACGAGATGTCGGTGTGACCGTTTCCGGTGGTGGAGACGTTCTGCACGATCATGTCGATGTCGATTTCCCCATCGGCGATGATCTGGAAGATCGAGGCCGCCGCGCCCGGTTTGTCCGGTACGTTCGTGACGGTCACCTTGGCTTCCGAACGATCGTGTGCGACTCCGCTGATGAGAGCTTGTTCCACTGGTAGATCCTCCATGTGTCCCGCAACAATGGTTCCGGGTTTGGTTGAGTAAGACGAACGCACGTGCAGCGGTATGCCATAGCGGCGGGCATATTCGACGCTGCGGAGATATAGGATTTTTGCTCCGGAGGCCGCTAGTTCGAGCATTTCTTCGAAGGTGACGGTATCGAGCTTCTTGGCATCGGGGACGATGCGCGGGTCCGCCGTGTACACGCCGTCGACGTCGGAGTAGATCTCGCAGACGTCGGCTTCCATCGCGGACGCGAGCGCCACCGCAGTGACGTCGGATCCGCCGCGACCGAGCGAGGTGATCGCCTTCGTGTCGGGGCTGACGCCTTGGAAGCCCGCCACGATGGTTATGTATCCCTCGTCGAGTGAGCTTTGAATTCTCCCGGGTGTCACGTCGATAATGCGGGCGTCACCGTGGGCGGCGGTGGTCAGCATGCCGGCCTGGGAACCGGTGAAGGAACGGGCCTGAAATCCGAGATCGTTGATGGCCATGGCCAGAAGCGACATGGATATGCGCTCACCCGCGGTCACGAGCATGTCGAGTTCGCGTGGTTCGGGCACCGGCGATACGTCGTCGGCCAGGTCCAGTAGCTCATCGGTGGTGTCACCCATGGCTGACACAACGACGACTACGTCGTTGCCGGCCTTTCGGGTCGCGACGATCCGTTCGGCGACGCGCTTTATCCTGGTGGCGTTCTCAACTGACGATCCACCGTATTTCTGTACGACAAGCGCCACGGGGTTCACCTCATATTCTTTGGTCTCGGGTGCTGTGTCGTGCCGCAACTTGGCAGCGTATATACCTTAACCGTGGCAAGCTGTGTGCTGCCAGATTGTATGAGCCAGGACTAGTTGTCATCACAGGGCGGAGCTTATGAGACGAGTTTTTTCAGTGTTTCTCATCACGATACTAGCGGGGTGTTCGTCGACGACGGCCACCGAGGAGGAACCTCCGGACCCCGATCGGGTGGAGAGCCCTCGAACGGCGCTGACCTCGGCGGCGACCGAATCCCTCGATGCCCGTTACAGTGCCGAATACGAGTGGTCGGAGGGCAGTCGTGTCATGGTTGACCTGGCCAAAGACGGAACCTGGATGATCCGGGTCGACGGATGGGGACATGAAGGCGATATTGACGTCTCGTATGCCTGGACGACCGGGGGTTTTTATCAGTGTCGGTACGAGCCGGAGAATCAATGTGTGAAAATCGCCTCGATTACCGGAGCCATTCCCGACGAATTGGACCCTAAGGTCGAAAAGCCCTTTATCTCCTGGTTGCCGATTTTGGCCGATCAGCACTCCCCCTATGTCGTCGGCGAGGAGGACGGGTGTTTTGTACTGACCGGCTCCACGGCGGTCGTGGACACTCCCATTCCCGAAGGCACCTGGTGTTTTGACGAGAATTCCCAGATTGAGTCGGTAACGGTCGATACGTTCGGGTCCTTGGATCGCACGAAAGAGGTCGACGGTGTTCTCGAGACGGTGGAGTTGCCCGGCGAGATAGTCGACGGTGATCCCGTCCCCAGGGAAAAGCCCGAAGAGCCGGAGGATGACGACGAGGACGACGCGGAAGACGACGATAGTGAGGAGTCCGAGGAAGAGCCGGACGAGGAGACCGACCCCGAAACGGACGAATGAGATTTTATCTCATTTTTTGAGATGAACAGGCGGTACCCACCCCCGCCGTCTTCTCACCATGTGGTCGGCCTATCATCGGGTCCATCATGTTTCGCGCCGTCATGCTCCTTAGCTGCCGCAGCGAGGCCAATTAGATCGGCCTCCTCGCTGCGGGGTTTCGTGTTGCGCCGATATCGATGACCGGCAACCGACACTGAAGAGGAAGCATGACAGACTTTCGTCAACGAGCGACGCGTTACCGTCCTTTCCACGAAGAGATTCGAGTTCACCTCCCCGATCGCACGTGGCCCGATCGCATCATCGATCACGCACCTACATGGTGCGCGGTTGATCTGCGCGACGGCAATCAAGCGCTGATCGACCCCATGGACCTGGAACGCAAGAAAACCATGTTTCAAACACTGGTCGACATGGGCTACAAGGAAATCGAGGTCGGGTTCCCGGCCGCCAGCCAAACCGACTTCGACTTCGTTCGCGCTCTGATCGAAGAGGAACGGATCCCCGCCGACGTCTCCATCCAGGTGCTGACCCAGTGTCGGGACCACCTGATCAAACGCACCTTCGAGTCACTGCGAGGCGCACGGCAGGCCATCGTCCATTTCTATAACTCCACCTCGATTCTGCAGCGCAAGGTGGTGTTCCAGGCCGATAAACCCAGCATCACCAAGATCGCCACCGACGGCGCCGAGCTGTGCTTGAAATACGCCGCCGACATCACCCCCGATACCGATATCCGCTACGAGTACTCTCCGGAGTCGTTCACCGGAACTGAGCTGGAGTACGCGGTGGACATCTGTAATGCCGTCGCCGAGGTCATCGACCCGTCGATCGATCGGCCGCTCATCCTGAATCTGCCCGCGACGGTCGAGATGGCCACTCCCAACATCTACGCCGACTCCATCGAATGGTTCAAGCGCCACTTCGCCCGACCCGAAGCGATGATTCTGTCGGTTCACCCGCACAATGACCGGGGCACCGGAGTGGCGGCGGCCGAGCTCGCCGTACAGGCGGGTGCCGACCGCGTGGAGGGTTGTCTGTTCGGAAACGGTGAACGAACCGGCAATGTTTGCCTGGTGACGCTGGGAATGAATCTCTTTACGCAGGGAGTCGACCCGGAAATCGATTTCGGAGACATCGACTCCATCCGGCGGAAGGTGGAGTACTGCAACCGTCTTCCCGTTCCCGAGCGGCACCCCTATGCCGGTGACCTGGTATTCACCGCCTTCAGCGGCTCGCACCAGGACGCCATCAAGAAGGGGCTGCAAGCACTGGAATCCGAAGCGGACCAGGCGGGCGTGGCCGTCGAGCAATACCCCTGGGCCGTTCCGTATCTGCCGGTCGACCCGAAGGACATCGGGCGCAACTACGAAGCGGTCATTCGGGTCAACTCGCAGTCCGGCAAGGGCGGCGTCAGCTACATCATGCACCACGACTACGGCTTCGACCTGCCCCGGCGGATGCAGATCGAATTCAGTCAGGCGATTCAAAAGCACACCGACCATTCGGGACGCGAAGTCACGCCGGAGGAGATCCACGATGTCTTCCGCCGCGAGTACCACCCCGAATATCAGCCCAACGCGCGCCTGGCGGTGGGGTCGTGCAATACCAGCACCCACGGCGACGAGGTCACCGTCGAGGCGGTAGTAACGCTCGACGGTCAGGAACACAAAATCATCGGAGACGGCAACGGCCCGCTGTCGGCCTTTGTGAGCGCTCTGGCCGAAGTCGACGTCGCGGTGGAGGTACAGGAGTACGTCCAGCATTCGCTCTCCACCGGTTCCGACGCCAAGTCCGCCGCGTACGTGGAATGCGCGATCGGCGAGCGAACGGTCTGGGGAGCCGGAGTGCACAGCAACATCACGCTGGCAACTCTGCGAGCCCTGGCCAGCGCGGTCAATCGGGTTTTAGGGTCACTCGCGGGTAGACGTCGTTCGCGGCGTCTACCCTTCGTCAGTGGTCCGGCCGGTCTCATCGACCTTCTGCAGCCAGTCGAAACGGTCGCGCGCGATGTAGAAATACCCGGCCAGGAAGACCCCGTACAGCAGACCCACGAAGACCCAGCCGCTGAGCAGATAGGCGAACACCGCCCCTCCGAGAATGCCGACTTCGAGGTACAGCCTGGTCATACCCCGCACCGCGACCGGTGCGCTCCCGGAACGCGTGGGATCGCCGGGGACGTTGAACGTACCCCACACCAAGACGACTCCACCCGCCAGAATCGCCGCACTGGCCACGGACAACGCACCGCCCCACAGCTGCCAACCGGCAATGAAATACCCAATGAAGGCCACGATTTCCAGGACGAACCGAACGACCAGCATGCGTCGTGTAGTAGACATGGCCACTTCCTTCAACGGGCGTCGAATGGGTTTGCCTTCAGCATGGCACAACGCCTTCCCCGACACGAGCGGTTCAATCCACCGAAACGGTCGTTTTCTCAGCCGTATCGACTGAAAGAACACCGTCAAACAGGACCGCAGGAGGGCCGTACCCCTTCACGAGCCGCATTAACCACCCACGTACCGAGGAAAGGACTCCGGTCGGCCGACGAACTCTCCCGTGTCGGGAGTCGCGGACGCACGTTATCTCAATTCGTTCGCCCGCTGCAACGCCAGTGGCAGATAGTATTCCAGTCCAAAGTCCACTTGAGTCCGTTCGGCGGCCACAAAGCGGCAGTGGAAGCGCAACCCGGCGTCTCCCGCGCCGTCGGAGACAATGTGCCGCCATTCCGTGGAGGACGTCCCCTGAACAAACAAAAGACAAAACACGGACGCCTGGACGTCCTCACACCAGTCGGTGCCCGACAGGCTCTGAACCTCCGTACCCAGAACCTCACCGAACTCCACACCGTCGAGCCCGGTCTCCTCATAGTACTCCCGAAGTGCCTCCTCGGCAATGGTCTCTCCCGAGTCGACTCCCCCGCCCGGTACTTGAACGCCGGCCTCGGGAATGTCAATGTGACGGAAGGTCAGCACCTCCCACGAGTCAAGAGTGGACCAACGGAGCACATAGGACACCACCCTTTGGCGAACACTCATCCTTCGATTATTCATAACAGTTCAGTCTTGCGAACCTAACGAAGTCACGTCAACTCGGTTTCCAACCGTTCAGTGGAGGCGGCCACGATGCTTTTGCATGATGCGTTGAGCGCCTTGAGCGTCTAACGTGTGCGTGTACCCACATTCGTAGCCTACCAGGAGGAATGCCATGCTGGCCTTGGACATTCGATCCGGAGAACTGCTTGACGAGATCGCGACCCGACTCGACAAGCGAGGAATCGACAACGCCGCTCTGAGTATCATCGGAGGCGTCAACGGCTTTGAAATCATCAACATGTCGGCCGCCGACGCCACCCAACGTGATACCACTACCTACGATCAACCAGCGGAGATGATCGGAACCGGAGAGTTGACCGACGGTCATCTCCATGTTCATGTCAGCTGTGGTCTCGAAGGCGGTCACGCCCGGGTCGGACATCTCAAGGCCGCCTGGGTCGACACGTGGTTTGTGAAAGTCCACGTATCTCCCGTCGACGAAGTCATATCGTAAAAGGAGAACGGGCCCCAAGCTTCGCTTGGGGCCCGTGACTACAATCGGACTTCCTCGGCGGCCGGTCCGCTCACCTCAACTCGTACCCGTATTGCTCATGGCGGTCGGTTCCAAGTCGTCAATGTCGAAGTGGCAGGCCACGGAATGCCCCTCAGCGGTCTGACGCGTCACCGGCTCTTCCTCGGCGCACTTGTCCACCGCCCACGGACACCGGGTACGGAAACGACAGCCCGACGGCGGATTCGACGGCGACGGCAGGTCTCCTTGCAGGAGGATCCGCTGCCGATCGGCCTCCACCTCGGGATTGGGCTGCGGCACAGCGCTCAACAGCGCCTTCGTGTAGGGATGCTGAGGATTCGTGTAGAGATCCTCCGCGTTGGCCTCCTCCACGATCCGTCCCAGATACATCACGCCGATCCGGTCGGAAATGTGGCGCACCACCGCGAGGTCGTGCGCAATGACCAGATAGGTGAGGTTGAACTGCTCCTGCAGTTCCTCCAGCAGGTTCAGTACCTGAGCCTGAATCGACACGTCCAAGGCACTGACCGGCTCGTCGCAGATGATGAACTTGGGACGCAGAACCAGGGCGCGCGCGATACCGATGCGCTGACGCTGACCACCGGAGAACTCGTGCGGATAGCGATCCAGTGCGCTCTGCGGCAGGCCGACCGCGTCCAGGGTCTCTTTGATCCGCTCGGCTCGCACCTTGGGGTCACCGATACCGTGCACCTTCATCGGTTCGGTCAGCATCATCTCCACCGAGTGCCGTGGATTCAACGAACCCAACGGGTCCTGAAAGACCATCTGCATATTGCGGCGGAACGTCCGGAGCTTTTCGCCTTTCAGGCGGGCCACGTCGACGCCGTCCAACTCGACGGTGCCGTCGGAAACATCGTTGAGGCGCAGAATCCCGCGCCCCAAGGTCGACTTCCCACAACCTGATTCCCCCACCAGCCCGTAGGTCTTACCTTCGGGGATGGAGAAGCTGACACCGTCCACGGCTTTGACGTGTCCGACCGTCCGCTCGATCAGGACGCCTTTTCGAATCGGGAAATGCACCTTGACGTCGGATACGTTCAGAAGGCTCATTGAGCCACCTCGCTTTCGGCCGCCACGTCAGCCGTGGCCACAGTCGGTTCAGGCCAGCAACGATGCTGATGTGAAGTCTGCTGAGCGGACTTCGGCTCCAGTGGAATGTCTCCACGCAGACACCCCTCTTGAACGTGATCGCACCGAGGCGCGAATGCGCAACCGTCCTGCCAGGAAATGAGATCCACAATCGACCCGCGGATCGGGTTCAAGGGCTCGTCGCGATTGGAGTCGATGCGCGGAATCGAGCCCAACAACCCTGAGGTGTAGGGATGTGTGGGAGCGGCGAACAGCTGCGACGCCGGGGCGCTCTCCACAACCCGACCCGAATAAAGGACGTTGACGTCGTCGCAGACGCCGGCGACCACACCCATGTCGTGGGTGATCATCAACATCGCCGTGCCTTCCTCGTCCACCAGTTCCTTCAACAGCTCCAGGATTTGCGCCTGAATCGTCACGTCCAGAGCCGTGGTCGGCTCGTCGGCGATGAGGAACTTCGGAGCGCACGCCACGGCGATCGCGATCAAGACTCTCTGCCGCATACCGCCCGACAGCTGGTGCGGATACTCGCTCAACCGACGACGCGGTTCCGGAATACCGACTCGATCCAGCAGTTCGGTGGCGTAATTCTTGGCCTCTTTGCCCTTCATCTTGCGGTGACGACTCAACATTTCGGTGATCTGGTGCCCGATGGTCAAAACCGGGTTCAGGCTCGACAGCGGGTCCTGGAAGACCATCGCCAGTTCGGTGCCGCGTAGACGCCGCAACTGTTTGGGCGACAACTCCAGAAGATTGCGGCCGTCAAACTCGATCGAACCTTCCAGGTTCACACCCTTGGACGGCAGAAGGCCCATGATCGCCAGCGAGGTCACCGACTTGCCACAGCCCGATTCCCCCACCAGACCGACGACTTGACCCGGATCCACGCTAAAGCTCACGCCGTCCACGGCGGTGGTGTTGCCGAAGGACACCCCCAGTGACGAAACATCCAGTAGGGACATCATTGCCTCCTCAACTTCGGATCGAGTGATTCCCGCATGGCCTCACCCAGCAGCGTGAACCCAAGGGCCGTAATGATAATTCCCAGAGCGGGCGGCAATGCCAGGCCGGGAGCGTACAGCAGATAGTCCTGCGTTTCGGCCAACATCGTGCCCCACTCCGGAAGGCTCCGGTCGGGGTTGCCCAGACCCAGGAACGACAGTGCCGCCGCTTCGATGATCGCGGTGGCCAGAGTCAATGTTCCCTGCACGATCACCGGACCCAGGGCATTGGGAAAGACGTGCGACACCACGATTCGTGGCTTCTTCACCCCGACGGCCGTGGCGGCGAGGACGTAGTCGCTGCCCGATTGCGCCAGCATGGCTCCTCGCAACAATCGAGCGAAGATCGGTACCTGAGCCACACCCACCGCGATCATGACGGTCATGAGGCTCGCACCCATCAACGCCGCGATCGACAAGGCCAGCAACAGCGCCGGAATGGCCAGCATCATGTCGACGACACGCATGATGAACGAATCGATGCGACCGCCCATGCGCCCACCGAGGATGCGCATCGCCGCGGCCGTGCCGCCCAGGACGGCGCCGAAAACGAATCCCAACGCGGCGGCCATGACCCCGACCAGAAGGGTCTGGCGGGCTCCGTGCAGCATCCGGGAGAACTGGTCGCGACCCAAGTGGTCGACGCCGAACCAATTCTCGGCGCGCGGCCCGGGGAACTCATTGCGATTGCGGAGCGCCTCGTCGCCCCAGTTCTGTGCGACCGGATCGTACGGAGCGATCCAAGGTCCCAGAATGGCGAGAACCAGAAACAGAACGACGATGGTACCGCCGATGAGAGCCATGGGACTGTGCCGCATGCGCAGCAGGCTCTGTTTGAACAGTGAACCCGAGTATCCGCCTCGCGTGGCGGTGTGGTCGGAAACCAGTTGGTCGATGCGTTCTTTGGTGTTCAACATGACTACTTCACCCGCAATCTCGGGTCAATGAGGTTATACGACAGATCCACCAACAGGTTGATCAAAACGAACACGACGGCCACCAGCATGATGCAGCCCAGCAGGGCCGGGAAGTCACGGTTTGAGGTGGCCGTGTAGACGAACCGGCCGATTCCGTTGATTTCGAATACCGTTTCGGTCAACACGGCACCGGCGAACAGTCCACCGAACAACAGCCCGACGACCGTCACGACCGGCAGCAGCGCGTTACGCATGACGTGGCTGACACGCACGGTGGTCTGCCCCAAGCCCTTGGCGTTGGCGGTACGGACGTAGTCCTCATCCATCACTTCCAGAACGGAAGCGCGGGTAATACGAGTGATGATCGCCAAGGGAATCGACGCCAGCGCCATGGCGGGAAGAATAAGATGCTGCACCGCGTCCCAGGCGACATGGAATTCACCGCTCAAAAGACCGTCCAGCACTCTGAATCCGGTGATGTCGGTGTACGTCTCTCCACTGGAGAGCCTCCCCAGGGTCGGCAACCAGCCGAGCAGCTCGGCGAAGATCACCTTCAGCACCACGGCCAGGAAGAACACCGGCGTGCAGATACCGATCAGCGATCCGGAGACGGCGGCCACGTCCAAGAGCGACCCGCGTTTGCGCGCGGCGAAGTATCCCAACGGCACTCCCACGACGATCGCGAGGACCATTGCCGCAAGTCCCAATTCGAGGGTGGCGGGGAACCGCTCCGCGATTTCAGTGGACACTTCCCGGCCCGTCGTCACCGAGGAACCGAAGTCGAAGGTCACGATGTCCTTCAGGAAGTTGCCGTACTGAACCCAGATCGAATCGTTCAACCCTAGGGATTCGCGCATGGCTTCGCGCTGTGCATCGGAGGCGTTCTCGGGAAGGAGCGCGTATTCGGGGCCACCCGGCATGAGTTTGTACCAAATGAACAGAACCACGGTGAGCCCCAGCAGCGCTGGGATCAGTTGTAGAAGTCTTTTCAGAGTGTGTCTAAGCACGGCTGTTCTTTCCGTAAATGCCTATACAGGCAATGGGTGCTGTCGCTGTGGAGGGGGAAGAGTCTCCCCTTCCCCCTCTTGACACGTCTTGAATTGTCAGTGCTCTATTGGATGCCTATTTCCACGACATCTCCGCGAAGTCCTCCTGCGTCAACGGGGACACGGTAGGAGCATTGACGTCATCGGTGAACACGATCGACGGGGGCGAGTGCGAGATCGGAACACCGGGCAGGTAGTCCATGATCAACGCGCTGGCCTCCGACAGCAGTTCGTCACGCTTCTCGCGGTCCGGTTCGGTACGGGCTTCGCTCATGAGGTCGAAGATCTCCTCGTCCTCGAAGCCCCATTCCTCCTTGTAACCGTCGAACCAGGTGCCGAGGAAGTTGAACGCCTCGTTGAAGTCACCGGTCCAACCCAGCAGGTTCAGCTCACAACCGGCGTTGTGCACTTCCTGCACGTAGTCGGTCCAGGTGATCGCGCGCGGCTCCACCTCGAAACCGGCCTCTTCCAGGTTGGCCTTAAAGATTTCGAAGATGTCGGCCACGTTGGGCATGTACGGACGAACGACGTCGGTCGGGTAGCAGAACTCCAGCGTCGTACCGTCTTCGCCGGCGCTCGACACGAGGTCCTGCGCTTCGTCCATGTCGTGCTCATAGGTCTGCACGTCCGGGTTCCATGCGTTCAGGCCCTCCGGCATGAACTGCGTGGCGACCTTTCCACCCTCGGGAAGAATCGTGTCGACAACGCGCTCCCGGTCGAGTGCGTGGGCAATGGCCTGCCGTACTTCCGGTTTGGCCAGTGCGGGGTTGTTCCCCTCGGTGAAGCCGAGGTAGAGAACGTTGAACACGTCGCGAGTGGGGACGTTGAAGCCCTCTTTTTCGAGCTCGATGACGTCAGCGGGGCTCACCAGGTCGTAGCCGTGGATTTCTCCGCTGATCAGAGCCTGACGACGGGTCTGTTCGTTTTCGATCGCCTTGAAGATGAGCGTTTCCAGCCCGGCCTTGTCGCCCCAGTACTCGTCGTTGCGAGTCAGGGTGATTTCGTTCGAGGAGTGGTCCCACGAGTCGAACTTGAACGGTCCGGTTCCGGCCAGCGAGCCGACTTCCTGACTGTAGTCGGGCATCTCCGAGGCGTCTTCCAGTTCGACGTCCTTGATCTTCTCAATCGACTTGGGCGAGAGGATCGCGAACGTGGCCATGGAGAAGGCTCCGGGGTAGTCGGCGGAGGCTTCCTTGACGCTCACGGTGACGTCGAGACCGTCGGCCTCGCAACCGGCGTAGTTGGATTCTTCGCCGTAACCCTGGAACATATTGCCCCAGTAGTAGGTCACCGCTTCCCATTCACCCTCGAACGTCTGCCAGCGGTCGAAGTTCTGGCATACGACGTCACCGGTCAGTTCGCTACCGTCATGGAACGTTACGTCGGACCGGAGCTTGAAGTGCCAGTCCAGACCGTCGTCGCTTCCTTCCCAGCTCTCCGCCAGGCCAGGAACCATCTCAACACCGTCATGGTCGAGCAGGGTGTCGTAGACCTGCCGCGTGACGCGGAAAGTCTCCCCATCCGAAGTAAGGACCGGGTCGAGGGTCGTCACCTGTCCCCCGCTACCGAAAATGAACGGGTCGCCTTCTCCGGCGGAGCTGCCGCCGCTGTTCTTGGTCTCGCCTGAACACGCCGTAGCGGCCAGACCGGCAACAGCGGCGACCGCTATTGCCTTCGTCAGTTTGCGCATGAGGTTTCACCAACCAGTAATATTTCGATTGTGATGTCTCTCATGAGCGTAAATAGCTGAGGAATGTGAGTCCAAGTGATGTTACGGAACCGTGATGGTAATGCGACTGATATTACATTGGATTTCGCATGTGGTTGCTTACTTACCATTGGATTTTTCCGACCGACGTGTTATCCCGATTGCACCCTTTTCCTATCGCCACGCCAATTCCGCGAAATTCACGTACCCCCTCGCCGACAGCTCTGCGAGCTCGACATTGTCCACCAGCACCAAGAGCTGCGGAGCGCTGGCGATCGGAACCCCCGGGACGTAATCCATGATGGCCGCATTGGCTTCCTTCAGAATCTCGCTGCGCTTGTCGAGATCGGGTTCCTTACCGGCTTTCTCCATAAGGTCGAAAATTTCGTCGTCTTCAAATCCCCAGGCAGGACGTGAACCATCGAACCAGGTTCCCAGGAAGTCGAACGAATCCGCATACGAGCCGGTCCAGCCCAACAAATGCAGCTCACAGTCGCCGTCATAAACCTGTTGGATGTACTCCTGCCACTCGATGGGACGAGGTTCAACCTCAAATCCGACCTCTTCGAGACCTTGCATCATGTGTTCGGCGATACCAGAGCTATCCGGAAGGTAGGTCCGCACTACACCGGCCGGATAACAGAACTCGACAGTGGTGTCTTCGGCCTCTGCGTCTTCCAATAGTTTCTTGGCTCGCCCCGGGTCGAAACCATACGTCGGTACATCGGGATTCCAAGCATCGAAGTTTTCGGGAACGAATTGATTAGCAGACCTTCCATAGTGGAAGAAGGTGTCCACTATTGCTTCCTGATCAATCGCGTACGCAATGGCCTCACGCACCGCATCGTCCTCAAGAGCTGCATTGTCGCTTTCGGTAAACCCGAGATACAGAAGGCTGAAGTCCTCCCTCTCGGGGAATTGATATCCGTCCGCTTCCAGTGATTCCACATCTGCCGGGTTCACCAGGTCGTAACCGTGTATATCGCCACTCAACATCGCCAGGCGTTGTGCGTTTTCATCTTCGAGCACCTGGAACTCTACAGTTGATAGTTCTGCGGTCTCGCCCCAGTAATCGTCAAATCGCTCCAGTGTCATTCCGCCACCGGACTGGTCCCATTCGGTTACTTCAAAAGGGCCGGTTCCCGCCAGTGTCCCCAGCTCCTGAGTATAGTCGGGCGGTTCGACCGTCGAATCAATCTCGACATCTTCCAGTTCGTCCAACGCATTCGGCGACAGAATTCCAAAGGCTTCCAGAGAAAACGCGCCGGGAAAATTGGGGTATTGCGCCGATAGATTGATCGTCACGTCCAATCCATCGGCTTCACAGCCGTCAAAGATAGAGTTACTACCGTATCCGTAAAAGGACCAATCCCAATAATAGGTAATCGACCGGAGATCACTGTCAAAGGAATTCCATCGCTCGAAATTGCGGCAAACGACGTCACCGGTCAATTCGCCACCGTCATGGAAGGTGACTCCCTCCCGCAATGTGAATGTCCATTCCTCACCGGCGGCATCGTGGTCCCAGCTCTCCGCCAGTCCCGGAGCCAATTTGCCACCGTCATGCGATAGTAGGGTGTCATAGATCTGACTGGTGACTTGAAAAGTCGTCCCATCCATGCCGAACACCGGATCCAGAGACTGGACTTCGCTGGAGAGCCCGAAAACGAACGGCTTTTCGTTCTCCGTACCTCGCTGCAGTTCCGACAGAAAATCCGAAAACCCCGTCCTGTCACCGTCGTCAATGGTTCCGCCACTGGAGCAGGCTGTTACCGCGAGCCCCACAATAGCCGTCACTGCACCGGCTTTCGTCCCTCTGCCCATGAATCCCACCCGCCATTCTTGGATGTACGCCTATATTAGATCCTACAAACCAAGCACCAACCTGGCTAGAGGCACACCGGGCCTCGAACGGACGGGACGTCGTGGAAGCCAGTCAAAACGACGGAATATTTGGGCTGCTTATGCTTTCAGGAATACACGACTACGACACCGTCTCACAGATGCGCCAACCGGCGAGCCAGCCGTACTTTCAAGGACGAACACGCTCTCCACACAAGTTCTCTATGTAACCGACGAGCCGCTAACAACGCGCGCAGCGCGTGTGTATGCGGCGGTAGAGCCGGCTGTACTTTCAGGGGGCACTCGACTTCCACGCAAGTCCTTAACGTCACTGGCGAGCTTCAAGCGAAGAGCAGAAGCGGTAGAGCTGCCGGTGTCCCTAAAGAGCGCTGCCATCACACTTTCCCCAGGGACGAGCCAACCGGCGAGCCGCTAGCGCTGAAAGTGCGACGCGGTGGTAGAGCTGCCTGTGCTTTCACAGCAAGACTCGATGTCCCGCAAACCCTTACGTAACTGGCGAGCCGCTAACAACGCGCGCAGCGCGTGTGTAGCGGCGGTAGAGCTGGCTAGGAGCTCAGGTTGTTCCAGGTGCTTCAGATTTGCGCGAGGAGGATTCGTCGCGACCTTCAGGTCGTGAGAATCCCCCGCAGCGTAAATATGGAGTGCCTGGGGCAAGCTGAGCGGTCACACACTACGTCTACCGGAGAAGGCGCGTCCTAGGGTCACTTCGTCGGCGTATTCTAGGTCTCCGCCTACCGGTAGTCCACTGGCCAGGCGTGATACGGAGATCTCCAAGGGGCGTACCAGCATGGCGATGTAGGTGGCGGTGGCTTCGCCCTCGGTGTTGGGGTCGGTGGCCAGAATGACCTCTTGGGTTTGACCTGTTTGAAGTCGTTCCATGAGGGATTTGATCCGTAGGTCGTCGGGGCCGACGCCGTCCAGCGGGTTGATCGCTCCGCCGAGGACGTGGTAGCGTCCGCGGAACTCTCCGGTTCGCTCGATCGCTACGACGTCCTTTGGTTCTTCGACCACACAGATGGTTTCTTCGGTGCGACGGGTGTCTTCGCAGAGGGAGCACACGGGGGATTCGGACACGTTTCCGCATCGTTCACAGAATCGCATTTGTTTCTTCAAGCGCAGCAAGGCACTGCTCAACCGTTCGACTTCGTTTTCGTCGGCGGCGAGCAGGTGAAAGGCCAGGCGCTGGGCGCTTTTCGGCCCAATGCCGGGTAGCGAGCCGAGCTCTTCGATGACATCGGCCAAGGCTCCGTCGTAAACCACGTGTCGTCTCCACTGTCACAGGATGTTCGGTGAGGGGTTAGGGTCGGTTGTCGCTTTTACATGCCCGGCAGTCCGAGGCCGCCGGTCATGTTGCCGAGTGCGTCGCCGACGGGTCCCAGTTTTTCCTCCGCCAGGTTCTGTGCGTCGCTGGAGGCGGCCTGTACGGCGGCTACGACCATGTCTTGTAGGGATTCGATGTCGTCGGGGTCGACGGCTTTGGGGTCGATGGTGATGTCCTTGAGTTCCCCGTCCCCGCTGACGGTCGCACGTACGAGTCCACCGCCCGCGTCCGCCGACACTTCGGCTTCGGCCAGTTCGGCCTGTGCCTGTTCGTATTGAGCCTGCATCTGCTGTGCCTGCTCCAGCATTTTGCTCATGTCGCCGCCTGGAAACATTCCGGCCTCCTCTTCGGGTTATTCGTTATTTGATCTTGCGGGCGTCGAACGCCTCGGTCAGCATGTGTACCGCCGTCTCGACAGGAGCACCACCCGCGCTGGGGCCACTCGTGCCACCTCCCGTTTGGCTTCGCGGTACCGTACCGGAGCCCGATTTTGCCGGAGGCGGCTCGGATGCGATGTTCGCCTCGGGCGGGGGCGGCGTCACTTGCGCGGCCTCCCAGGGCGGTTCCGCCGGGGGTGCGTCGCCGGACGCGGCGGGCATGTCGGTGTCCGCCGGAGGTGGTGGCGGTGGAGGCGGGTTCGTTCCCGAGCCCACTTTACAGCGCAAACGCCAACGGCCACCCAGGATTTGAGTGAGCGCTTGGGTCACGATGGAGTAGGCGGGGTCTTCTTGAACGGTTTTGGCGAGGAAGGGGTTGTCGAACGTCAGCAGGACCTCGTGGTCCGATACGTCGGTGACCACGGCTTCTTTCAGCTGAAACGCGGTGACTCGTTTTTGCGAGCGGACCGCTTGCATGATGCGGTCCCACTGTCTCCGGACCGAAGCGACGTCCGCGCTTGGGGCCGGGGTGGTCTCCACTGGTGGCACCGTCGGCTCGGCGGCGGGTGTGGCGGGTTTTTGCGGCGGTGTCTCGGGGGTCGGTTCGGGCGCCGGGGTGGAGGTGGCCTCGGTTGCCGGTGGCGGCGCGGCGGGAGTCGGTGCCGGGGCCGGCTTCGGTGGCTCGGCCGTCGGTTGTGGGGTGGCCGCGGCGGCGGGTCCGCGTGTTTCCACCGCTTCGATGCGCTGCAGCAGGCTCGCCATCGTATCTTCGCTGCCGGGCAGTACCGCTCGTGCACAGGCGATCTCGAGGAGGAGACGCGGCGCGGTGGCGCCCTTCATGGTGGAGATGCCGTCGGCGATGACCTCCGCCATGCGGGTGAGGCTTGCCAGTCCCAAACGTGTGGCTTGAGATTTCATGCGCGTCAATTGATCGGCCGGCGCGTCCACGAGGCTCTTGTCGCCTGCGTCGGGGACCTGTGTCAGGACGATCAGGTCTCGTAGGCGTTCCAACAGGTCTTGCGCGAAGCGCCGCGCGTCGAGTCCGGCGTCGACGACTCGTTCCACGACGCTCATGACCGTCGCTCCGTCACTGTTGGCGAAGGCCTCACACATGTCGTCGAGCAGGGTGGCGTCGCTGACTCCCAGCAATTCGGCCGTCATGGCGTGGGTGACGCCTTCGGGGCCCGCTCCGGCGATGAGTTGGTCGAGAATGGACAGAGTATCGCGGGCCGAACCGCCTCCGGCACGAACCACTAGGGGGAAGGCGTCATCGGCGACGGTGATGTCCTCTTCCGAGCACAGCCGCTGGCAGAGTTCCTTCATTGTCGGTGGGGGTATAAGGCGGAACGGATAGTGGTGGGTGCGTGACCGGATCGTGGGTAGGACCTTTTCCGGTTCGGTGGTGGCGAAGATGAACACCACGTATTCCGGTGGTTCCTCCACCAGCTTCAACAGGGCATTGAAACCGGCGGCGGTGACCATATGGGCCTCGTCGATGATATAGATCTTGTATCGCGACTCCACGGGAGCGAACACGGCACGTTCGCGCAGCTCTCGTGCGTCTTCGACTCCGCCGTGACTGGCCGCGTCGATCTCGATGACGTCGACCGAGCCCGGCCCCCCGGCCGAGAGGGCTTGACAGGAATAGCAGGAACCGCAGGGATTCACCGTCGGCCCTTCGGCGCAGTTCAACGAACGCGCCAGGATCCGCGCCGAGGAGGTCTTACCGCAGCCTCGCGGCCCGGAGAACAGAAAAGCGTGATTGAGGCGCCCGTTGGCGAGCGCGTTCATGAGTGGCTCGGTCACATGCTCTTGCCCAACCACCTCGGCGAACGATTGCGGGCGGTATTTGCGGTAGAGGGCCAGCGCCACTTGATTCTCCTCTCAGGGCATGATCCACGCGGTTGTGGGCTCCTTCCTAGCAACTTTACGGGGTCGAGCCGACACCGCGCAGCGGGAGTGGCTGTGTTTTGCCCAACCACATTCAAGCTGGTCGTACGGCCTGCGGCGGACGTGGTGCGGGCTGTCGATCCTTACTCTTGACCCGTGAGTAAGATATGATTCATACTTGCCGGTAATACCCAAATATCTCTATCCCGGAAACTGGTGTGCCCATGGTCGATGCCGTCACCTATGCCATCCCATTCTTCCTGCTGTTCATCGCCGTCGAAGCCGTGTCGTTCCGCTACTCCCCCGACGGCGATCAGCGTGGATACGATGCGAAGGACTCCATCACCTCGCTCACCATGGGAGCGGGATATTCGGTCGTCATGTTCTTCTGGAAGTTCCTCACCGTCGTCGTCTTCGCCGGTGCGTTCACCCTCAGCCCGCTCGAATTGAGCCCCACCAACCCGCTGACCTGGATTCTCCTCGTGGTTCTCGACGACTTCTTCTATTACTGGTACCACCGTACGCATCACCGGGTTCGCGTGCTCTGGGCCAGCCACGTCGTCCACCACTCCAGCGAATACTTCAACTTCACCACCGCGCTTCGCCAACCCTGGACCGCGCTGACGTCCGCCCCGTTCTGGATACCGCTTGCCCTCGTCGGAATTCCTCCCTGGATGATCCTGCTGCAGCAGTCGCTCAACCTCATCTACCAGTTCTTCATTCACACCGAACGCGTGCAGTTCCTGCCCCGCCCCATTGAATTCCTCTTCAACACCCCTTCACACCACCGGGCTCATCACGGCAGCGATCCCCGCTACCTCGACTGCAACTACGGCGGAGTCTTCATCGTCTGGGACCGGGTCTTCGGTAGTTTCGTCCCCGAAACCACCGCCGTTACCTATGGCCTGACCAGCAATATCAAGACCTTCAACCCCGTCAAGGTCGCCTTCCACGAATACGCCTCCATCGGACGCGACGTCTCCCACGCCCCTCGCTGGCGCGACAAGCTCGGTTACGTGTTCGGCCCACCCGGCTGGAGTCCCACGGAATCGGCCGAACACGACACCGTCGCCAGCGGTTAGGCGGCGTTGGACAACCGCTCGAACTCCTCCGGTTCCAGTCGCAGGTTCACACCGGCCACGACCTCGTCCAACTGCTCGACCGAGGAGACGCCTACCAGCGGAATCAACGGTGCGTCGTGCGCACACAACCAGGCTAGGACGACTTGATTTCGGGTGACGCCACGTTCATGGGCAACGGAATCCAGAACCGCGAGCCGAGCGTCCGTTCCCGGGTGATCGTAAACGCCTTCCAGGGATTTGTTCGGGTTCGTATAGGCCCCTGACAATAGAGAGCTGTACGTCAGCATGGCCATGCCGGGTGTATTGCGGACATAATCCACGTCCGTCTCGGTCGCATGCACATGTGCGACTGATTTCAGCCGACTCTGCGGGCGAGGCTGGACATAGGAGTAGCGGTTCTGCATCAGGCCGTAGGTGTGGTGACGACCATCCTGCTCGGCGACCGACCGTGCCCGCTCCACTCGCCACGCTCGATTGTTGCCGGCCCCGATCGCACGGGCTTTTCCTGCGGATACAGCCCTGTCAAACCCGCCAACCGTTTCGGCCAGGTCGGTGTCCCGGTCGTCCCGGTGCGACCAATACACATCGACATAGTCGGTTCCCAAGCGCTCCAGACTTTCGTTCAGACTGGCTTCTATGCGTCGTGCGGTCAGATGCTCGGGATTGTTGATCGTCGTATCATCTTCGGTCGCCGGTCGATAGCCGACCTTCGTGCCCAACACGACTTGATCCCGGTTCTGACGCGAGGCCATCCACTCCCCAAGAAGTCGTTCGGAGACGTTTCCGTGATTGCCTTCCACCCAAAAGCAATAACAGTTGGCGGTGTCGATGAAAGTACCGCCCAGCTCCACATATCGATCTAGGATGGCAAACGAGGTATCGCGATCCTGCACGGTCCCCAGGTTCATCGCTCCCAAACACATGCGTGACACTTCAATATCGCTGTTACCCACATAAAGACGCTGCATATCTACCTTCCCTTCGTTGTCAACGCCCCTAGCCTAGGCCTTGGAGCCCGCTCCAAGGCAAGACATTGCCCCACGGTTCCGGTAAAAACTCTCGTTAAACTAAAACCATGGCAGCCACCCCAAACACGATCTCGATCCGCGAAGCCGCCGAACGGACCGGATTCACCACCGACACCTTGCGGTACTACGAGAAGATCGGACTCATCTACGACGTGCCACGTAACTCGACCGGGCAGCGCCGCTACAGCGATTTCCACCTCGGTCTTCTGGGACTGCTCAAATGCCTACGCGACACCGGAATGCCGCTGGCCCAACTCCATCGCTACATCGACCTGACGCGGGCAGGCGATCACACCCTCGGAGAGCGCGTGCAACTCCTGCAGACACATCGCCTGGAGGTAGATCGTCACATCGATGAACTACGTGACAAACGCGGACAGATCGACAAGAAAATCGGGTACTACCAAAGATTGGACGCTGTTATCTCCGCAAAGCAGGACACGACCGGCTGAACATGCGACCACCGTCAGCACGGTAGATGAAGGCCCCGCGAGGTTCACCGGGCTCAGCGCCTACCGTTCCCTCTACGACACGCAGTAACAACAATACGGGCTTCACGTGGATCGCCGGCCACCTAAACATTGAAAAGACCCGGCTCCAAACAGGAGCCGGGTCTTTTCAATGTTTATCTCGGAGCCGCGTAACGGAATCGAACCGTTGACCTATTCATTACGAGTGAATCGCTCTGCCGACTGAGCTAACGCGGCCGGGTTCCTCACGCACCCGCCAGAGCTCGCTTATCCTTGCTGCCTTCCGGCCCTGGGGAGGTTCACAAGATAACGCCACGCGAGGAACATATATAGAGTACCTCAGCCACTGCATTTCCCGCCAATGGGTCGGCTCTTGTTACCTCGGCTACAGTAACCCGACTCCGATCCGACTCGAACTGAACCGAGAAGCGGCGACACACCCCCACCAGGCGACACCAGTGAACCCCTGCCCTGCGTCTCCAATCCACAATCGAGACTGGAGTCACTCGGGGGTACCCGATACAGGCTTCCCCCGGAAGGCATGTAGAATTTTCGGCGGAGGATTCGCATAGTGGCCTAGTGCGCTCGCTTGGAAAGCGAGTTGGGTGTCAAAGCCCTCAGGGGTTCGAATCCCCTATCCTCCGCCACTAGGCAGGGATGACCTGCGAATATGAAGCCCCGTCTTCCACACTCGGAAGGCGGGGCTTTCTTTGTATCGCCCGGTTTTGACCCTTGTTGACCGCTGTTGACCTTTGCTAGAGATGCACTAGGGATGCAATCCACTGTGGAACAGAAGTCTCGTTCTGAGTGGTCCTTCCTCTGGAGAGCTGCATTCTTGCTATCGCGGGTTCCAGGGGTATGTCAGGCCCGGAGGCGGCTTTTTCGCATGGGCTGTGGCGATGGATGCTGGGTGTGGAGCGCGAAAAAGTCGGTGGAGGGTTTGACATAGCGAAGCGGCCCCTGGGTTCCGTGATAGGCCTCCGGCCAGCTCTCCGGATGTTTGGACCACGAGAGCCCCACGCCAAACCCGTCTGAACGCCGCTGGAACGGTGGGTGGCGTGTAGAGCCCTGGCTCGGTACTTCCTCGGATCTCCTGGTCCAGGACTGGAGGTCCTGGCGGGTTTCAGGGCAGCGCCCTGAGTCCCCGGCTGGAGCGGGAAGCGCTCCTACGGCTCTGGTGCCCTGTGGGTCGGCGGGCTGGAGTCGGGACCGGCCTCCAGGCCGCACGCCCGGCTCCCAAGCCCTGCCGACAGGCCGCCGCAGGCGGCCCTTGATTAGGTATAGAAAGTTTGAACACGCACGCGATAGCAGTGCTTGCCAGTTGAAGCAGTCTCGGGTTGAGGATAGACTGTCAGCATGTCTGAATCACAGGTGAAGTACGAAGAGATCGTGATTAATGGTCGTGTCTTGCAGCGGCAGGTGCCGACTGAGTATGAAAAGCGTGTGAATCGCCTTGAGATAGAACGTCTTCGCCGTGAAGACCCGGAGGCCTCGCAGTGGGCTGATGATTTCATTGAGCGTCTTCGTACTGAGACCGAGTCGAACCGGGAGGCCGCTGCCTGATGACTCTTCCTATCAAGGGAGTTGTATTGGATGACACGGCTATATGGGCACTTCGACGGGGTGAGCCTCGTCATCCTTTGGTATCGATCCAGCGATTGTTCGATCTTGGGAGTGTCGTGGTCGCTCCCACAGCGGCAGTTAAGTTCGGTGGTATGCCTCGGCTTTTCCGCTCACAAGTCGTTATTCCCGAAATGAGCTTGGATGGATCGTTGGAAATCCATCGCCTCATGTCTGCGGCTGAGACGACAGACGTGGTTGCCGCAAGTGCGGTTTATGAAGCGGTTCAATTGGATTGGTCAATTATGACCTGTGAAGCCGGACGGTACGATGATTTTGAAAATGTCCGGCTTGAGCTTTTTTGATGGTTTTGGCAGTAAGTGTCGTAATAGACTGAAGTAACCAATAGTGGCATCGTCAGATTTTTTATTTCGAGGCCACCTAGCACCAACAGGATCGGTCTCTTCTTGCTTACGGACCTCACGAAGAATTGCTGTAGGACCAAGCTGGTCTACACTTTCGAATATTTGCTCCCAAGTGCACGTGCCGAAAACATCAACCAAACGTGCCACTCCATCGGTTGCCAAAATAAATTGTGCACCAGAACTGAATTTCTGACTTCCATTCATAGCCATTGAAGCGACTCGAGGATGTGAGTCAGCCACCCAGAACCCGCTGGAAGTATTTCGGGACTCAAGCTCCGAACGCTTCATCTCCATTAGCGCTGGTTGTTTACGGGGATCATCTATTGAGTACTTGTCAGCTTCAGCTTGCGCAAACGGTGTTGGAACGCGTCCCCGTTTATCTGTCTGAACCCATACGTTGTTTTGATCTCTAATTGCAAGGGAAACGTCTCCCAGAAGCAGCCAGTCGCAAATTGTGTCATTCCGTATCTGAAATATTCCAACTGCTCCAGCGGGGGTTGCTACGTTTTCGAGATCACAAGAGTCCTGATGCAGCGCGGCGACCTTCGTGATTGCTCGGTGGAGTGCATTCTGGAGATCATCAGACGGCAATAGCTCTGCAAGCTGTGTTCCAAGATTACGTGCATACCAACTAGTACCATGGATACAGCCAGTATCGGTACGGGCAGTAACTCCATCAATTATGACTGCAAACGAGTCACCATAAATAAAATAATCTTCGTTCTGTTTGGTGACTGATCCGCCTGATGTAGCCATGCTGATATGTATCATGACTTCCTCTGGAAAATCTTCGTTACAGGTTGTACCTGAGTAATTTCTTCGGTTTCGCTGTTGCTTTCTACCTGGACGATCGTAGAAAAAATTCGATTCTTTACACGCCCGTACAGGCTACTCACGTTATCGATAAGCCATTGAGCACCTCCAAGAGTTCCTTCCGAGTGGATTCCGGCCACGTAGAGGAACGTGCCATTTCCATCCGGTCGGGGAAGTCGACCAATATAGGCAAAGTCTTTTTGGTGACTTGCTTCCCCAGGGGCCGAGTAGACCTGACCGGATTCTCGGTCGATTAGGCACCAACCTTCTGATCGTTCTTCAAACCCGATGTTTGGGTCACTAGCAACAACTTGTCCCAGAAATGGCAACAGTCGTGGTGACGTCATTACTAGGAGATTCTTGCGATTCAGGTTAACGTTCCCAGGTGGAGGAACCTGTTCCATTACTGAATCGAGTCCAAATGAACGCATCCCGTCGATGAGTGTTTGCGCTGCCTGCATGGCCTGGCTCGAAATCACGAACTTTTGAGCTGAGTCAGCACGGTTTGACTCTGGCTTTGCTCCTACCGCAATCGTTATACGACCATCACCGAAGAAAGCCTTCTCTTCCTTGCCTTGGCGGAGCATTTGCGATACACGGCCCCGTGAGACATTGAGTTCTTCTGCAATCTGTCGCTGTGGCATACCTCCGCTGATCAGAGCTTCTACAGCAGAGAGCCTTGTGAGGTATAGATCTGGAATAACTGTATCGGTCAAGTACTCCACCGCTTCATGCGCCAGCTTTGCGCGCTCTAGTGGCGATTCAACAGATCTCAGATTCTCCAGAGACTTGTGTACAGGGCTAAACATCTCCATGCCATCAGCTTACCTTATTTTAGCCCCCTAAACACATTCAGCGATCTAACTCACCTAGATGTTATTGCAGGTAATAAACGCTAATGGCCTAAAGTTTATCCAGGCTAACTTTAGTTGTTTAGCCCGCTTGACACTCTCATATTCCGTGTGCTTTACTATAGCTACATTGATTTAGCGCGGTAAACATCAATGTTTATCGTAGCTAACGACTGGAAGAAGGAGTTCGTATGAAACTGGCTATTGACACTCGCCCCTACAAGTTCCGCGTTAGCGAAGACCCCGAGGTCAAGACGTTCGTTGACGCTGAGACCGGCGAAGTGAAGGAAGTCAAGCGCGACGGGAAGCCCGTGTGGGTCGTGACTGTGTTCATGAAGTTGGCGGACGCTGACCCGGAAACCGGACGTAAGGCGAAGGGGGCGGAAATCAAAGTTTCGATGACGTCGATCCCCGAAGTCGAGGATGGCCAGTTGGTTGATTTCGGCAATCTCCAGGCCTCGGAGTGGGAATTCAAAGATAAGACCACCGGTGAGCCTCGTCATGGATTGTCCTTTAAGGCTTCGTCCGTGGCGGCCCTTTAGTCACTTAAATTTCTCGCCCTGCCTCCTGGTTTTGATGGAGCGACCGGTTTGAGTCCGGTTAGGGCACTATCTGGGCCATCGTCGGGCACTTAGCACGGTCTGGTGGTGGTTTCGGAATGTTGTTTGACAACACGAATAGAGTGTTTGACCAGCTTTAATGCCTGAATGCTTCTTCCAGTACTTCGCTTCGGCGGGGTCTGTCAACCATCACACGACAGAAAGGAGAAGTCTTGTGGTGGTTGGCGGTGTCCGTCGAAACCAATATGAGGAGGCAAAGAGGTGAGTGGTATGGCGCAGGAGGCTCTATTCGATGTGGACTTTCTGAGTCCCGAACGGCCTACTCCGGTCGAGCAGTCCGTTGAGCGACAACGTTTGTCGCAGGTGCTGCGGGCCTATAAGGACGCTGACGTGACCGTGCAGGATAACGCCGGTTACATCGCGGGTCTGGTGGCTGCGGTGGCTCCGTCGGGGTGGGCGCAACCGTTCTGGTCGGTTTCGCATGGGCGACTCCGAGGGACGTTTTGCTACCCGGTCGCTGAGTCAATCATGCAGTGGACGAACGAGTTCGGTAATGGTCGCCTGGAGGCCCGGTGGATGGGCGGTGAACTGGCCATGGCAGCCACCCTCGTTCTCGTTGGCCATTGCGTGTTGGTGTCGGGAACGCTCACTCGCGATGAAGCAGTCGAGGAACTCGGCTCACCGTGCCTGTCGTGGACGGGCATTGTCACCAAATCCGTTGCGGAACTTCAGGACCGTTGATCGCGTTCATTGCTGGGCGTCGTTGGGGTCTATCAACCATCACACAACAGAGAGGACGAATCGTGGTGGTTGGTGGTGTCCACCGAACCCAATCGAAGGAAGGGCAACTATGGAATCCATGAGTGATGAAGAATACAAACGCATGCTTGGGCTTCACCGGGATCTGGTCGAATGTCCGCGGGGACAGCTTTATGAGGCTATTGAGGACTTGATCGACCTTCAGGAAATTGGCGGAATACTTAATACATTGGAAGACGGTCTGTACGACCACCGCAATGATCCGGTTCGGCAGCATGACCTGGCCTGCGCAGTTACAGAGAAACTACTGATGCGGTGTGCATCGATGACCGACACAGCAACGCGCATATTGACTCGTATCAGTCACATGGAATACGAAATTATCGAGTTGAAGAACTGTCGGTGACTGCTGATGATTGCTACGCACAAGGTTCATCGAATAGTGGTATCGGGTGACCATTTCCGTATGGTTTCACTGCTCGAAGAGGCTATAGACGAAGTCTTTACTGATGTGCCGCAACCGCAATGGCATATCGATCAACAGGCCGGTGTAACCGGTTTCTTTCGAGGGCTCGATGCACTCACCAACTTCGTCGTGTGGTGCAAAACCACCGCCACCACGTCTGAGTTCCATTTCCTCTCTCCCGACGAAGTACTCCTGCATGCACCCACGGTCGTTCGTGGTCGTCACGTGCATGTCTACTGTCGAGTCCCCTACCGGCAGGCACAACAGTACTTCCTTTTTTCATACGGACTTGACCACGATTAACAGCAGAAAGGAGTGATCAGAGTGGACACAGTTTTCATTCTGGGGGTGTGCTTGTTTTTCTCAGTGCTACTGAACCTTGCCTTCACCACTAGCCTGCTGCGGCGCTTCGCCAACGCCTGGCGCATCACCAACCGGTGATAGACGCTTCACCACAAACACAGAAACGGAGAAACATGACCCATATCGATTTGTTCGGGACGAACGCCCGTTCCGTCAGGAAATACGAAGACCTCGTCTCCACGATCAACACCACCGGTATGGTGCTGGCCGACTTCGAGGGACTCATCCGCAACTATAAGGACGACGGGGCGTTTAACTCGCTGCGTTACGTCGAGAAAGGGGAACTGAAGCGGGCTCACCTGGAAGCGGTCGAGGCTCTTGCCGGACTGAAGCGGGCGACGATTCGCCAGGAAGCCGAACTCAAAACCTGGGACTGGCAGCTGTAACACACTCAATCCTGAAGGGGAAAGCATGAATCAAAAGTGGACGCGCGCGAACGTCAACCGCCAATTGGAGGCCTCAGACAAGATGATGCGGCAACTGCGCGGCTCGGCGGGCCGGGCTCCGAAGAAGGCCAACGAACTGTTGAGCGCGCATCGGGAGTTCGCCTACGCGATGGGACGTTTGACCATTCTTGTCGAGGATGCCGGGTTCACCAGCTTCGGCCACGTCGATGAGGAAAACGGACTGTTCTTTTAGGAATCCAGGTCCGGTCATAACTGAATAACAACTGCATACAGCGATAACTTCATACAGGGATGAGGGCAGGAAGCAATTGTGCTGACCTGCCCTTTCTATTGCTTTATCTAAATCATTCGCATTAACTTTTGAGCTCTTTCCACTATGAACTCGCCTGAGGAGGAATACCAGTGGCTTTCAAGAAATCCACGTCGAAACAGGATATGCACTCAAAACGCAAGGTCGGCCTCGAATGGAAAGCAGCAGCTTGGGCGGCTCGCCATCCGGGTCTGTCGGTCGGTCTTCCGGCGACTGGTACTGCTGTGGCGGCCTATCCAACGGCCTCGGCGGGGCTGGCGGCTGCGGCGGTAGGTGGCATGGTCGCCTGGGGCCGGGCGCACCCGCCCTCGTTTGACACCGTGGTGCTGCCCTGGATGCGGTCGATGCGCCGTCGCTGGCTATCGGCTAACTTCAACGGGCTCGGCTGGAAGCGCAACCTCAAATCGTGTGGACTAACGGTCAGTCATCCCGATACTGGTGAGGTTTTGGTTCCTCGCCTGGTGCGGTTGAAGGCCTACTCCAGTCGTATTGAGGTCGCGACGGTCAAGATTCATAAGGGACAAACGATCCGGCAGTTTGAGGATGCGGCTGAGACGGTGGCGGCGGCGTTTGACTGTCAACGCGTCTCGATCGAACAGGTCAAACCGCGCCTGTTGAAACTCATCTTCCAGCGCAGTGAACCGTTTACTGAGGTGATCCCCGCTCCGGTCATGCCCGCCGAACCCGAGGAAGTTGACCTGACGTCTGTTGCGCTGGGTGAAGACGAATACGGGCAGGTGTGGACCGAAAATCTCGCGGCCCATCACCTCCTGGTCTCCGGCGCGTCCGGGTCGGGAAAGAACAGCATTACGTGGGCGTATCTGCGGTCAATGGCGCCGCTCATTCGGGACGGCCTGGTGCGTATCTGGATGCTCGATCCTAAACAAACCGAACTATCCGCCGGTAAAGATTTGGCGTATGCGTACGCGGGCGGTATGGACGACGTCAACGAGGTTGTCGAGGCTTTCCTTGAGGATCAATCCCGAGTTCAGAAACTGTTGCAGGACAAGGGAATGCGTAAGTTCGAAATGTCGACCGAGACGCCGCTGAACATTTTGATTGCCGATGAGATCGGCGCTCTCATGACGTACGGGGATCGTGACGTCACTCGGTCGTTCACTCGCGCCTCCTACGTCATGACGTCCCAAGGACGTGCGTCGGGGCATCTGCTGCACGGCTACATCCAAGAGCCGGACAAAGGCACGTTGCCCTCCAGGGATTTGTTCACGTTGCGTGTGTGCCTGCGGGCGACCTCAGCGGCGCAGCCGGACATGGTTTTGGGCGAAAACATGCGCCAACGCGGTGCCCTGGCCGATGAGATTCCGGCATTGCCTGAGACGGCCGGGATTGGTTTCCGCGTCTCGCAACGCTCCCGCATCCCCGTCAAGATCCGTGCAGCTTATTCCGATGATGACGACATCACCGATCTGGTGCGGTTCTGCACGACTACTCCTGGCGCTGGAGAGCGTAATTTCCGCCTGGTCGCCTAAGCGACTGCACTACATCGAAAGGAGACTCCAGTATGTCTGATAAACAGCAGAAATCGAAGGTGCCCAAGGGAATCCGCAAGCTCCGAAGAGAACTCGACCGGGCGCAGCACTTGCACAATCTGGCATCGAATCCCTATCTTCAGATTGTCCGGCTCGATCGATTTGCTACCTCGACTCGCATTCTCATCTGGTCGGGGCTGCTGCTGGCAATTGGGTTCACCACTTCGGGCGTACATGGGTTCATTGCCGGTGACCGGGACTCGTCGGACCCGATCTGGTGGGGCGCATGGGCGATCGAACCGGCCCTTGCTGGTTTGGTGATTACCATTTTGCGGTGGGAGTCGTTCATCCTCTCCCACAACGTCACTGTCAACTCCCGTTGGGTGCAGACCACCAAATACGCGCTCCTATCCGGTTCGTTGGTGATGAACGTCGTCTCCGCACTGCCGAAAGGCATAGTGCTCATCGTTTTGCACACTCTGATTCCGCTCATGGTGCTGTGTATCGCTGAGGTTCTGCCGGTGGTGGAGGCACGTTTGAATACGGTACGAACCCGATTGTTGGCCGAGCTCAACACCACAACCGGCAACGAGCGTGACGTCCTGGACGACCGTGCCAGCGAAGAAAGCGTTGACACCGTGCCGTCTCCGGCTCCAGCGCCGGCTTCCACATCGCCGGCAGTTTCACCTATCGAATCGCCGGCTCGTACGCCGCCGGCTTCAGTGCCGGCAGGTCCATCGGTCGAGACTGAATCGCCAGCTTCTGTGCGGGCACCGGCTCCTGGACCCGAGGCTGAGGCACCGAAACCAGTGGCGCGTCCCCGTATCCCGGAAGCACTACTCGCGCAGATTGCCGATCTCGCTCGAACGACGTCCCGGCAGGTGACTGCCGATGACATCAAAACACAATTCCGACTCCCGGCTTCTCTGGCCGATCACGCTGCTGCCTGGGCTAACACACAAGCAGCATCCACATAGCACACATGTCATATCCCTTTTGGGCAAAGGAAAAGGGCTAGGAGCCTACCCGCTTCTAGCCCTATCAATGAATCACTCGGAGGTGAAACTATCGCAACCACCACACTACCGCCTGACCCTGATCCGATTCAACAACTCATCACCCGCCCCGGGTTTAAAGCCTGGAAAGAGAAAGTCAAATCTACGCACGGGTGTATGCATCCGATCAAACTCAGGGGCGGCTCGACCATCACTCACCGGGCTAGTGGAAACGTCCTGCGAGAATCAACCGGTTCGATTTGGATTCCCTGCGGTACTCGTCGTGAGTCGATGTGTGAGACCTGCTCGGCCTGGTACGCGCAGGACGCGTTCCACTTGATCCGCTCCGGTTTGACCGGTGATGCCGACAAGGGAGTCGCCGTGGAGGTCGCTGAGCGTCCTCGCTGGTTTGTCACTCTCACCGCACCGTCGTTCGGGTCGGTGCATTCGCGCTCGGTCAACGCACACGGCAAGATGTATCGTCCATGTAGTTGTGGCTCTTGGCATTCCGAAACGTATACCCGCCTGGGCCACCCGGTCGATCCCGACACCTATGACTACGATGCCGCCGTTCTCTGGCAAGCACACGCGGGGAAACTCTGGCACCGGTTCACTATCCGTCTGAAACGAGCCCTGGCGCGCATCGGCGGTATCCGTATCAAGGACCTGTCCGAGCAAGTGCGCCTCTCTTACGCGAAGGTGGCGGAGTTCCAGCGTCGTGGGCTCGTTCATTTTCATGGAGCCGTTCGCCTGGACGGGCCAGACGGAGCTGACTCAACCCCGCCGTCCTGGGCAACGAAAGAGGCCTTGGAATCGGCAATCCGTACTGCTGTGGCCGACACCGAGATCACCACCGTTCGTCCTGACGGCACCGAGTTGGCTCTGCAGTGGGGAACTCAGGTTGACCTGCGCGATATCACCGCCGAAGCAAAAGCCAAGGAAGGCCTGTCGGGTCAAGCGCTAGCGGGCTATATCGCTAAGTACGCTACGAAGTCGACTGGTGCTACTGACGGGGCTGACCGGAAATTTCGCTCCGAAGCCGAGATCGATCTTGTCTCCACACCGGCCCATTACGAGGCCATGATGCGCACCGCCTGGAGGCTCGGCGGACTGGTCCAATACGAACACCTCAACCTCCGTCGTTGGGCACACATGCTGGGTTTCCGCGGCCATTTCCTCACCAAATCCCGCGCCTGGAGCCTGACGTTCGGTCAATTGCGTGATATCCGCGCCCGCCATTGCCTCTTGGAGACACTCAGCGAACTCGACGTTGCCGAAGACGACGTCACCGTCGTCAACGACTGGCACCCCGTGGGATTTGGTCACCGTGACGAAGCCGAACGCGAATACGCCTCCGCCATCGCGGAACAACTCCTCCAGAAACGACTGTCCAAACACACCAGACAAACCACGAATGGAACGGGAGGCACCGCTTAATGCCGTTTCTCGATCACGATTACACCGATTTGACCTACCTGATTGGGACGGTTCAGCAAGAGGTTGACGCACTTCGTGACCGCGCCTACCTCATTCGCCATGACCTGTCCACCAAACAACACGTTCTCGCAGGACACGTGGACGACTTGGAACAGAGAACTCGTCGTCTGCGCTGCTATCTCGAAGAGAGGGACCAACATGCATAGAAACAGCAAGACGATTCGTCGTGTCCGCGTGCGATTCGAAGGACGCGAAGCCGACATCATTTCTCTGGCTACTGGCCTTTCGCACTGGGCTATCGGCGGTTGGGAGTTGATTCTCCGTCGATCAAAAGAACGGGACAACGGTCAGTATCACGTCTACGGAGTGTTCGTCAAGGAGGACAACCAATGAATCCCCACCTCATGGGAGTTCCAGAAACCGCCAAATACCTCGGAGTCAAAGTACGGTTCATCCGCCGGGTCGTGTACGAACGTCGAATTACATACACCAAGGTCGGCAAATACGTCAAATTCGATAAACGTGTACTCGATAACTACCTCGAGCAAGGCACAGTGGAGGCGACTAACTAATGGCGAAGAAATCCGAACGCAACAAACGGCGCTCCTTCGGAAAAATCTTGAAAATGCGCTCGGGCCGCTATCAAGCTTCTTATATCGGCCCTGCGGGAAACAGGGTTTATGCACCAAACACCTTCGAACGCCATAAAGACGCCGATACCTGGCTCTCAGGACAACAGACCGATATTGCACGTAACCAGTGGATCAGTGATGATGGTTTCAAAGTCACACTTGGTGAATACGCAATAGAATACCTTGATCAAGATGCGATTGGTGATAGCTGGCGGGCAACTTGCGAGGTCAACCTACGCCTTCACATGGACGAGTTGACAGGTTTGTCACTGCGAGAACTTACTCCTCGGCGAGTACGACGGTGGTACAACAAAATACAAAAGTCGAAGTGTCACGGTCCAACATCGGTAGCGCAGTCATATCGGTTCCTTAGAGCCGTTATGAATCAAGCTGTGCGCGATGAGTTGATCTCTCGGAATCCGTGCAATGTTCCAGGAGCAGGATCGACTGACTCTCCGGAGCGCCGAATTGCGTCGCCCGAGCAGGTTCAGCAGCTCTTTGAAGAAATTGAGCCCTGGTACCGCGCTCCTGTTGCACTGGCAGCTTGGTGTTCCCTTCGTCGGGGCGAAATCATAGCGCTCAAGCCTAATGATATTGACCTCAAAGAACGTGAACTATACGTAGAGGATTCAAAGACTCGCGCCGGAATAAGAGTGGTATCGATTCCGCCCCATGTCGTTCCAGCCTTGGAATCTGCGCGGAAATGGAGTGACGAAAATTGGTTCTTCACTAGCCCGCGTGGCGGACGTATGGTCGCGAACTCTTTCTATCACGCCTTTCGTCGCGCCCGCAGCAGGATAGGGCTCGACTATTTGACTATTCATGACCTTCGCCATACAGGTAACTCGTTGGCCGCAGCTACCGGTGCGAACTTGAAAGACCTTATGTACCGACTTGGTCATAGCTCGGACGCTATCGCGAAGAGATATCTCCACACTGTGGATGGTCGAGACCAAGAGATTGCAGAGGAGCTATCCAAGATCGCCGATGGCGATGACCCGGCAAAACTTCCCAAACGCCTTAAGGGTGCATAGAGGATGCAAAAGGGCGGATCGCCCAAATCAACCTGGGGAAACCCTCCAGCTTGGAAAGCGAGTTGGGTGTCAAAGCCCTCAGGGGTTCGAATCCCCTATCCTCCGCCACTAGGCAGGGATGACCTGCGAATATGAAGCCCCGTCTTCCACACTCGGAAGGCGGGGCTTTCTTTGTATCGCCCGGTTTTGACCCTTGTTGACCGCTGTTGACCTTTGCTAGTAGTGCGCTAGTAGTGCGGTCCTTTGGTGACGAGCTGAATTTCAGACTGTCAGCCTATACGAAATGAGTGTTGAGAAAATCGCCCACCTTGGCGTATGGAAGGTCGCCCAACCACCTATCGACCGTAGAGCTCGTTCAAACCGACGAGACTCACATCCTGACGATTCGCGGCTATCTCGCACGGCTTTTCCATGACTCCGCTTTATAAAAATACGGTTTAATAAACTGTACTTCACCAAATCGGAGTTCGGTGGGTACGCCAACGACGTTCGACCACGCGCTTCCAGGCTATTCACGCCATTTGATGCCGCAGCCGATCGAAGAGTGGTGCGGCTCGGGAACCGCCTCTCCCTTGCGCACGTGCTCTACCGCCGCTGCGAGATATTCGCCGGTGACGGGCACGTCATTGCCGGGAGTGGAACCGTCGAACGCACCCCGGTAGGCCAACTTCCGCTCCGAGTCGTAGAGGAAGAAGTCCGGCGTACAGGCGGCATTATACGTCCGTGCCACTTCCTGGCTTTCGTCGATGAGGTACGGGAACGTCCAGCCGGTACGGTCCACCTGCTCTTTCAGACCCGCCGGAGCGTCATCGGGGTAGTTCTCCGCGTCGTTGGAACAGATCGCCACAATATCAAGATCCGACTGTCGCTCGGCAAACCGAGCGAACTCGCTTTCAATGTGCTTGACGTAAGGGCAGTGGTTGCAAACGAAGGCGACCAGCAGCACCGGGGACGTGAAATCGGACAGGGAACGTTGTTTCCCGTCCAGGCTGGGCAGTGTGAAGTCGGGCGCCGGCGTCTCGAGCGGAACCATGTGAGATTGCAATGCCATCCGTGGAACTCCTTCAATGGAAACTCTTTGACGCTTGCCCATCCTAGTCACGTCACACCTTTGGGGTCCAACGGTTTTCACAGCACGGAATGCCGTCCCAACCAAACCGCCCGTCACGACGGTGTCGCGTTCGGCGTTTCCGGACCTGGACCGTCGGAACGTTACCGATACGGTCACAGGCCCGGATGCCTTCTGGCCCCTCAGGCAAAGAATTCCTTGGCTTTCACCATTGCCTCCTCCCGTTTACGTATTTGACCGGACCCTCCGGAAGTGGCGACCAGAAATCCCTTCCACTCCATGGACATGAACTCTGCGGTGAGGCTGAGCTTGTCTCGCAAAGGATCGGAGTGTTCGGTCTGTTTCACTCCCATCGCGGTGACGCCCCAGAGATTGCGCCCTTTCATCCTCTCCTCGAAATTCAACTCGGGGATCAGGAACCACTTGTCCCAGTATTCGAGGTAGGCCTGGGTATACGAACTCACTCCATACCAGTACAGAGGGGACGCGATGACCAGGTCGGTGGCGGCGAGAGTAGCGTCCAGCAGGGCTTTCTCATTTCCTTTGGGGAAGGTGGGGGTATCTCCGGAGTCCGAACGATCGCGAAACGGATCGAGGGGGTAGTCGGTCAAGCGAATCCACTCCTGCTCCGTCCCCTCAGGAAGCTGCTGAGCGGCCTGTCGCGTAAGGATCTCCGTATTGCTTTCATTGCGCTCATCGCGAGCGCTGCCCAGGATGAAAAGAAAGCGGCGTTGGGAATTATCCATTGTGTTCCTTCCTTGGAAACCATGAGTCATATTCGTATAAGTTCAATGTTCCCAAGGCGTTTTATATTCCGCGATCACAGAAAATTTCTTTAAAGGCGCTATCAACCTTATATCGATTATCTTCATTCAGTTACCGGAGATCGACCTATCGGCGGTGTCGCGCACGCCCAATGGTGTGAAGGTGAACCATTGCCCGAAGCCCTTTACGCCCCAAAGGGTACAAAGCTCCACGATGCCTCGATTATTCCCGGCGACGTGATTTTTCCACGATCTGAGACGGATTGACGTGCGCCTACCGGGCCTTCGTTACGTCCTGTCGATCCCCATGCGCACCTTGCCTAGTGGGTTTAGGCTGTAGGTATGCGAATTGTGATCGCCGGTTCGAGCGGCTACCTGGGAACTGAACTGCGGCGTGCCTGGAAGGATCATGAGATCATCCGGCTCGTGCGCCGCCCCTCCCGGCACGAGGGCGAGAGTTTCTGGGACCCCTATGATGATTCGCTGGATTATACGGCCCTACAAGGTGCCGACGCGGTGGTGAACCTGTGTGGGGTGCCCATCGCCGGACGCCGCTGGAACAGTGAGTACAAGGACGAGATTCGGCGCAGTCGGGTGGTGCCCACGCGGGTATTGGCCAAGGCTGTGGGTAGTTTGCAGATCCCGTTGTTTCTCAGTGCTTCGGCGACCGGTTGGTACGGTCACCGCCCTAATGTCGAAGTCGATGAGACCTATCCCGCCTCACAGGATTTCCTGGGTTTGACCACGCAGGCGTGGGAGGACGCCGCGCAGTTCGCGGCGGAGGGCGGAACTCGTGTCGTCACTCTGCGCACGGGTCATGTCCTCGGCCCGTCGAGTCCGCTTTTGCGGAAACTGTTGCCGTTCTTCCGGTTGTGTTTGGGCGGTAGGTTCGGGAACGGGCGCCAGCATATGCCTTGGATTTCCGTGCGCGATTGGGTCGGGGCGGTGACTCACGCCTTGAGTTCGCCCATCAGTGGACCGATGAATCTGGTGGGGCCGGTCTCGGTTACCAATCGGCACTTCACCGTCGCATTGGCCCAAGCGATACACCGCCCGGCACCGTGGATCATTCCGGGCTGGGCGGCTCGGCTGGTCGCTGGGGAGGCGGCCGTGGAGATGTTGCACGGGGTCAAGGTGACGCCACGGGTTCTGCTTGACGACGGTTATCGGTTCCGTGACTCCACTGTTGAGGAGGCCTTGGCGCAGGCGGTTTCGGGGACATCGGTCGAGTACTGACGTGAGGGTGGGGCCGTATGTCAATAATCGGTTTCCAGACGGTCGATGACGGCCGCCGCGGCTCGAACGGGATCGTGGTCGAAAGTGGAGGGCAACGCGTTCATATGACGCCAGTGGTTGTCCGTGATGACCTGGTGGCGTTGTAGGTGTGAGCGAGTGCCTTCTCGGTGCGGTAGACATGTCACCGCCAGAGCCTGTTCTCCGTCTCCGGCCACGAGGTCGATGGTGTGACGCCCGAGCCGATAATCGGTTCGTACCGTAATAGCGCTGTGGCGCAGGCGTTCAGATATTTCCTTGATCCATTGTTCTGTGGGGTGTCCCCCGTCGTCGGCGGCGGGATCGGCGGTGTGGGCGGCGTGGGCGAGATAGTCGCCGACGAGCCCTTCGGGACTCCGTTGGGACGTGATGACATGCATGTGCCGACGTGCGCGGGTGGTCATGACGTTGAATTGATGTGGTTCGGCGAGTTGGGCTTTACGTTCTGCGGTGTCGTCGTCGGTCACGGTGAAGAGCGCGATGACGGTGTCGACTTCGCAGCCTTGGAAGGACGGTACGGTTCCGCAACGAATCCGGTTTTTATGCAGGCTGTCCAGGTCGAATTGCGTGACTAGCCGGGATTCGAGCGCGCGTGCCTGTTCGGGGTACGGCGTGATGAGGGCGGTTGACGGGGTGTCGGCGGCGATGAGTTCGGCGACCAGGGTAAGAGCTCGGTCGATCTCAGCGTGGTTGACTCCGTCCTGCGACGGCGCGGATGTGGTGGTGTGGACGGTGATGGCACTGCGCTGGTGGAGGCGGGGGTGGGCGGTGACCGGCTTGACGTCACCGCCGTAGAAGGTCCGAGACGGAAAGTCGATGAGATGAGGGTGGGAACGTTGATGTTGCGTCAGGCGTGTGGTGGGGCCCTGATCGTCGGCAAGGTCGAGGACGCCGGGGACGTCGGGGCCGTGAGTGTGTGGGAGCTGTTGGGCGTCTCCGGCGATGACGGCGTGGTGAGCGCGGCCGAGCGCCCCGACGGCGTGGGGTTGGGCCAGGTGGTTGGCTTCGTCGAGGATGACGAGATCGAATAGAGCGGGACGGTGGGGCAGAATGTCGTCGACGTCGTGAACGGTTCCGATCCACAGTGGTGCGGTGTCGGTGAGTTCCTGCGGTCGGATCGTTTTGAGTGCTTGAGCTCGGGTTTCGCGATTGGGCCCGGTCAGGGCCGTAGCGATGGAGTCGAGAATCGATCCGGGGACGTTGCTTCGGGTGTTGAGGTAGTCGGAGTTCGCTTCGATACGACGCCGATGGGCGTATTGATATTGGGCGACCAGTTGAGTGAGCTCGGCATGGAGGCCTTCGGTCAAGTGCCGGTGGGCGATCTGGTCGCGAGCCTGCGCGAGGGCACGACGCAGTCCGCCCAGGTCGGGATTGCCGAGCTTGTCCCCTACTCGTTTACGCAGACGCCTCTGCTTCCATTTCTCCCAGCGGCCCTGTGGACGGACGTCCAGTTTGTCGAGTTGACGGGTGAAGTACTCGACGGTTTCTTCTTCTGCGGCTCGAAGGTAGGGGAAACGGTCGAGTTCCGGGGTGGGTTCCTCGCGATGTCGCAGATACGACCGCTCCGCGTCGAGACGCTGTTCGATTTCAACCGCGACGCGTTCGGTAAGGCGCTGTTGTTCTTTCATGACCCTATAGGCCTCGCGGAGGTCGACGGCGTGAGCGAAGGTGTCGTCGCCGAGTTGAGTAAGGAATCGTCCACGCCGTTCACTGTCGCCGAATTGGATGGGCCGAGGCCCGGGGTAACGGGACAGGAGATCGGCGAGAATGTCGGCGGCATAAGAGGTTCGGGTGGCGATCAGTACCGATTGGCGGCGGGCGACCGCGTCGTGGGCGATGGCGGCGAGCGCGTGGCTCTTGCCGCAGCCGGGGGCACCGGAGATGACGCTGACGGGGTTTTCACGTGCGGTGAGGACGGCGTGGGTTTGTTCCTTGTTAAGCGGCAGGGAGGTGATGGGGGCGCTGATGTCGTGGCTTTGCTCGATTGGGGCCGGTTCGGAGTTGTTGTAGAGGGCGTTGAGCGCGGTGCCGTCCAGGTGCGGGGTGGTGGACCACTGTTTGATGCGGTCGGCGGTGGGAGCGGGATGGGATCGTCGGTGTAGGTACACGGCTCCGATGGAGACGAAGTGGGTGCTTCCGTTGGTGTCGGGTGTGCCGGGTTCGGTGTGTACGACGTTGACGGGGAATGGAAGCGCTTCGGTGAGGGCGCGTATCCAGTTGGGATCGCGTTCGGCTCGGTAGGTGAGGTTGTGCGCTTCGATTTCGCGAATGAGTTCGTCGTGGAAGGGGGTGTCGTGGAGGTGGGGTGTGATGACGGGATCGCCGGCGGCGTAGATGAAGTAGTCGGTCTTCTTATTGGGGCTCTGTTGGATGCGGACGGGTTGACTGACGACGGGCTGTGGGGTGTCGTCGTTGGGGGACATGATAAATCCCCATCCGTAGCGGAGGAGACGTTCGTGGTAGTGAAGTACGTCGTAGGCAGCGTGTTCTGCGGCGTTTTGGACCATCATCTGCCCTGCGGTCCAACGAAACAGGGTAGGCCGGTCGTCGCTCAATGGCGACGTGGTGAGGAGGTGGTGGTCGGCCAGTTCGGAGATCGTTTGGGCGAGACCGACTTCATCCGGGCGTGAGTGTTTGGGGTTGTGGGCAACCGTCATGTCTCAATGATAAGAGCGATATTCGGGTTTGGGTACTGTATTCATTGTGCCCAAAGATGTTGGATGAACGCGTCCAGTACTCGAGGGCGCGTACCGACTTGTCGCCAACGGTACCAACTTTTCTCATCGGTGATCCGCACGAAGATCTCCCCATCTTCTTCGAAGGGCTCCGACACGGCTCGATAGTTGTCGCGGAATGCCTCCAGATGCCACCACCACAAACGTCGACCCGCGAGGAAGGCGATGTCGGAAGCGGGAATCGGCGCCCGGGAGGGTGGCCGGTCGGGGTCGATAAGGCGTTCGAACAGGGTCGGCATCGGAGCGAGAACCTTGCCGTTATTGGTGTTGAACGCTTCAATCCATACTCGGTCGGCCTTCCACAGCTGAGTTCGCGGCCGGTCCGATTCGTCGACGGCACGATAATGATCGGCTTCGGTCGCGACCGGAACGAGGAGAACCCGGTCTTCGGTAATGGGCGGATACGCACGCATGTCGGCGACCCACCCGATGCCGGATTCACCGCACACGGCCCGAACTCCGTCCATCTCAAAGCATTTAATGGCCGGTATGTAGTCCAATACGTCGGGTAGTTCCGGCGGAGTGTCACTGTGCTCGCTGTCGTTGGTAGGCATGCCTTTTCCTCTCCAGACTGTATTCAGGATAATGCAGTGACCACGATGTGGCCAGACTGGCTAGGCGGTACGGTCCGCGCCGAATCGGACGAACGCGTACTTCCGGTGCATTACCCCCTTGAACTGCAATAAGAATGCGTTACCCCGAGGCGGGACAGAGTTCGGTCGGTTGGCACAATCTAGGGATTCACGCTTGAGCGAGCGAGCCTAGAGTTGATATCAACAGGTTAAGGAAAGCGCAAACGAGCTGTTGCTCAGCCGTCGGTCGGTCCGATTCGGGCACTCCAGAGGTTGGGTTCGGCTCCAGTATGAAAAGGGAACTGACATGAGTGAATTCGAAGGGGTAGTCGGCGACGACAACGGAGCCGAGGAAAGCTTCGACCTGGACGGTAACGGTATTGACGACGGCACCACGGTTGCCGGCGACGAGACCTTCATCGATGTGGACGGAGACGGCATCGCCGACGCGGTCGCCATGGACACCGACGGCGACGGAGTGAGCGACGAACTGCACATCGACACCAACGGTGACGGCAACTTCAACGCCGAGGCCATTGACACCGACGGCGACGGAGTGACCGACTCGTTGGCCGTGGACAACTCCGGAGACGGAAACGTCGATCAACTCCTGTCCGACACCACCGGCGACGGCGAGGTTGACACCGTTTCATCCGACACCACCGGCGACGGCCTCACCGACACCGTGGTCACCGACACCGACGGCGACGGATCCGCCGACGCCATGGCCATGGACACCACCGGAGACGGTGAAGTCAACGTCACCATGACCGACACGACCGGCGACGGTTTCATGGACACCACCGAGTACAACAACCCTGAGCCCGCCTACGACCCCAACCCGGGCGACCCTGAGGCGGACGCGGGAACCGACGGCATGTTCGTGCCTCCGGCCCCGCAGAAATAGTGAAAACCACCGGGCTGGCGTGCTCGATTCCGTGGGTGGTCCGGACGTTATTAATCGGACCACCCACGTTTCAATCGATCTCGGGTCCGGTCAGACGGAAAGACGTCTTCGGCGTCCAGGGCGTCGGCGTTCCCAGCGGATTGAACTCCACCGAATGGGTGTAGAGAACGAAACCGTCAACCGTCCACTGTGCGTCGAAGTGTCCGAGGTCGTGAAACACTCGGTCCAGATTCTCCTGGGGAACGTCCTGCGCCACCGTCACGTGTGGATGATACGGATAGCGGTAGGTATTACGAATCGGACCGTGCCCGATGGCCGCGGCAAGGCGTTCACACATGGCGATACCTTGAGCCACCGCCACGAAGACGACGTCGGTAATCGGTCGGAACGTCCCCGTGCCCCTCAAATGCAGTAGAAACGGGGGCAGTCGAGCGGCCACTTCCGTCAAATGCCGCTCAAATTCAGGCAGGACGTCCAGTTGAATCAACGACGGCGGAAGCAGGGTCAAGTGCGCCGGAACGATGCCGCCCTGCGGGTCACCGGAATCGATCCGGGCTTGATCGAGTTGACCGAGCCATGGTTCCGGAACCGGAACCGACACCCCG
The DNA here is from genome assembly GCF_000527155.1 of Haloglycomyces albus DSM 45210. Lineage (NCBI taxonomy): Bacteria > Bacillati > Actinomycetota > Actinomycetes > Glycomycetales > Glycomycetaceae > Haloglycomyces > Haloglycomyces albus. Next base: position 1,690,189 of record NZ_AZUQ01000001.1, on the reverse strand, counting down.
ACGTTGACGGTCTCGCCGGCGGCACCCGTCATATCGTGAGGTTCAGTCATGCGACCCTGTCTCCCAAGTCGAACCATTGGTCACCGCGATTACATCAAGGGTCGGCGGAAACCGACCTTCTTATACGCTTTGAACATCGTGCGCCGCGACACCTGAGCGGCACGTTCGGCTCCCTCGTCGAGCACCCGTTCCAGCTCGGCCTTATCGGCCAAGATCTCCTTGGTTCGCTCCGCGATCGGGCCGAGGTACTCCACGACCACATCGGCGAGGTCGCCCTTGAAATCGCCGTAACCTTTACCGGAGTACTCCGCCTCCAGTTTCTCGATCGACGTTCCGGTGAGACTGGAGTAAATGTTCAAGAGGTTGGACACACCCGGTTTGTCGTCCACGTCGTAGACCACGCGCGCCTCCGAGTCCGTCACGGCGCTCTTGATCTTCTTACGCATGACGTTCGGCTCATCGAGCAGGTACAGGCAGCCGCGCGGGCTCTCGGAGGACTTCGACATCTTCTTGGTGGGATCGGCCAGATCCTTGACCGTCTCGGTGCTCTTGAGAATGTATGGTTCCGGCAAGGTGAAGGTGTCACCGAAGGTCTGGTTGAAACGCTGAGCCAGATTTCGCGACAATTCCAAATGCTGCCGCTGATCGGCACCGACGGGAACGTACTCGGTCTGATAAAGCAGAATGTCGGAGGCCTGCAGGACCGGGTAGGTGAACAGACCGACGGTGGTGCGTTCGTCCTTGGCGGATTTGTCCTTGAACTGCGTCATGCGGCCCGCCTCGCCGAAGCCGGTCTGGCATTCCAGCAACCAACTCAACATCGGATGCTCGGCGACCTGCGACTGAGCGAAGAGCACCGATCGCGAAGGGTCGATTCCCAGAGCCATGAGCTGCGCGGCTGATACGAGGGTGCGCTTACGCAGCAGCTTCGGGTCATGCGGCACGGTAACGGCATGTAGATCCACGACACAATAGAAGGCGTCGCTCGTCTCCTGCAGCTCGACCCACTGCCGAAGCGCGCCCAGGTAGTTACCCAGGTGAAATGAGTCGGAGGTGGGTTGAATTCCGGAAAACACCCGTGGGGGCCGTGCCTCAGTACGCGCTTCGTTGTTGATTGCCATAACCCCCAGTTTGACATCACCGGGATGAGATCGACTAGTGGATATACCCAATGTGTCGGGTGGGCGGCATTGCCTCACCACCGAGCTTTTCCACCACCACAGCGGGGCCAGCGACACGATGCGCTTCTCTCACGGTTCAAGTGGAACGGCTTCCCACCTCGTCGATGTGTAAGATCGGGGCATGAAGATTTTGGTGACCGGCGGTGCCGGTTATGTCGGATCGACCATTGCCACCCGCCTGATCGAAGAAGGACACGGCGTCGTCGTGGCCGACGATCTCACCCATTCCGATGCGGCCTGGCTCCCCAAGGGTGCCGAGTTCATCAATCGCCCGGTGGCCGATCTGAACGACGTACTCGATCCCTCCTTTGACGCCGTCGTCCACTGCGCCGGATACATCGAAGCCGGCGAATCAATGGGGGAACCCGAAAAATACTGGCAGAGCAATTTCGTCAGTTCGCTGGCTTTGCTGGACGCCATGGTGGCCAATGGCATCACCACGATTGTCTTCTCCTCCTCCGCCGGGGTCTATGCCGAAGGCGTTGACGTCCCCATCGTCGAAGACGCCGCCTGCGACCCCGCTTCAACGTACGGAGCCACCAAACTCGCCGTCGACCTGGCATTGCGCTCGTACGCCTTTGCCCACGACATGGCGGCCGTATCCCTGCGCTATTTCAACGTCGCCGGAGCCTATCGCGATCACGACGGGGTATGGCACGGGGAAAACCACGTACCCGAAACGCACCTCATTCCCATTACCTTGGAAGTGGCGGCCGGTCAGCGCGATCAGCTCACCGTTTTCGGAAGCGACTACCCTACTCGCGACGGCTCCTGCATCCGCGACTACATCCACGTCGGCGACCTCGCCGACGCACACGCCCAGGCCATCGAATACGCCAAACCGGGACGTCACGACGTGTTCAATCTGGGTTCGGGGACCGGCTACACCAACAAGGAGATCGTCGCCGCCGTCCGAACCGTCACCGGTCGCGAGGTTCCCGTGGTCGACGGGCCGCGTCGACCCGGCGACCCGGCTCAACTCATCGCCTCCTCCGAGAAGGCCAAAACAGTACTCGGCTGGTCGCCCACCCGCGACGACCTGGAGACCATCGTCGCCGACGCGTGGGCGTACTTCCAACACCGTCAAGAACAGGACTGAAATGTACGAGCGTTTGACCGAAGCACTCGATGACATGGGCGTGGAGTGGACCAAGCAGCCCGAGGTGAACGGAGTGACGGTCAGTCTTCCCGGTTCCCGGAAACTCTCCACCGACTGTTCCCTCGTCGTGGAGGATCATGCGCTCCGGATCGAAGCATTCGTCTCGCGTTGCCCCGAGGAGAACGCTGCCGCAGTGACGGCCGAACTGCTACGGCGGAACGGACGACTTTTCGCCGTAGCCTTCGCCATCGACGAGGTAGGCGACATCCACCTCGTCGGACGCCTGCCGCTCAGCAGCATCAACACCGAGGATCTGGACTCGGTACTCGGCTCGGTGCTGGAAGCGTCCGATGCGACCTTCAACGTCATCCTGGAACTCGGCTTCGCCTCCTCGATACGCCACGAGTGGCAGTGGAGGCTCGATCGCGGCGAATCCACGGCCAATCTGCGTGCCTTTGAGCATCTCCGCCCCGACGCACCGAACCGGAGTAATTGAGAAGTAGAACACGATAGCGCTCCATACCGGCCCTGAGGCCCGCCGCGCGCGGCACGATTGAGTCATGAGTGTAAACCTGATTCTGCTACGTCACGGCGAGTCCGAGTGGAACGCCAAGAACCTGTTCACCGGTTGGGTCGACGTCAAGCTCTCGGCCGCCGGGGAAGACGAGGCCCGCCGCGGCGGACAACTGTTGACGCAAACGCAGTTGCTCCCCGATGTCGTCCACACGTCGCTGTTGCGTCGCGCCATCAACACCGCCGAAATCGCTCTGGCCGAGGCCGATCGTTCGTGGATTCCGGTCAAGCGTTCCTGGCGACTCAACGAACGCCACTACGGTGAGCTGCAAGGCAAGAACAAAGCCGAGACACTGGAGAAGTTCGGTGAGGAACAGTTCATGACCTGGCGACGCTCCTATGACGTGCCACCGCCGAAAATCGAGCCGGGCAGCGAGTTCAGTCAGGACGGAGACCCGCGGTACGCGAACCTGACGCCCGACATCCTGCCCCGCACCGAATGTCTGAAGGACGTTCTGGAACGCATGATGCCGTATTGGTACGACGGTATCGTCCCCGACTTGAAGGCCGGTAAGACCGTCATGGTCGCCGCGCACGGCAACTCCCTGCGTGCGCTGGTCAAGCATCTGGACGGCATCAGCGACGACGAGATCGTGTCGCTCAATATTCCCACCGGCATGCCGCTACGCTATGAACTCGACGAAGACACCCTGCGTCCATTGGTCGCCGGGGGCGAGTACCTCGACCCGAAGGCAGCCGAGGAAGCCGCCGCCGCGGTGGCCGCACAGGGCAAGAAATAGGTGACGCGCCCATCGTCGGGAACCAAGGGCGAAACCTGAGGAACCATTCCGTTAACGGAGCCTGAATGTGGCCTGTCCGTACTGGTCAGGCCACATTTGACTCCCAATCGGATAGGATGAGCGATACCAGTACACGCCACGTCACCGGTTAGGCTGTAATTGTGAAACATAATCTGGATTCGGCCGTGAATCTCTCCGGTGCCACGTCCGGAAACCCTCTGCCCTGGGAATCGGCCCTCGACTCCCTCCAAACGGGTATGTGCGTCATCGACGCCAATTGGCACGTCCTCTACGCCAATGCGGCGGCGCGACGACTCGGCATTGTGGACGAGCGCCAAGTGACCTCACTGTCGCTGCGTCCACTCCTGTCACAGGCCCGACGCTCGGGCCGGGTACGCGCCAGTGAATTGGACGTGGAGGCGCCCGGCCTGGGTGAACCGACCGCGGTCTCGGTACGCATCACACCCATGCCGGACGGTTTGCTCGTTGTCGAACTGCAGGACATCTCGGAAACCCAGCGGCTGGAGAGGGTCCGCCGCGACTTCGTCGCCAACGTCAGTCACGAGCTGAAGACCCCGGTCGGAGCCCTGCAGGTATTGTCCGAGGCGCTATCGGACGCCGTGACCGACCCCGACGCCACCGAACGCTTCGCCCATCGAGTCCAGGCCGAGGCGAGCCGTATGTCGGCACTGGTCGCCGACCTGCTGGAACTCTCCCGGATTCAAGGTGCGGAGCGCACGCCCGAGGCCACCGCGGTGTCCATCGACGCGGTGGTGGCAGAGGCACTCGATCACACACGCATTCCGGCCGAGTCCAAGGGCATTCACTTCAGTGTGGAGGGTCAGAAGGGACTCGAGGTTCTCGGTTCCGAAGTACAGCTGATCACGGCGGTGAAGAATCTGGTCTCCAACGCCGTCGCCTACTCACCCGACAACACGGTCGTCCGCCTGACGGTGGACTCCTGTCGCCCGTCGGATTCGGTGACGACGAACCGTACCGTCTGCATCTGTGTGGCCGATGAGGGAATCGGTATCGCGCCCAAGGAACTCGACCGCATCTTCGAACGGTTCTACCGAGCCGACCGGGCCCGTTCGCGGTCCACCGGCGGCACCGGTTTGGGACTCGCGATCGTCAAGCACATCGCCGTCAACCACGGAGGAAAGGTGGACGTCACCTCGACGCCTGAGGAAGGTTCAGTGTTTACCTTGATGTTGCCTGAGCGTTCCACCGACGTCAAACAGCGGTTAGTTCGTATCGGTGAAATATGGATATAGCGTTGACATCGCGTCGCAACGACGTCGAATCGGCGCTTCCCCGGAAACGACCAGGAAGGTACCTACGTGGCTCGCGTACTTGTAGTCGAAGATGAAGAGTCCTTCTCCGACGCATTGTCCTACATGCTCAAAAAAGAAGGCTTCGAAGTCACCATCGCTCCCGACGGCACCACCGCCATCAGCGAATTCTCCACGACCGGAGCCGATATCGTCCTTCTGGACCTCATGCTTCCCGAAAAGTCCGGCACCGAGGTCTGCCGGGAACTGCGGGCGATCTCCGAAGTTCCCATCATCATGGTCACCGCACGCGATACCGAGATCGACAAGATCGTCGGCCTCGAACTGGGAGCCGACGACTACGTCACCAAACCCTACTCGCCACGGGAATTGGTGGCCCGCATCCGTGCCGTGCTGCGCCGCAGTAACGAACGCACCGCCGACAACGACAGCTCGACTCTCGAATCCGGCCCCGTACGGATGGACGTCGAACGCCATGTCGTGACGGTGAACAACACGGAAATACAGCTTCCCCTCAAGGAGTTCGAACTACTCGAACTGCTCCTGCGCAACGCCGGACGCGTCCTCACCCGGGGACAACTGATCGATCGAGTGTGGGGAGCCGACTATGTGGGCGACACCAAGACCCTCGACGTTCACATCAAACGTCTCCGCTCTAAACTGGAGGATTCACCCAGTAAGCCGCAGTATCTGGTGACCGTGCGCGGACTGGGATACAAATTCAACTCCCGCAATTAAAAGGACGGGCGTCTCCCTCCAGAGCAGGAGCGGAGAACCCGGGAATCCTTCCGCAGCAGGAGGCGCCGGAGCGCCGGCACGGAATACGATGGGTACGTGTCAAATACCAGTACTACCCTCCCGAATACGATATTGCGGGCCGAGCATCTCCGTAAGAGCTTCGGAGACGTCACCGCCCTCAACGACATCAACCTCGCGCTGGAATCCGGCCGCATTCGCGGCTTCATCGGCGCGAACGGGGCCGGAAAAACCACCACGATGCGCATCATCATGGGCGTGTTGTCCAGTGACGGTGGCCAGGTCACCTTCAACTCCCAACCCATCACGTCCGACGACCAACGCTCCATCGGGTACATGCCGGAAGAGCGCGGCCTGTATCCCAAAATGAAGGTCGCCGAGCAGGTCACCTATTTCGGGCAATTGGCGGGAATGACGCACGCCGAAGCCAAGGAATCCGCCGAACAGCTGCTGCAACAGCTCGACCTGACGCACCGCGCCAAAGACTCCGTGCAAGACCTGTCTTTGGGTAACCAGCAGCGCGTGCAGCTGGCCGTCAGCCTGGTCGCCTCCCCCGACGTCCTCATTCTCGACGAGCCCTTCTCGGGACTCGATCCGATCGCGGTGGACGTCATGAGTAAAGCGCTCACCGAACGTGCCCACCAAGGTGTCGCCGTCCTTTTCTCCAGCCACCAGCTCGACCTCGTGGAACGCATCTGCGATTCGGTCACCATCGTCAGCGGCGGAAAAATCATCGCCGACGGCACGGTCGAGGAACTCAAAAACCGCGAGGAATCGCCCCTGCGACTCCGCGTCTCGGGCGCCGACGACCTCACGTCCACACTGCAGGCGACGTCCACCTCGGTCACCTTCGACGGCACCGACTATCTCCTGTTCGGAGCCGATGACGCCGCCGTGCTCGACATTGCCCGACAGGCCGGACGCGTCACTCACTTCGCATACGACCAACGCAGCATCGCCGACATCTTCCACGAAACCGTTAAACAGTAAGGCCAGTGACCGAACGCCCATGAGTTCCAATACGCAGAAAAACAGCGCCACCCGGGAAATCGGGCTGGTCGCCGCTCGTGAGATCAAAGTCCGCGGACTGTCCAAAGCCAATGTGATCGCACTCCTCGTCAGCGTCGTCGCCGTTGGCATCCTGGCCGCACTTCCCGCCATCATCGGAGGGGACGATGAGGGGTACTCGGTGGGAATCGTCGGTGAAGGGTCACCGATGGCCACCGCCTTGGAGAATGTCGAGGACGTCGACATATCAGTTCATACTTACGACTCGGCGGATTCCGCCGAGGAAGCCCTCAGTGACGGAGACATCGACACCGCCGTCAACGGCAACGAGATCCTGGTCGACAATGGAATCGACAATGCGCTGGAAATCGTCGTCCAATCCGCCCACCAAAGCACAAAATCGGTCGAACAGCTCGAAGCACAAGGATACGACGCCGCGGAAGTACAGGCCGCCATGCAAGTGGAGCCGCTCAAAGAAGTCGAAATCTCTGCGAGCGGTGGATACGGCGGGATGAATTACCTCCTGGGACTCTTTATTTCCGTCTTCATGCTCTTCATGATCATGATGCCCACACAGTTCATTGCCATGGGCGTCATCGAGGAGAAGTCCAGCCGCATCGTCGAGATCCTTTTGGCCACCATGCGCCCTTGGCAGCTTCTGGTAGGAAAAATCCTCGGACTCGGCGTCGTATCGATCATCACCATGATTGCCATCCTCGTAACCGGAATATCGGTCGCTTCGGTCACCGGTACCTTGCCGGAGCTGCCCGACGGGACCACTTCGGCACTCATCTCCACCGTCGGCTGGTGGGTACTTGCTTTCGCCCTGTTCGGCGCCCTTGCGGGTGGAATGGGAGCCATGGTGTCACGCCAAGAAGAGGCCGGAAGCGTTCTCATGCCGGTGACCACGTTGATCATGGTCGCCTACCTCGGCACGAACATTTCGGTACTCAGCGACCCCGAGAGTTCAACCAGCGAGATTCTCTCCATGATTCCGCCGATTTCGGCCATCGCCATGCCCGTCCGCACTGCTATGACCACCGTTCCCACCTGGAACATCATCGTGGCCATTGTCGGACTCGTCATTGCCGCCCTCGCGGCGGTGATCGCGGGAGCGGCCATCTATCGTCGCACGGTCATGCACGTGGGTAGCCGCCTCAAGTTGAAGGACGTACTGAAGCGTGAGCCCGCCCGTTAAGCGAGGGATCCACGTTTTTGATTGACCGTGGGGCGCATGAGATGTGCTGGTGGAGGGGTCCACCTTCGTGTCTCATCGCGCCCCACGAATTCCGTCTACCGGCATACGGCGGCGTCCCACCACAATGGTAGACAGAATCGACGCACGCACATGTCTCACACCTGCGTGCGTTCCGCGCGCTCGGCCCGTGTCGGTAGGCCGTCGCGCGCGCTCCCACCTGGTACCCCAAACTTTCAGGTGGGTCCGATCAAGCCTGATTCAGTCACAACGCCAGTCGGAGTTCACCTGCATCTCGTAGCACCGGCTACGTTCCCATTCCTCATGCTCATGAGCATTGATCGGGTCTTAGGAATTCGCCCCGACCGCGGCATCGGGGCCGAGTAGATAACGCTCGGGCAATGCGTTGAGAATGCGACAAAAATAGTTGGTCTGGGTCCCCGGCCTCATTTCCGCGGCGTCACCGTGCCACGTCAAATCCCCTCGTTTCATCCGGTTGATGGTCAAACACAATTCGCGCTCATCGTCCAAGTCGTGGACTTCAATCCGATCGGAATAAATCACGAATGCCCAACCGTCACTTGTAATGTGGGTGATGCCGCTACCGGAGTCCTCACTTTGTTCGGTGCCTCGTTCAGCAAGCATGTCGTCCACTCCTCAGTCTCATGTACCCACCGGCCATATCGATATTCCTCATAGGGCCGCAACCGGCCCACCCGACCAGTCTTGACAAGACCTTCGCTTTGGCTGAAGTCGTACCCTCGGCTGATGTTCGTCGGTTCCCGAGCGCAATACAAGCCACCGCCCATCATCGGACGTCCCCACACCGGTCTCGCCGCTTCGTGGTCATCACCTCAATCTAATCGCGGCGAGCTGGGATTTCAATAGTGTCACCCCTACGACATAATTGAGACACTTAGGGAGATATGGTTATAGACACCCAATATTGGTGAGCCTTGGACCGTGGGGGATATTTGGTGGGAATATCACGACTAATTCGATGGGCTCTCGCAATAGAACTGCGTTCCTTGCGAGAGGAAGCCGGCCTGAAACCGACACCGGCAGCCCGGCTATACGATCAGAGCAGCGAAGCGATTCGCAAATGGGAGAAAGGGGAAACCAGTCCGTCGTCACTGGCCCTAGAGGGACTGTGCAGCAGGTTGGACGTCGATCCGTCCACAAAATCCTATCTGCTTCATCTTCACGAGCATCGAAACACTCCGGATTTGAGTACGTCTCAGATCTTCGAGCCTCGACTGCTCTTGCGAGCCGATCAGAACTATCCGGTCATTCGAAAGTATGAACCGCTTTTTCTTCCGGGGGTCCTCCAGATCGAGGACTACCACTTCTCCGAACTGATTCGCGATCCGCGAATCTCGGACGAGCGCAGCCAGGCGAACTGGAACCTGAAACAACGACGTCAGAAGGAAATCGAGAACCGACGCGATACCCGAATCGAAATCATCATCGGAGACACCGTACTGCAGATGTTGAATAAGTTTCCCTGCCGTCAACAACAATTGGACCACCTTTATACGGCGGCCAAACGCGGCTGGGATATCAGAGTGGTACGTACCCCCCACCCGTTTATGCAAAGTGGATTCGACATCTTCCTGGCGTCCAAGTATCAGGAGGAGCCGCACGCACCGTCTTTTGTGTACCTCGAAGCGCCCGACATGAGTGAGTACATTGAGAAACGGTCCCGTGTGAAGTCCTACAACGACCTATTTGATACTGTGCTCAACACATCCATACCTTTGGGGGAATATCTATGTTGAACCGACAATGGAAGAAATCCGCCCGCAGCAGCACTGGTGGAAACTGCGTGGAAGCCCGGGTGGGTAACCGTCAACAGTCCGTCGAGGTCAAGGATTCGAAGCTGACCGACAGCCCGATCCTCGCTGTGAACGCCTCCGACTGGGACGCCATTTTGAAACACGATTCCTAATTCGCGTAACGCAGTCACGCAAAAGAATCGCATAAAAGGCGGCTGGGAACGACCCCGGCCGCCTTTTGCCGTATCCGGAGGAGATACGCACGTCTACATCGGCGGTCCTCCACCCCCAAGGTATTCATCCCAGGGACGCCGCCGACCTTCTTGAAGTATACCCCTAGGGGGTACTTGCATTTGATACCCCCTAGGGGTATAGTGGCGGTATGAGCAACTTGATTAACCTCGACATCCAGGGCATGACCTGCACGGCATGCGCCAATCGAATCGAGAAGAAACTCAATCGAGTCGACGGCGTAGAGGCCAGTGTCAACTTTGCTACCGAAAAGGCCCAGGTGACCGTCACCGACGAGGTTTCCGCCGACGACCTGATCTCGGTGGTCGAAAAGACCGGGTACAACGCCAGCCCGGTTCCCGACCCGTCCGATCAGGCCGCTGAAGACGAGGAGACCACGTCCGGTACATCCGACCACGACGAACTGGACACGATGCGGCAACGTGCGTTCATCTCCATCGCACTGGCCGTCCCGGTCATCGCGCTGGCCATGATTCCCGCCCTACAGTTCACCAATTGGCAATGGCTCTCGTTGACGCTCACCGCACCGATCGTGGTGTGGGGCGGATACCCCTTCCACCGCTCCGCCGCGATCAACGCCCGAAACGGGGCCGCCAACATGGATACCCTGGTTTCCATGGGGACGCTCGCCGCATTCCTGTGGTCCCTGTACGCCCTGTTCTTCGGCACCGCCGGGGAGCCGGGAATGAGCCACCCCTTCTCCCTCACCGCCGGTTCGGGTGATGCGGCCGGAAACATCTACCTGGAAGCGGCCGCCGGCGTCACCGCCTTCGTTCTACTGGGTAAGTTCCTGGAACACCGTTCCAAGAAACAGGCCGGTGCCGCGTTGCGTGCGCTGATGGAACTGGGGGCCAAGGACGTCGCCGTGCTACGTGGCGGTTCCGAAGTCCGTATTCCGGTCGGTCAACTGACCGTGGGCGATGAATTCGTCGTCCGTCCGGGCGAAAAGATCGCCACCGACGGAACGGTGGTGGCCGGAGCCAGTGCCGTGGACGAGTCCATGCTGACGGGGGAATCGGTTCCCGTAGAGGTGACCGAGGGGTCCACGGTCACCGGCGCGACGGTCAATACCTCGGGACGCCTCACAGTTCGGGCGACGAACGTCGGGGCCGACACCCAGTTGGCACAGATGGCCAAGATGGTCGAAGACGCTCAGGCGTCGAAGGCCTCCGCGCAGCGTTTGGCCGATAAGATCTCCGGCGTCTTCGTTCCACTGGTCATACTGCTGGCCATCGCCACTCTGATCGCCTGGCTGTTCGTCGGCGGCATGGGCCATGCCTTCGGGGCCGCCGTAGCGGTCCTGGTCATCGCCTGCCCCTGCGCCTTGGGGTTGGCGACTCCAATGGCACTGATGACCGGGACCGGCCGCGCGGCGAAGGAGGGCATCCTGATCTCCGGCCCGGAGGTGCTGGAGCAAACCCGTCGCGTCGACACGATCGTGTTGGACAAGACCGGAACCGTCACCACGGGAACGATGACGGTCGTGGACTACACCGACGCCGAAGTACTGCGTTTGGCTGGAGCGGTGGAAAACGCCAGTGAGCACCCGATCGCCACTGCCATCGCCCGTACGGCGGCCGACAAGACCGGTCAATTGCCGGAGGTCGTCGATTTTGTGAACGAACCCGGTGAGGGTGTCGTGGGCACCGTGGAGAACAAGCGTGTCGCCGTGGGGCGTCTGAGCGATTCGGCCTCCGCCGATTCACCGCACACCGTGGTGGAGGTGCGTGTGGACGGCGAGGTCGTCGGCACCGTTGCGGTCGCCGACACCGTTAAGCCGACCAGCACGCGGGCTATTTCCCACTTCCGGGAGATGGGGCTGCGACCGGTATTGTTGACCGGCGATTCCGCTCAGGTTGCCGATTCGGTGGCCCGAGACGTGGGGATCGACGACGTCATCTCCGAGGTACGTCCCGCCGATAAGCTCTCAGAGATCGAACGGCTCCAGAAGGAGGGGGCCACTGTGGCGATGGTGGGTGACGGAGTTAATGACGCCGCCGCTCTCGCCCAGGCTGACCTGGGAATTGCCATGGGAACGGGCACGGATGTGGCGATCGCCGCCAGTGATATGACGCTCGTGCGCGGTGACCTCTTGGTGACGGTGGACGCCTTGGCTCTGTCACGACGGACGCTGCGTAACATCAAGCAGAACCTGGGCTGGGCCTTCGGTTACAATACTCTGGCTCTCCCCTTGGCTGCGTTTGGCCTGCTCAACCCGATGATCGCCGGGGTTGCCATGGCGTTCTCGAGCGTATCGGTGGTCACGAACGCACAGCGCCTGCGTCACTTCAAGTCAGTAATCAACAACAGTTGATTACTCATTTCCTTTGTCGCACAACGACTTTCATCTAGACACTGGATGTGAGTCACATTCTTGCAGGGATTATGATGGTTGAATCGTCCCGGGTTGCTTCCCCCGTAGCAGCCCGGGGCGACTTTTACGTAGACGGTGTGCGGGACGATTTGGCAGTCGAGCGACCGGGTGCTTCAATTGACCGGTGACCAGTGAAGCCGAGAAGAAGCCAAACGACGATCAGCTCCAAGTCGGAGTCGGCCCTTGGGAAGGGCCGTGGCCCGACGGCGAGCATTACGATCCCGACCTGTTGCAAGAGGGCGATCGCCGCAATGTGGTGGACAAGTATCGCTACTGGCATCGGGAGGCCATCGTCGCCGACCTGGACCGCTACCGGCACGACTTCCACGTCGCGATTGAAAACTGGCAGCACGATTTCAACATCGGAACGGTCGTCCGTAATGCGAACGCCTTTCTCGCCAAAGGGGTGCACATCGTCGGCAAACGACGTTGGAACCGCCGAGGCGCCATGGTCACCGACCGATACCAGCACGTCTCGCACCACGAACGGGTGGAGGAGTTTACCCGCTGGGCCAAGGACAATGATCTGGCCGTGGTGGGCATCGACAACCTCCCCGGGTCCGTACCCATCGAGACGGCCGACCTGCCACAGCACGCCGTGCTCGTTTTCGGACAAGAAGGTCCCGGTCTGTCCCAGGAGGTTCGGGACGTGTGCACCCTCGTCTGTTCCATCAGCCAATTCGGTTCCACACGGTCGATCAATGCCGGTGTCGCCAGTGGAATAGCCATGCACAGTTGGGTTCGCCAACACGTCTTTTCGACTTAACGCCTCCCGCCGGGTGGGCGCAAACGACATCTTCCCGTCATCGACGGTGATACGCCACGCGCGAGTCGCTCTCACGTAGGTGGAGCGACCTCTCTGTCTCACTTTCGGTGTCGGATAGTGAACACTTACCTGGTCAGAGCCGAGGCTTTATACCTACATTGAGCCAGGATCAGGTGACGTCAGGTAGGGTTCGAAAATGAGCGGTGTTGATTCGAGTGTGGATCGGCTTGGATCGACATCCCGGTCGCCGCTTGACCGACGTACTTCGCAACCGCGCCAAGCACGTCGCAAGCACGCAAGGGAGACGGTCTCACATCGAGATTGGAGTTCACATGATGTATTGCTCACCAACGGCATTCATCCGTCCGCGGAACAGGTGAATCGTCGGTCGACGTTCTCGTTGCGCGGGTTTGCGGGCAAGCAATACCATGACCGGCGGGAAACGTCGATTGTACGACAAGCTTGGTGGCCGTGTAATTACCGAACAATGCGAAAAGGACTCTCTCGAACCGTACACTGGGTCTGGAGTTTTGAGCTGAAAGGTTATAGGCTGGGGTGATGAGATCATCGGTCTGGCCTGAACACCCTGAGGCTCAGTCCGTTTCAGTATGCACTCAGGGGCTTGCATATGTACAATTTGTTCGATGCAAGCCTGAAACAGGAGGAACGAGTAATGGTGAAAAAGATTCTCACCTGGGGCGGTCTGGCGTTCCTGGTGTTCTTCATCGCGATGAGGCCCGATGACGCCACCGATATCGTCGTGTCACTTGCCAGCAGCATGGGAGATGTTGCCAATGGTTTCGCTTCATTCTTCACGGGCCTGGTGACCTGACCCGATGACCCATACAGGTCCCGGCGGCTCGGGCTCACCGGATTCCGAGCCGCACTCTCCCCCACCACCACGCGATAGTCTGGACGACTACGATCTCGAAGACCTCCGGTATGAAAAAGACGACCGGACAGCCGGAATCTTCGCCGGGATGCGCGGCCCTGTACGTAAAGACGTCCCGTCTCAAGTTTCCGCCCGTTACCTGTTCCCGACCGAGAAGTACCGCGGCGAATGGCGACGGCACTGGGTACACCTTCTCCCCTGGTACATCATCGGTGCCTTCAGCACACTGACCTTGGGCTTCGTAGCGGGCCTCTTCCTCAGATGGGAATCCGACGCTCGCGACATGGCCCTCAGCATTACCATCGGCGTCTGGCTGGTGTTCCTCGGTATCATCGGCTGGAAACTCATCGACTGGTACATGGACCGCTTCATTCTCACCAATAAACGCATCATGCTGGTGCAGGGTGTCGTCACTCGCGAGGTGGCCATGATGCCGCTCGCCCGTGTGACCGACATGAAGTACGCCCAGACCCCCATGGGACGCATGTTCAATTACGGCACCTTCATCGTGGAGTCCGCCGGTCAGGATCAGGCCCTACGCGAAGTCGCGCATCTGCCCAATCCCAATGAGCTCTATCTGCAGATGGTCGAGGAGATGTACGAGCCCGAGGCCGTGGACGAACGAGAAGAAGAGGAAGAAATCGAGTTGCTGGGAAACGACGGCCCGGAAGGGCAGCGCAGCAAAGCCGATGACGCCTAAATCCGATTAACCCCTCCCCCATACCCGCCCCGTCATGCCGCTGGACGACGCGGCGACATATCTCTGCTCACATGTCCGCCTGGGGAGATCGGCTTCACCGCTATTTGATGACGGTTACACCAATAGTGCGATACGAGTGACACAGTCTGCGCGTTAAAACGGCCCGTTGTTTCTGTGGAATGGGATACTTTCGGAGTGGGACCGGAAGCATTTCTACCTATTTTTGTCACCTTGTTCGTCATCATCGACCCCCCGGGGATCGTTCCTATCTACCTGGCGCTGACCAGCGCTATGGATAAGAAACAGAAAAGCAAGGCCGCCATTCAGGCAACGGGGCTGTCACTGGGAATGATCGCGCTTTTCGCCGTGGTGGGACAGCAGATCATGAACTATATGGGCATCGATGTGGCGGCCCTACAGGCCTCTGGCGGTCTCCTCCTACTGCTGGTGGCGCTCCAATTGCTCACCGGGCAGGCCGACGATCCGGAGACGGCCAACACCTCGAACATCGCCTTGGTTCCGCTCGGTACTCCCCTGCTGGCGGGACCCGGGGCCATCGTGGCCGTCATCCTCTTTGTCAACGAGGCGGCCTCAACGTTCGAGTACCTCGGTATCGCCATCGCGATCGTTGCCATCCACCTCATCATCTTCCTGGTCATGCGCTTTTCAAACCTCCTGGTCGCCGTCCTGCGCAAGGGCGGCATCGAAGTTCTGACGCGAATCTCGGGTATGTTGCTGGCCGGAATCGCCGTGCAGCTCATCGCCGAGGCGGTCATGACCTACGGAGACCAATTCATGGGCCGCTAACCGGATAATTCGCCGCTGTCGTCGGACAACATCCGCAATACCACCGGGCGCGACACCACCCCGCGCGCCTGCCGCGCCAGCCGGTTGGCACTGACACCCTGTCGATTGTCACGCCGCATCGTACGGGCCAAACGCTCCCGCGCTTGACGTTCGGCCCGCTGCGCCCGTTCGAGCTCGGCGACCGCCTCGTCGACCGAGGAGGCCTCGTCGCTCGGAGTCTCCTCCGCAGTGGCACGCCGACTGAAGTCGAGGAGGAAACGTTCCAGCGCCTCCTCGTCATCGGCAACGTCGCCCAACATCAAGTCACGCAACTGCGGTACCGCATTGGGCCAGCTGGCCAAGGCACACAGGGAGAACGTCAGGCGAGCGGCGGTCGCCTTGTCCGCGGCCCCGAATCTCGCCATACTGACATCGGCCTTGTCCCGGTAATACTCGTGACGCCAATTGTCGATGTCACGCGGGGCGTCACGGCCGTCTTCCAGGGCCTCCCACAACAACAAACGCAACAACTCGGGGTGGTCGCGATGATATTCGTAGTGTCGCTTCACGTATTCGGCGGCGGTGCCATCGGTTTCCAGGGGATTGACCACCTCCACGAAACACCGCATGGCCTGAATCAGTACCTCGTTGAACAGCCCGTCCTTGGAACCGAAGAGACCGTAAATTCGCTCCTTATTGACGCCCGCACTCTGGGCGATGCGGTCAACCCTTGAACCGGCCAATCCATGGCGCGCGAATTCCGTCCGCGCAGCTTCCAGCAGGGTTTCTCGAGTTTCAGCACTACGTCCCATAACGTGAATACTAGCACAGCTAAAAACCAACTAGTTAGTTGACACTACCCGCCCCCTCGGCGTACCTTCGTCGCCATGGCTCTTAGCGAAAAGCATTCACCCGTCTCGGAGGAGACCGATGCCTACGGCTCCTTCACCCTGGCGCTCCCCGTGTTCACCCTCGGAGCTCTACTCACTACCGGACAGATGTACACCATCATTCCTCAGTTCAACGAACTGCGAGAGCACTGGGGAGTAGGCCCACACGCCATGGCCTGGACCCTCAGTGCCTTCGCCATCGGCTATGCGGTCGGTATGCTCGTCTCCGGCCCGGGGTCGAACAAATTCGGATTCCGCCGTTGGTCGTCCATAGGCATGATCGCCGCCGCAGTGGTCACTCTATTGATCAGTCTTGCCCCTTGGTATAGCCTCGCACTCCTGCTTCGGGTGGTACAAGGATTGACTACCGGGGCGTTCGCGCCTTCCGTCATGACCTATATCGGACGGCATCTGCGACCGCACCACCGTGGTATCGCCGCCACCGCCGTTCTCACCTCATTCATCGGTGCGGTGATCGTGGCACAGATGGCGAGTCAGTATCTCACCGATCACGTGAACCGCCAGGCGGTCTGGTACCTGTCCGCTCTCGGCCTGCTGGCACTGGCGGTGGCACTGCGCTCGGTCATGATTGCCGATCGGCCTCACTTCACCGGTTCGATATGGAAGTCGATCGGGCAATTGCCGCAGGTATTCACGCACGCCTCCCTGGTACGGCTGTACTTCGTCATGGCTCTCCCCATGACGGTGGGAGTCGCCGTCTTCACCGGATTCGAGCTGACCGGCATCGTGACCGACTCCGACGAGCTTTTGGCCCTGCGCGCGGTGGCACTACCCTTCCTCGCCCTCGTACCCCTCGTAGCGATCGTTCTCCGCCGTTTCTCCCTCAACGCGCAAATCCTCGGCTCGCTCGTCGTCGCCGGGGCGGCCGTCCTGACCATGGCGATCGCTCCTCCTCACCCGGTCTTGCTGGGAATCACCGCCGCCCTGTTCTTGGCCTCTACCGGCATCGCCAACCCCGCCATTCTGCAATCGGCCATGCGGATCGCCCCGCAATTCGGTGCCAGCGCCAATTCCGGGGCGATGTTCATCAATTATGTGGGCGCTACTCTGGGGCCGATCGTGGCCGCCGGTGTGGCCGGTTTCGGAATGCACACATTGGCGTGGGTACTCCTCGCGCTGGTGGTGGCGTCCTTGGGATTGGCGGTTCGGCATAGTCGGGTTCTCGGTGAATCAATTGCCACATGAGGGTTTTCCACAAGTATGCTGAAGACATGACTACCGTCCTGGATTTGCCCATACATGCCTTGGCTGTTCACATACCGATCGTCTTGGTACCGATCCTGCTGGTACTGGGACTGCTGTACCTGTTCATTCCTCCGGTGCGTCGCCGGATCGGATGGCTGGTCGCGACGTTGACCCTGCTGGCTCCGGCGAGCGTATTCCTCGCCATCTGGAGCGGTGGCGACCTGGCCGACTTTCTCAGCCCGTCACCGGGAGAGTGGAGCGATCCGATCCAAGCCCACAGCGACTGGGGTAACCGATTGTTCTGGGTACTCGTCGGTCTGATTCCGATCTGGTGGCTCTTTGCCACCCTTGACCGGGTTCGCCGCAACAACCTGCCGGCGACATCGCCGGAAACTCCCGAAAGTGAGAGCGAGCCGAAAGAGACCGGCGACCCGGCCGCCAAAGGCCGCAAGCTCATCATGTTCATGCTCGGCCTCATTACGCTGGCCTTGATCCTCCTCGCGGGCTGGATGCTCTTCGAGGTCGGAACACGCGGGGCCGAAATGGTCTGGGAACCGAAGGTCGATTCCTGACCGATTCCGGGAACGTTACGCGTCGTCGCCGTTCGGGGAGTTCGCCTGGCCGCGTTCACGCAGGAGGTCGCGAATTTCGGTCAGCACTTCCAACTGCGGATCGGGAAGCACCGTCTCCTCGGACTTCGTGACGAAACGTTCCCGGGCCTTGTTGAACGGGACCACGACGACGAAGTATACGGCGGCCGCGGTGAGGATGAAGACGATGACCTGGCTGAGGAAGATTCCGTAGGCGAATTCGGTACCGTTGATCGAGAAACTTCCACCCGCCTCACCACCGCCGGTCACCAAGGTAATCAGCGGCAGGAGGAAGGCGTCTCCGAAGGCCGACACCAATGCGGTCAGGGCCGCCCCCATCACCACGGCGACGGCCAGTTCCACAACGTTTCCACGCAGCAGGAAGTTCTTAAAACCGTGAAGCATGTGGACAGCGTGGCACACTGACGGGCGTGCCACGCCGATTCGACGCCGCGCGGCAGAATGACATCGACCGGTCGGCATCGTCGCCGTTAACGAGGCGACCACCGTGTTAATGGGCGAAATGCCGGGTTCCGGTCACGTACATGGTGACCCCGGCGGCCTGAGCCGCCGCGATGACCGACTCGTCGCGCATTGATCCACCGGGCTGCACCACGGCGCGCACACCGGCCTCAAGGAGGATCTCCAGCCCGTCGGGGAAGGGGAAGAAGGCGTCGGAGGCGGCCACGGACCCCTGTGCGCGCTCTTCGGCTCGTCGCACCGCCAGTCGGGCCGAATCGACACGGTTGACCTGGCCCATCCCGACGCCGACCGAGGCGGTGTCGTCGGCCAAGAGAATAGCGTTCGATTTAACGGCACGGACCGCTCTCCAGGCGAACTCCAAGTCTCGAAGAGTCGCTGCGTCGGCCGGATCGCCACTGACCAAGGTCCATTCCGACGCCGCATCGCCCGCCGCGTCAATCCGGTCGGCCTCCTGTACCAGGCAGCCGCCGGACACCGGACGGTATTCCAGGGGAGCGGGGGTCCAAGAACTACGGAGGAGGCGAATGTTCTTCTTCCGCGTCAGAGTTTCCAGGGCGTCGGGCGTGAAGTCGGGAGCGACGACGACCTCGGTGAAGACCCCGGCGATCTGCTCGGCCGTCTCTGAGTCCAAGGTTCGGTTGACGGCCACCACCCCGCCGAAGGCACTGACCGAATCGCATTCGAAGGCTTTCCGGTAAGCGTCCACGAGTCGCTCGGAGGTGGCGATTCCACAGGGATTGGCGTGTTTGATGATCGCCACGGCGGGCTCGGTGAAGTCGTGGGCGGCACGCCAGGCCGCATCGGTGTCGGTGTAGTTGTTGTACGACATGGCCTTGCCGTGCAGCTGTTCGGCCTGAGCAAGTCCAGCGTCCGCACCCGGCGTCTCGTACAGTGCGGCCGCCTGGTGTGGGTTCTCCCCGTATCGCAAATCCGCCGACTTCGACAGCGTCAGCGCGGTGAAGTCGGCCAAGCCGGACGTTTCGGTCTGCTCGGCCAGCCAGCTCGCGACGGCACTGTCATAGGAGGCCAAGTGCGCGAAAGCGGTGGCCGCCAGTTTGACGCGTTCTCCCTCGGTGGTACCGCCGTTCTTGGCGGCCTCGGCGATGTCGCGATAGTGCTCGGGGTCGACGACGACCGCCACATTCGCGTGGTTTTTAGCTGCTCCTCGCACCATGGACGGACCGCCGACGTCGATTTTCTCAATAATGTCGGCGAAGTCGCCACCCGCCGCCACGGTCTCGGAGAACGGATAGAGATTGGCCACCAGCAGATCGAAGGCTTCGATGTCGAGGTCGACCAGCTGGTCGCGATGCCCTTCACGACGCACGTCGGCGAGCAGACCGGCGTGAACCTTGGGGTGCAGAGTCTTGACGCGGTCATCCAGGATTTCGGGGAAACCGGTCAATTCTTCGACCTTGGTGACCGGGATTCCGGCCGCCGCAATGGTGCGGGCCGTCGATCCGGTGGAGACGATTTCGACGCCGCTGCCGTGCAGACTACCGGCCAGGTCGACTATGCCGTCTTTGTAGAAGACGGAAACGAGGGCACGCTTGATCGGCTTGCGTTCCGTCGTAGGAGAATCGGGAGAAAAAACGCGGGAGTCACTCATCATCGCACTGCTTTCTGTGAGGCACCTTCACTTCGAAGGCGATTCGCTCGCTCAAAAAGACTGCGACCCAGGCGTCCGACCGCAGTAATTTGGTTCAGCAGTGCCGCTCCCCAGTGGTTGTTCCACTCACAGATCGTTCCGACGACCCCACTCAACAACGAGCTGCCCGGTCCGTATGTCACGGGGCCCTAGCGCGGACGATCACCGCCAGTTGCGACGCCTCCAGGCTAACACGCGCGGAGAGGGAGGTTCAATCTCACCGTCCCGCGCAGGCGGATTGCCCTCGCGTTCAAGGCGTTCCCAAATGTCCTACCAATCAGGACGACGCTCCGAGCCGCACCCGACGGCCTTCCACCGTCCAACCGTCGCGCATCATACGACCCACGCATTCGACGAGTTGGTCACGCTCGGCCTCCTTGATTCGCTCGGTCAGCGTCTCCACCGAGTCGTCGTCCAGTACCGGGACGGCGACCTGCGCGATGATCGCTCCGGTGTCCACTCCGGGGTCGCAGAAGAACAGGGTCGCTCCTGCCAGTTTCACCCCGGAGTTGAACGCGTCGCGCGGTCCGTGCATGCCGGGGAAGGCCGGTAGGAGGGAGTTGTGCGTATTGACGACACGTCCGGGGAAGGTGTTCAACATGATCGGGCCGAACAGTTTGAGAAATCCCGCCGATACCACCAGGTCGGGTTCATAGTCCGCGATCGTGTCGGCCAATGACCGGTCCCACTCCTGGCGATCGTCGAAGTCCCGCAGCCGTCGTACAAAGGTCGGCACTCCGGCGCGTTCGGCGCGTTTCACGCCATAGGTTCCGCCACGATCGGCGCCCACGGCCACCACCTCGACGCCGTAGTCGGGGTCGGAGGCGGCATCCAGCAGGGCCTGCAGATTGGAGCCGGAACCGGACAGGAGCACGACGACGCGTTTGGGACTGTGGGATCGCTCATGAGTCACGGGTCCCAATCTAACTCTTCGTCGACGGTGACGGTCTGTTCGGGAATCGGAACCGTGTCGGCGCGCACGACGTCATGGCGTACGGCCTGACGTTGCACGGCGAACAGACGGCCCAGCATGGACGCCCCCACCATGCCGAGCAGGATCTGCGTCCCACCGATGAGACCGACGTCGACCGGATCGGCTCCCATATCGGAGAGCCGTTCGCTCCCCATCGCGC
Source organism: Haloglycomyces albus DSM 45210 (assembly GCF_000527155.1). Lineage (NCBI taxonomy): Bacteria > Bacillati > Actinomycetota > Actinomycetes > Glycomycetales > Glycomycetaceae > Haloglycomyces > Haloglycomyces albus. Next base: position 1,668,850 of record NZ_AZUQ01000001.1, on the reverse strand, counting down.
CGGACGACAACCAGGACAGTCCCATGAGGAACAACGTTGCCCACAGGGCGGCCGCGCAGGCGGCGAACATGACTCGGGCCAATCGGAGATCGGGTGAACGATACGTCAGCATGACTCCCCACACCATGGACAACAACAGCGGGAAGGCGACAATAGCGGTACCCCAGTCCGGAAGCGGCTCGACCGGCACGGCCCCGAACAGGGGGACGGCGGGGAGTGCCCCCGCTTCGACCATTCCGATCTGGACGGCGGTGTCGGTCCCCACCGAAAAACCGGCACCCACCAGGTAAGCGAGCGCCCAGATCATCAGGTTGGGGAGATACAGCAGGCTGAGAAGCACGGTGATCCAGCCTTGATCGCCGTAGTACGCGACGATGTCGGCCGTCTCTTCGGTTCGGAGTGCGAACGAAACGCCGACGGCGAGAGCGGATACCGCCAGTAGGCTCAAGGTGGTAAGGGCTCCGGTGCGGAAGGCCCGCCGCATCCAGGCGGAGACCTCCATCCAGGGTGGGTGTCCCAGAGCGGTGTTGGCTCCGATGGCCGCGGAGACGACGATAACGACGGCACCGCCGATGAGGGTGTGGGCAAGATGGAATTCGAAGGGACCGAATTGGGCGGTCAGTACGGCGGCGGTGTACAGGCAGAAGTAGACGAGTGAGACCGCTCCGGCTCCGGCGCGGACGGCCGCGGAGTTATGGGGTCCGATGGTGCGTGTGGTCGCGGCGGCGGCCTTGCCGATTCTCCAGACACAGAGGACGGTTAGTAGTAGTGGCGGTACGGTCAACGGCAGTCCGGCTACCGTCATGTGGGTGGCGTGAGCCGATACCCACGTTCCTAGCGCGAGTGACACGACGTCGAGTGCGCTGCCGGCTCGGTTGCTGACCGCCCAGAGGACGACGGTGAGGAGTGTAAGCGGCGACAGTACGGCCATGGTGGCCCAGCCGCTGGTGGCCAGGGCGGAGCTCAGCAGGAGGGAGATTCTGCTGGGCGGCGCGGGACGGCGCGGCCGGGGCGCCTCCGCTTCGGTTTCCGGTGAGTCGAGTGACGTTTGACTTGTATGCTCGTCCACGTTTTTGAGTTTGGCATAACGTCGACGGTGTGTTGACACGTATGGGCACTAAACTATTTCCCGCCGCCGTCGCGACGGTCCTTCTTGTGGGTGGATGTGGGGATGGCGAGTCGCCGCCGAGCGTGGATTACCCGGGCGATCTTCTGGCTACGACGACGATCGAGTCGGTGATCGACGGGGACACCGTCCGGGTGGAATTGGACGGTGAGGAGGTGACCGTGCGGGTCTTGGGAATCGATACGCCTGAGGTCGAGGGGTATCGCGACGAGGAGTGTTGGGGGCCGGAGGCGGCCGAGTATGCCGGTGAGCTCTTGGCCGATCAAACGGTTCATGTGTTCACCGACCCCGGTCACGATGAATACGATCAGTACGATCGCCTGTTGGCTTATCTTGTCACCGACGACAATATGAATTATTCGGTGCAGGCGGTCAGCGACGGTATGGCTCGGTATTACCACATTCCGGACAACCCGGTGTCTCTCCATAATGTACTTCAGGCGGCCGAGGGTGCGGCGCGTTCGGAGGAGCTCGGTCTGTGGGGCCCACCGTGTTACGGGGAGACGTCCGCGGACGGCGCCGAGTGACGCGTGAGAGGGTTGCCTACCCCGGACTGAGGTCGGCAAGATATGACGGGGCCCGGTAAACTGAAATGAGACGTCGTGAACACTCTACGCCACATGGTGTTTGAGCGAGTACAAGGCGTTCGTACCTACCTGTTCGTCAACCGGCTTGGAGAATCAGCACATCATGAGCCAACCAGACAATGGCAATGAAGAGGAAGACGGAGGCACGTTCAAGCTCAGGCCCGGCGGCGGCAACACACCGGCCGCTCCGTCGGCGGGTGACGACGTCTCCGATTCGACCATGAAGATCCGCCCCGCTCAGGGTGGCGGGTCGTCCGACGGCGCACCTCCTCCGCCACCGCCGTCCCCCTTGGGCAATCCCACCGGACCGTCCAATCCGCAGGGCCTTCCCCCTCAGCAACCTCCGGGAATGTCGCCCCCACCTGGTGGTCCGGCCGGTCAGCCCGGCGGCATGCCTCAGGCTCCGCCGCAACAGCCGGGGCAGCCTCCCGTCGGAGGTCCACCGCCCGGCGGTATGCCACCCGGACAGATGCCTCCACCGCCGGGACAAATGCAGCCGCCCATGGGCGCGCCAATGGGAACCGGACCGGAGGAGACCCTGAAGAAGGTGGGGATGTTCAACCTGATCGCCGGGGCTGCGGGGACGTTGTTCGGTTTCACCGCACTCATCTTCTTCGCACAGTACGACGTGTTTTCCTCTTTCAGCATCGTCTACCTGTTGCTTTCTCTTATGGTTGTCGGCATCGGTTTCGTCCTGCCACGCGGCATGCTGTCGACCAAGAAAACCCGTCAAGGCGCGGTGGGTGCCTTGGGTGCTCACGCACTCATCGGATTGCAGCAGGTCTTTCACATCCTCAACTTCAGTGATTTCTTTCCCGGCGGTTTGGTCTTCCTCTGGTTGATGTCCATTCTGGGAATCATGGGGGCCACCGGCTGGGCTTTCTACCTCCTGTTTTCCAATAAAGCCAGCCGTAACTGGTTCAACGGGGCACCTCCGTCGATGAGTACCATGGCCGGTGGTGGAATGCCGCCTCCCGGACAGGGCGCGATGCCCCCTCCCGGGCAGGGAACCATGCCGCCGCCTCAGGCACCCGGACAGCCCGGACCACCCGGACCCTCGTACGGCCAACCACCTGGGGCTGCGCCTCCCAACGGCGCGGTACCACCACCTCCGCCCCCGCAGCAGCCGTACGGTCATTAGAATCACTACATAGGGGAATGCGATCACGGGCCGCAACCCGGCTCGCGAACCGCTGGGCGTCGGCGACGAAAGTCGCCCTCTGCCACCCACCCGATTTAGCACAAGTCCGCACAAGGAGGTGCCGTAATGAATGAGGAGTCACCGCAAACTCCCATTCGCGTAGTCGTAGCGAAGGTCGGTCTCGACGGCCACGACAGAGGAGCGAAAGTCGTCGCCCGAGCCCTGCGCGATGCCGGCATGGAGGTGATTTACACCGGTCTGCACAATTCACCGGAGCAGGTGGTCGCCACCGCCCTGTCAGAGGACGCCGACGCCATTGGGCTCAGCATCCTTTCCGGCGCGCACATGACCCTTTTCCCGCGCGTTATCTCTCTGTTGCAGGAGCAGAACGCGGCCGACATCACCGTCTTCGGCGGCGGCATCATTCCTGAACAGGACGCTGATGCTTTGGAGGCCGACGGGGTCGCCAAGATCTTCGGCCCTGGCGCCACCACTACCGAGATCGGTTCCTGGGTACGCGACAACGTGGGAAAATCCACCGTCGCCTAGCCGGTTCCGACCACCTGACCCGAATACGGCCCAGGTCCCATCGCATGCGGGGACCTGGGCCTTTTCCATGTCGAATCGCGACGCCTCCAACATCGAAAAAAATTTCTCCTAAAAGCCCGCCACCCCCGTAACCGCAGCGGGGACCACCTCGTTCTATTGGATAGACATCACATAACACAAGACTTTATTCATATATCCAGTGCGAAGGTTCAATCCGCGCCGATCGGGGTCACCGACCCGTTTCAAACGATTGGTCGAAAGATTGAGCTGGACCACAATACGCCGATGCCCTATCGAATGAGGGGTGGCGATATGGCATCGTGCTATTGGGCTTGAGCATTTGAGGGGTGTGCTCAAGCCTGTTAAAAGGGGGTTGGACGTTTGAGGGGTACGTCCAACCCCCGCCTTACGTTTCAGTACTCATCGCCGTTCCGGCTCGCCTCTCCACGGTCACTTCAAAGCGACGATCTCGACGCCCCTTCCAGCCGAAACTCCACGGCACTGCCTCCCAGATCACATGTTTTTCCGCCGCTCCAACGCGAACGAGTCACACCGAACCCAACCCCTCACCAGCGGTTTTATTGCAAGGGTTACGCTGCAAAAATAGGCTGTCTCGCCACTGGTGGCCGACAGGTCGGAAACCTCGCCGACGCCGGTGAGCCCAGGGACGGCCTCCGACTGTCTCAACCGAGGCGGTCAGGTCGAAGAAGACAACCGAGTGGAGCGGACTCTACAGTGGATCTGTATGAATACCAAGGTCGCGCCCTTTTTGCCCGTCACAATGTGCCGGTGCTAAACGGCGGCGTGGCCACCACCCCGGAAGAAGCCGAAAAACTCGCCGACTCGCTCGGCGACCGGGTGGTCGTAAAAGCACAAGTCAAAGTCGGAGGCCGCGGTAAAGCCGGTGGTGTCAAGCTGGCCGACAACGTCGCCGAAGCCAAGGAACACTCCCAGAACATCCTTGGCATGGACATCAAAGGCCACACGGTCGAAAAAGTCATGTTGACCGTGACCGCCGACATCGCGGAGGAATACTACTTCTCCTACCTCCTCGACCGGGCCAATCGCACCTTCCTCTGCATCGCCTCCACCGAAGGCGGCGTGGAAATCGAAGAGGTCGCCGAAAAGACCCCCGAGAAGGTCGTCAAGACTCCGATCGACGCCGGAGTGGGGGTTACCCCCGACATCGCCGGTGAGATCGTCGACAAGGCCGGATTCCCCGCTGAACTGCGCGATCAGCTGATCGACACCTTCGTCAAACTCTGGGACGCCTTCGTCGCCGAAGACGCCAACCTGGTCGAAGTCAACCCGCTGGTGCAGACGCCGGAAGGCAAAGTCCTCGCCCTGGACGCCAAGGTCACTCTGGACGACAACGCGACCTTCCGCCACAGCGAGAACGCGGAGTTCGAAGACAAGAGCGCCGTCGACCCGCTGGAGCAGAAAGCCCAGGAAGCCGGACTCAACTACGTCAAACTCGACGGCGAAGTGGGCATCATCGGAAACGGTGCCGGCCTCGTCATGTCGACCCTCGACGTCGTCGCCTACGCCGGTGAAAAGCACAACAACGTCAAGCCGGCCAACTTCCTCGACATCGGCGGCGGCGCCTCCGCGTCCGTCATGGCCAACGGCCTCGAAGTGGTCCTGTCCGACCCGCAGGTCAAGAGCGTATTCGTCAACGTCTTCGGTGGTATCACCGCTTGCGACGAAGTGGCCAACGGCATCATCGAGGCCCTCCACATGCTGGCCGACCGCGGTGAAGACGTCAACAAACCGCTGGTCGTGCGTCTCGACGGCAACAACGCCGAACAGGGCCGCGAAATCCTCACCAACGCCAACCACCCGTTGGTCACTCAAGTAGACACCATGGACGCCGCGGCCGACAAGGCCGCCGCGCTCGCCAATGAGGAGGCATAACGATGGCGATTTTCCTAGATGAGAACAGTAAAGTCATCGTTCAGGGCATGACCGGTTCCGAGGGCATGAAGCACACTCGCCGCATGCTGAAGGCAGGGACCAACATCGTCGGTGGCGTTAACCCGCGCAAGGCGGGCACCAAGGTGGACGTGGACGGCACCAGCCTCCCCGTGTTCGCCTCGGTTCAGGACGCCATGGCCGAGACGGGTGCCAACGTATCGGTCGTATTCGTGCCACCGGCCTTCTGCAAGGCCGCCGTCATCGAAGCCGTGGACGCCGAAATCGAGCTGGCGGTCGTCATCACCGAGGGAATTCCGGTTCACGACGCGGTCGCGTTCTGGAACCACGCCGAAAGCAAGGGCAACAAGACCCGCATCGTGGGTCCCAACTGCCCCGGCGTCGCCTCGCCCGGCAAGTCGAACGCGGGCATCACTCCCGCCGACATCACCGGTTCCGGCCCCATCGGCCTGGTCTCCAAGTCCGGTACGCTGACCTACCAGCTGATGTTCGAACTGCGTGACATCGGCTTCTCCACCTCCGTCGGAATCGGTGGGGACCCGGTCATCGGCACCACTCACATCGACTGCCTCAAGGCCTTCGAGGAGGACCCCGACACCAAGGCGATCGTGATGATCGGTGAAATCGGTGGGGACGCCGAAGAGCGTGCCGCCGAGTACATCAAGGACAACATCACCAAGCCCGTCGTCGGCTACATCGCCGGATTCACCGCACCTCCCGGAAAGACCATGGGACACGCCGGTGCGATCATCTCCGGTTCGGCCGGTACCGCCGACTCGAAGAAGGAAGCTCTCGAAGCCGCGGGCGTCAAGGTCGGTAAGACCCCGTCCGAAACGGCTCGTCTCATGCGCGAGGTCATTGAGAACCAGTAGAGCGCCGAGTCAATCGGTAGAGTTGTCCACTTAGTCGATGGAACACACCGACTAAGACGACGTAAAGGGCCCGCAAGCGAAGCTTGCGGGCCCTTAGCGGTTTCCAGGGTCGTCCGGTTTCCGACGATCTGATCTGCCGGCATACGGACCTGGTGGTCGTCACCGATCACGGTCACAGCTGACATAAAAAAGTAGGACCGCCGGATCGTGTCACGAAACCGCGGTCCTACGTAGTCAACATTCGATTACTTCACAGCAATCCGGTTGCCTTTTTACAGACCGGACGGCTCGAAGTCTTCGAACTCATCCTGAGTGATGACGTTGCCCTCAGGCGCGCTGAAGTCGTAGTCGCCGCCCCACTCGGTTACGTCGATGGTGGTGTCCATTTCCATGGACAGGCCCTGTTCGGTATCCGTCATCGTGGTGGTGAAGCTCAGTTTGTCCAGACGGTCCTGGTCGTCCAGGGCGACGGTCACGGTCGCGTCTTCGAAGCTCGTAGTGTCGTCCGACATGGCCTCTCCACCCATAAAGGAGTCGTAGGCGTCGCTGCCTTCGACCAGGGTGCCCTCGTAGGTGCCGTCTTCGATCTCTTCGACGTCTTCCAGGTCTTCAATGATCGACTTGGCGTCGCCGGCGATGTCAACCTGCTGACCCTCGGCCATCGCCAAGGCCTGCTCGGCTTCTTCCGGAGGAACCTGGATCCAGTAGTCCTCGCCGTACTGCTCGACGAGCATGTCCATCATTCCACCGCTCATGTGCATGTACATGTCGCCGTCGGACACAATGGTCTTAACGGAGGTGTCGGCGAACATCGAATCCATCATGCCGCTCATTTCCTCGTCTTCCATCATGTCGGCCATCTCGGGGTTCGACTCGGCCATGATGTCAAACATTGCCGACATGTACATCTCCATGTCGGCGGAGTTGTTGCTGTCATCGGCGTACTCCATGCTGCCGGACATGAACAGCTCACCTTCCAAGGTGGCTTCCATGGTGGCCGCATAGGCTTCGGATTTGAAGCCGTCCGTCGAAGCCAGAACCGCTTCGAAGGGGCTGGCGGACGATTCTTCGTTGTTGTCCTTCGAATCGTCGCTGCTGTCATCGCCGTTGCAGGCCGCCAGGCTGATGGCCAGGCCGGTCGCACCGGTCAGGGCCAATGCGCGCTTTCCGAGTGTTTTCTTCATGGTTTCCTTTTCTCGGTTGAGAATACGTTTGCACTGAATTCCGATACGTCTCCAGCCTAAGGAAGGCCTGCCATCGTACCGGGGGGCATACACCGTTGTTGCGGCAGCATGAAAAAGCCGCCACCACAACGGTCTGAATGTGCCTCATTATAGACGCCGCGTCTCACCCAGGAATCTCGACCTTCCGGCCTGGGTGGTCTCTGTTCTCCGTACGGTCAACGCCGATCCTGAGGGCGCGGACCCAGTTCCGGAGGAGTAACTGACGGGTACTCGTCTATCTCGATCTTGTCATAGCCGTCCTCGGCCAACTGTTTCACCACCGTCTCAATGGCGGTTTGCAACTGCCGGTCAACTCCCGAGGCGAAATCGTCGGGAGTGTACTCCACCGTGATGTCGGGATCGACTCCGTAGTTTTCCACGCCGAATCCGACGCTGTTGAAACGAATCGCTACTTCCGGCTGCGTCACCATGGTGCCGTCGGACAGCCGGAACCTCGGGTTGATTCCAACGACCCCGCCCCACGTCCGGGTACCGATCACAGGACCCATGCCGCGTTCCCGGAAGGTCAGGGGGCCGATGTCTCCGTCCGAACCGGAGTGTTCATTGGCCAAGGCGACCATGGGACCGCGTCGTTTCGGCGCATTGAACGGACTGGGCCGCGAGTCCTTCGACACCGCATGGGCCAGCCTCTTCGGTTCGAGCCGATCCCACAGCAGCTGAGAGACGTGTCCACCGCCGTTGAAACGCATGTCCACGATGAGAGCGTGGCGGAAGATCTCCGACATGAGGCCACGGTAGAACTCCGCGAACCCGTCGGCGCTCATATCGGGGATGTGCAGGTAACCCACACGCCCGTCGGTGGCCTTGTGTACGGCCTCCCGGTTCTTCTCCACCCAATCGCGGTAGAAGACACCCTTATCAGCGGGCAACGGCCGTACCATGACTCGGCGCGGCTCTTCGGAACCGTGCTGCACGGTCAATTGAATCTCGCTACCGGCCCGATTCACCAGAAGCGCCTCCGGCGGTGTATCGGCGTCCAGCTCCTGTCCGTCGACCGCCAACAGGTAATCGCCCGGTTCGACGTTCACTCCCGGCCGGGTCAACGGAGACGTACGGCTCTCCGCCCACGTGTCTCCCTGGGCGAACGAGGCAATCGTCCACCGCCCGGCACGCTCGTCGTACTCGTACTCGGCGGCCAACGAACCGACCGGATACTGATCGGCGTCACCGTAGTCGCCCAGAAGTTCATAGGCGTGAGAGGTACCCACTTCACCTTGAACCTCCCACAGCAGATCCGAGAACTCCGCACGAGATCCCACCCGCTCGGCCAACGGTGCGTAACGTTCGAAGACCTCGTTCCAATCGACGCCCCCGACATCCTCCAGCCAGAAGTGGTCACGCTGCAGACGCCAGGCCTCGGCGAACATCTGCGGCCACTCGGCGGTCGGGCGGACCGAGACCGTCACACGTCCAATGTCGACCCAGCCGGTATCGCGACCGACGGCGTCCCCTTCCGGAACCTTGGCATCGCTGGCGACCGAACGGAAACGATTGCCCGAGCGGTACACCAAGGTGGAGTGGTCGGCAGAGAGCCAAGCGTCGGTAACGTTGTCGGCGAAGGTCTCCACTTTGCCGGTCGTCACGTCGATGCTCTGCAGAACTCCGTCCGCCGGCGGCGTGGTCTGGAAGATAGCGGCCGCACTGGACGGTTTGGGTGGCCGTGAAAGTGTGAACACCTTCCCGTTCGCGCCGAATACCGCCTCATATCCGGAAGGCTCCACAGGTAGTGCGACGGCACGCAAGCGCAGACCATTGATGTCGACCTTTACCTCGACCTCCGACTCGGCGTCAGAGTCCTCCTCGTCATCGGCCTTGTCGGCTCCAGTCGGTACGAACGGTGCCGGAGTCTGCGAATCCAAGACGACCGCGTACGGACGTGCACCTTCTGCGAAATGGAGGTCGAAATCAATGGTGTCGTAGGAGGCGTTGAAATCACGGTTGGAAATGACGTACAGATATTTGCCCTGCGGGTCAAAACTGGGCGCGTATTCGGTCACCAGGTTGTCCATCACCTGATGTTCGACTCCACTATCGATGTCGTAGAGGTGCACCTCGGTTCGATTCATCGATTCATACCCGTCAGGGGTACCGACACCACAGGCGTAAGCCAACCATTTGCCGTCCGGTGATACCGCAAGGTCCCTGATTCCATTGCCGAAGGGCGTATACGCGATCCGTTGCGCCGCCTCGCCGGATTCCAAGTCCAGTGTGAACAACGAACCACGGTGATCGGCGAACGCGACCTTCTTTCCCTTGGGGAAGGCGATGATCTCGATGATACGACCGACCTCGTCCACACCTTCGATGCGAGTGGCATTGCCATCGGCGTCGAAGAGGACCGGATACTCCTCGGTCTGTTTGTCACTGGCAAGGGCCAGAAGGTGATTGTCCTCGGCCAACCAGGTGGGAAGGCGATACGCGGTGCCGTCCCGTTCTCCCAGTTGCAACACGGGCCCGTCGAAAGTGTGGAAGTTGAACAGTTTCCCTCTGGTCGCGACGGCCAGTCGTTTGCCGTCGTACGACGGGGCGATGTGCTGTAGGAATTCCACTGAATCCACAAAGCGGCGGGCCTTGCGCGATTCGGTAGACGGGATCGTGGAATCGACGGGCCGGGGTTCGTCGACCGCGGGATCGACCAGGTAGAGCTGTCCACCGGCGTGGTAAACCAACTTACTTCCGTCGGTGCTGAGACCACGGGCGTAAAAATCGGCATGATCGCTGTGACGACGGAGGTCGGTTCCGTCGTATTTGACGGAGTAGACGTTTCCGTACCCCTCCGAGTCGGAGACGAAATAGAGCCTCTCTCCCACAAAACAGGGGGATTCGATGTAACCGTCCAGCTCGGTCATTCTCCGGAACTCCGAATCACCGGGAAGTTTAATCCAGAGATGTCCAGCCGTTCCACCGCGATAGCGCTTATGATAGGCGGCACCGCGAGACGGGTGCCCGCGGGAGATGACGACCGTTCCATCCTCGGCTTCGGCCATTTTGAGACCACGTCCCCACGGAAGCCGTTCCGGCCGACCGCCGTCGGCGGGAACCTCCCATAGATGGTAGTCCCCGGCCTTGAGGTTGTGGTGGTCGCTGGAATAACGAATGGACGTTCCACTCGGGTTCCATGCCAGACTGTGGATGTTCGTCCCTTGGTAGGTAAGACGCTCCGCCGGGCCACCGTTAATGTCCATTGTGTAGATCTCTGTGGGGCCTTCATCAGAACCCTTGAACGCAATGGTGCTTCCATCAGGGCTGATGACGGGGTGAGAATTACGTCCACGGGTATTGGTCAGGCGACGTGCCGTTTCACCGTTGACGGTTGTCGACCAGATGTCGTTTTCGGCGGTGAACACGATCGTGTCGCCGTGAATGTTCGGCTGCAAAGGGTATGCCGTGGTCATGAAGCTCCCAAATTCATAGAGTCATATGGTGAGTCTTACTCTATAGACCATAAGGGGCCATCGGCAATGCACTTTAACGGTGATTCAAGCATGTTCGCGACGAATGAACACGTTCCCTATAGGCTGATACCTATACATACTGGCTCCGGACGCAAGCGGACACCGAAGTCAAGATAGACGCTATCCGATACAGTGCGCGCCAAGGAAACTATGTCAGCCGCGCTCGCTTGGCCACGGTTCGTCAACGCCAAAACGTGCTTTGTAGACAGTCCGGCATTACCGTGCCGGTACCCTTTGGGGAACCCTGCCTTACCGATCAACCAGGCGGCCGACAGCTTAATGCCCTCGTCAACCTCATGGTGCACGGGCTGTTCGCCCAGTCGATCCACCAATTCGGCAAACTCCACCTTGTCAACCACCGGATTGGTGAAGAACGATCCGGCACTCCAGGTGTCGTGATCGTCGGGGTCCAAAACCATGCCCTTCGACCGGCGCAAGCGCAAAACCTCGTCGCGCACGTCAGCCGCCTCGGCTTTCTCTCCCTGACTGACCCCCAGTTGCTTAGCCAGTTCGGCGTAACGCACCGGCTGCGACAGTGCGCTCCGTTCCAGGGCAAACGTAACGGTCATGACGAAATAGCGCGGATTGCGTTTAAAAATGGAGTTACGGTACGAAAATCCACAATCCCGTGCTTTCAACACGTACGTTTCATCCGTGTTCTGATCCCACACCTGAACGGATTCGATCGTCTCGCTGACTTCCTGGCCGTACGCTCCAACGTTCTGAATCGGAGTGGCTCCGGCCGAGCCGGGGATACCGCTCAGCGCCTCTACACCGCTGTAACCGTTCTCCACGGTCCAACGCACGAACTCGTCCCAGTTCTGACCCGCTTCCACCTGGAACCGTCCACCGTCGAGATCGGTGAAACCGCCGTCGACGAGGTGCACAACCCGACCGGCAAAACCACTGTCGCCGATGACCAGGTTCGAGCCACCCGCCAGGATAAGGCTGTTTGACGCTTCCCGTAGGGCCGCGAGCGCCTCCAGGGAATTGTCCGCCGTAACCAATTCATCTGCCGGTCCTCCCACTCGCAAGGTTGTATAGTGGGCCAATGGTTGGCCGGTAGATGACACGGCATCTTCTGGGTTACGGCTGGCATCAGTCACTCCACCAGCCTAAGCTGTCGTCAATCCCTATGAAACGGTGGTAGGTATGTCTCCGATCACGGACTATGTCGCGGTCATCCGTGACGAAGCCGCAGAAATGCTCGGCGCCTTGACCGACTCGGACATCTCAGCCGCACTGCCTTCACGTCCCGGTCAGACCATCGCCGACGCGCTGGTGGAGTTGGCGGCAGTCTACGATTGGACCTCCGACATCCTGACGACCGGTCATAATGGGCACCCCGAAGAACGTGAGGTTAACCCGACCTCGGCCGTCGCCGACTTCCGCACGTCGGAGTTGAGACTGCTGCGGACCTTTGCCGAACACCCCGCCGCATCACCGGCCTGGAGCTGGTCACCGGTCAGCGACAAGGCGATCTTCTGGTACCGGCGCTGCGCGGTGATCACCGCTCTGGCGCGCTGGGACGTTCAGATGGCTGAAGGAACTACCGCACCCCTCGAACAGGCCATTGCCGTCGCGACCATTGAAGAGGCACTTGATTCGTTCCTCCCTACCGGGCGTGGTCTACACCCCCATCCACATGGCGAAGGTTTGGTGCAGCTGTTCGCCCAGGACGCCGACCGCAGTTGGTTCGGCCGATTCCACGGCGGAACCATCGCCATTCTGAGCGAGGAACCACGCCACGACAGCTCACTGCAAGCCCGCGTAGCCGGCTCCGCCTCCGACCTAGCGCTGGCCTTGCACGGACGGCTGCCGTTCGGCATTACCGACTGCATCGGTGACGAAAAGCTTCTGCAGAACCTGAGGGTCGAATAGTCGATGACCTCCACGTGCGTGGAGAGCAGGTCGCCGATCGTCTCCACCAACCGCACACCGGCCGGTAGACCTCCACGTGCGTGGAGAGCAGTACCTCTGCTTGACTCTGCCCGTAATCGGTGTCGGTAGACCTCCACGTGCGTGGAGAGCAGCGAATGAGGACGCCCATTGCGTCCGCACGGTCCGGTAGACCTCCACGTGTGTGGAGAGCAGGGTGTTGGGGCCGCTGCTGCCTATCCTGGTACCGGTAGACCTCCACGTGCGTGGAGAGCAGGGGTTGATCGGCCCGCTCGGGTCCGAAGAGGCCGGTAGACCTCCACGTGCGTGGAGAGCAGGTGTTTTCCGATCCTGTCTCCGCAACGCGGACCGGTAGACCTCCACGTGCGTGGAGAGCAGTTAGCACGGTCCCGCACGTGACGTGTCTGTATTGGTAGACCTCCACGTGCGTGGAGAGCAGACTTATCGACCTGCGGTTTTACTAGGACCGTTGTACGTTTTGGCCGAGGCTCACCGTAACGCGACCTGTCCTTCCAAGAGTTCACCGTCTCGTATCGTCACAGCTCTCTGCGCCCGATCCGCAACGTCCTTGTCATGGGTAATCATGAGAATCGTCAACCCCTCATCATGGAGGCGATCGATCGTTTCCATCACGGACGCGGCGGTACTGGAGTCCAAATTTCCGGTCGGTTCGTCGCATAGCAACATCGACGGCTCGGTAGCCAGTGCGCGGGCGATCGCGACTCGCTGACGTTCCCCACCCGACAATGTCGTGGGCAGCGCATTAACGCGGTGTGACAGCCCGACCAGATCCAGCTTCTCCTCCGCGATCGCATGGCGCTGACGACGTGGAATGCCCCTATAAACTAGAGACATCGCTACATTGTCGCTGGCCGTGCGGTGTGGCATGAGGTGAAACGATTGGAAGATGAATCCGATTTTGTCCGCTCTCAGCCGAGTGACCTGGCGTTCCTTCATCGAAGACGTATCGTTGCCGTCCAGGTGGTACGTTCCGGTCGTCGGCCGGTCAAGAAGCCCCAAGAGATTCAGCAAAGTCGACTTTCCAGAACCGGAAGGGCCGACGATGGCGACGTATTCGCCTTCCCAAACCCGCAGTCGGATTGGTTTCAACGCCTCAACCGGAGGGGGTCCGGGATAGGTCATTCCCACTTGATCGAGTTCGATCAGAGCTTCACCCTGCGATGGAAGGTTCGCCGTGTCGTCCACATCGACTGCGTTCCGAGGGTCCACACTGAGCGTCGGCAGCATCTCGGTGGCGTCATCCATATGGCCCTCCTGCTGGCCTGGCACACGCGGAATGTCTGTCACGTTGAATAGACGCGAGAGAAACCGGATCGGTTGCATGCGCCATATTGGAATTTTCTAATTGTCAGACCGTCGGTCCTTACAATCGGAAGTCTACCTGGACCGGCAAATGATCGGAACCCGTGCGATCACCGACGATTGATTCGGTGGGATGCAGGCCTCGGTAAAGGATCTGGTCTATTCGGGCTGCAGGGAGGCTGGACGGCCAGGTGAAACCGAATCCTTTTCCGGCTTCCGCATGCGCCGACCGCAATTGGTAGGTAATCGGCGCGAGGGCCCGGTCCTGCATGGTTCCGTTCAAATCGCCCGCAAGAATCACCCGATCCAGGTTCTCGTTGGAAATGGCGGTCCCGAGCCTACGCGCGGCCACGTCACGCTGTTCAATCGTGAAACCTTCGGTGGTATTGACTCGAACCGAAGGCATGTGCGCTACGTAAACGGCTACCGGGTTGTTTTCCACCTGGACCGTCACGCGAAACGCCCTCGTCCAGCCGAGTCCCAGATCAACCGGATATCCATCGCTGAGCTCGTATTTCGACCAAAGCGATACGGTACCGAATTCGACCCGAAACGGATATTCCGCACTGAGTTCCTGGTCGTAGTACATCAGGTCGTCAGGCGTCACTTCGACGACGGCGAGAATATCGGCGTCGGTGTCCTTCAAATCCTGGGCCGTCCGAGACGGTTCGGGGTTGTCGGCCTCGACGTTATGACTGACGATCCGCAGATCGCCCGGACCCTCTGATTTGTCCGGCAACAGTGGGACGAACATGAGCCCCCACACGACGGCGGGTATCGCTACCGCGATCAATGACAGAATCGAACGCCGTATCGCAGCCCAGACGACCAGTAGGGGCACTGCCAGACCGAACCACGGCAGAAACGTCTCGACCAGGCTTCCAAGACTGAATCCCCAGTTGGGTATGAAGCGATGTCCTTTGAGAACGAAGGCAAGCGCCAAGGACAGCAGCACCAGTATCACGCCGCTGAGACGACCGGGTCGCCGTTTGCCCACGGTGGTTTCGCGTACTTTTCCGTTCACGCCGCCCCTTCCCAGGATTTATCGCCGAGCCGGGAAGGTGGAACCGACTTTACCGCCGTCCCGCCTTGTGTTCGGCAATCTCCGCACGTTCGGTCCTTTTAGGTGACCGTCGTTGCCCCCGTCAGAAGGGTTCCGGCTCGGACGAGCGTCAACATTACGACTGCCACTACGAGGAGACCGAAGCCTACCCAGTGATAGACCGCGCGTTTCTCTCGGGGGGCGAAAGTGAGTACGGCGCCGCACAACAGCCCACCGATGAATCCGCCGATGTGGCCGGTCGCGGAGATGCTTTCGTTGCCGAAGGTGATCACCAGGTTCAGTGCCAAGATCACGTAGAGGCCGAAATTGTCTCGTCCGAGTTTGCGGTTGACCAGGAGCAATGCCCCAAAGAGACCGAAGATCGCCCCAGAGGCTCCCGCCGCCAATGACGTCGGTGAAAAGAAGAGGGTAAGCAGCCCACCGAACAGGCCGGAAATGAGATAGAGGCTGAGGAAGCGGGCCGGTCCGAGGTCCTTTTCCAGGACCCGTCCGATAATCCACAGCACCACCATGTTCATGAGCAGGTGAAGAGCACCGTAATGCAGGAACATGGACGTGATGTAGCGGTAGTAGCCACCTCCCGCCACAGTTGACCAGGCCTGTACCTGGCCGAACGGGTCGGCGAGCACGAAGGCGAAGTCGCCGTTGATACCCATGAAGCTGAAGGCGGCGTGCAACGGCGTGACCTGGCCGAGGAATACCCCGGTGCCGTACATCAAGGTAAAGAGAAAGACGGCCACGTTAAGGCCGATGAGGGTCAAGGTGACAATGCCCTTTTCACCCAGACCGTGAGTGGCTCCGAATCGGGTTCGCGCCTGACGTACCGTCTTGTTGTCTCGGCGCACGCATTCCGGGCATTGAAAACCTACGGGCGCTTCACGACGACATTCCACGCAGATGGGCCGCTCACAGCGTACACAGCTCAGGTACGTTTCCCGGTTTTTGTGGCGATAACACACCGGTACTTGGTCGTCGTCCATGAATTCCCTTTCCGGCCTCCCAGTCAGCACGAATTGGCTCGATAATACTCCGCCGCAACGGTCCTCCCCAATAGTGCTGTCCGGGGGTTCCCGTTACGGCGGATTAGCCTGAACGTCTCTGTGGTGAGACCGAGCGGAACAGTCTTAGCGCTTGACTTCCACCGATTCGATCACAATGTCGTTAACCGGACGGTCCTTCGGGTCGGTCTGCGTTGTGGCGATGGAGTCGACCACACGCTTGCTCTCGTCGTCGGCGACTTCACCGAAGATCGTGTGACGGCCGGTCAAGTGCGGCGTCGGCTGCACGGAGATGAAGAACTGGCTGCCGTTGGTTCCGGGGCCGGCGTTGGCCATGGCGAGGAGGTACGGTTGTCCGAAGTGGAGATCAGGGTGGATCTCGTCGCCGAACTTGTACCCGGGGCCACCGGTTCCCGTGCCGGTCGGGTCGCCGGTCTGGATCATAAAGCCGTCGATAACGCGGTGGAAGACAACACCGTTGTAGTAAGGTCCCGAACCGGGCTGTCCGGTATTGGGGTCGATGTAGTCTTTGGTGCCTTCCGCGAGACCAACGAAGTTTTCGACGGTTTTCGGAGCTTGTAGGTCGAAAAGCGTCATGTTGATGTCGCCCACATTGGTGTGTAGCGTTGCGTCTGTCATGGCGTCCATGGTGCCAGATGACCAAGCCGACTCCAACTTTCTTAGCGTTTTGCCGGTCGAGCGTCACAAAGCAAGGCAGTATGAACAACAGCAATATCGAAGGAGGCTTCATAATGGGTTTTTGCCGCAAATCGTCCACGAACGCAGTGAAAGATTCTCTCTCCCAGGGTGCCACCCACTTTAAGAACGCTGCGGTAACCGCTTCTGATCAAGCGCGTGAGGCGGCGGCCCCGAAAATGCGTGCCGTCATGGTCAAGTTCGGCAATTCGAGTTCCCAGGCCAAACAGCGCAACTGGCCGGTAATCGTCGGCTTCGCCTCACTTGGCGCTGTGGTGGCCGGAGCGGTGACCTACTGGGCTTATAAGCGCCGTACCGAACGCATGGGCGAAGAATTGCTCGCCGATGAAATCCTTGACGATTCCGAAAGCTGGGATCGTGCCGACGCTGAAGCGGCCGCCTCCGTTACCGCTGACGAAGCGCCCATCGAATCTCGCTAGTGGCCCGAAGCCGCACACGGACCCGGGCCGGGCGTTCCGACTGTGTCGGCCAATCGTAATAACCACCCGTAAAAGCGTTGCGAGTGCTCGTGGAGACACCGTCCCGATACCTCTCACGAGCACTCATTAAGCGTCGAACGCCGCGATTAACGCGTGGCTTCGACCGCCTTCGCGAGGCGACGCACGCCTTCGTCGATTTGGTCGACCGCGACGGCCGAGTAGGCCAGACGCAGGCAGGACTCGCCACCGTCGACCACGAAGTCGGTCCCCTTGACCACCTGCACTCCTTCGTCGAGCGCGGCGGCCTGTACCTTCGCGCAGTCCACGCCTTCACCAAGGTCCACCCAGAGGAAGTATCCCCCGTCCGGAACCACGAACGAGGCGTTCGGCAGGTGGGCGCGTAGGCTGGCGGCCAACTGGTCCACACGAGCCTCCAAGGCCTCCTTCACCGTGGCGATCGAACGCTCCAGCGCACCCGATTTGGCGAACTGGTAGATGGTGGATTCGGCGTACTGGTTGGGCGCGATGTAGGTGTTGGTCGCGGCTTTCGCCACCTTTGCGATCAGGTCGGCCGGGCCGATGAGGTAGCCGGTCCGCAGACCGGGGCATACGGTCTTCGAGAACGACGACGCGTACACCACTCGACCGTTGGTGTCCTGTGACAGGAGGGTGGGAAGCTGTTGCCCACGGAACCGGATGTCCAGGTAAGGATCGTCTTCGAAGATCGTGAAGTCGTACTCTTCGGCGAGCGCGAGCAGGCGGGTGCGCTTCTCTTCGGTCAACGTCACTCCGGCCGGGTTCTGGAAGTTGGGGATGATGTGGGCCATGACGGGGCGGAGCCCGTCTTTGAGGCGTTGTTCCAGTTCATCGACGTTGATTCCGTCGGATTCCACTCCGATCGGGTGCAACTGTCCTTGGCGATTGCGCAGGCCGAGCAGGGTCCGGTCGTAGGTGGGACGTTCGACGACCACCGGGGAGTCGGGGCTGACCAACTGGTCGAAGAGGAAGGCGTCGGCTTGCATCGAGCCGTTGGTGACGACTACGTTCTCTGGTGCGACGTCGTGTTTGGCCGCGATCCATTCCCGTAGTGGCACGTACCCAACCGAGGTGCCATAGGTGGTCGTACGGGCCGGGTCTTCGTCCAGAGCGGCCGCGGTGGCTTGTTTCAGCCCCTCCACATCGATGATGTCGAGGGACGGCGCTCCACGAGAAAATGAGATGACGTCATTCATATCTCCAGCTTAAGCGCTCCGGTGCGAATTCCCCAATCCACCCGGTGTGTTGTGTGGTTCCCGCTTTCGACCGAGCTGGACGGTAGCGGCTCGTAACCTTTCCGCCCTCTTGTTCGTTAAGCCGTTCGTGGTGCATTGACCGCCGTCACGGGGGTCGATACACTGCGTCCAGCGTCGCCTCCCATAATGTTTCGACCATCACAGGGAGTCTCTGTGCCTACCAAGAATCCGATCAAAACCCAAGTCACCAGCGACGACGCCGAACACCCCACGGCCGACTCCGATCACCGACGTATTTCCAGCCTGGACGATGGACTGTCCGCGCCGGGGCGAAGGAAGTGGACCTATGCGACCGTTATCGCCGCGTGCTTGTTCATGGCGGCGATGGTGTGGGTCGCCATGCGTTTTTTCGTCGACTTCGAAGAGGTCAACGACACCCCGAGCAATACCGTCGAGTCGTTTCTCACCGCCCTGTTGGACGAGCAGGACTCCGCCGCCGCGGCGGAATGGACCTGCGAGCAGAAATCAACTCGCGACTTCGAGGACGCGGTGGCGCAGTTGGGGGTGCTGGCGGCGAACGAAGAACTGCAGTGGGGGAACGTTACCGAGACCTCACGGTCGCTCGGTGAGGCCACCGTCGAAGCGGAGTTCTCCATTTCCGGCACACAGTCCGCCACGCTGGAGTTCGATCTGGTGGCGGAGGATTCTGAACCGCAGTGGATGATCTGCGGGCTCACTGAGAATTGATGTCCGCCTATCGATATTGAATCCGGCATGAACGGTAGTATCGGATTGTGAGTTCAATGCGAACGTCGTCCGGGCCTCCCCCGCGGCTGCATTTCGTCACCGGAAAGGGAGGCAGCGGTAAAACCACGCTGGCGGCCTCCTTGGCCTTGGCATTGGCCGATGCCGGGAAGAAGATATTGCTCGTGGAGTTGGAGGACCGCCAGGAAATAGCCACTACCTTCGGGATTCCTCCGCTGCCTTACGGGGAGCGCCTGGTGACCTCCGGCCTCGGAGGTGGAGAGGTCTACGGCCTGTCGATCGACATCGATAAAGCGTTCCTGGAGTACCTGGAGATGTACTACCACATGGGTTATGCGGGGAAGGTGCTGCGGAAGGCCGGCGCGGTGGACTTCGCGACCACGGTCGCCCCTGGTTTGAAGGACATTCTTCTGACCGGAAAGATCAAGGAGATCACGTCGCGTTCGCAGCAAGGTCGCTGGTCGTATGACGCGGTGGTCGTCGACGCGCCTCCCAGCGGACGTATCACTCGCTTTCTCAATGTGACGGTGGAGAGTAAACGGCTGGCGAAGACGGGTCCGATCGGTCGTCATTCGCGTTCGGTGGCGAAGTTGCTTCATTCGCCGGAAACCGCGGTTCATATCGCCACCCTTCCTACGGCCATGTCGGTTCAGGAAAGTTTGGACACGATCGCGGAGTTGCGGGGTGTCGAACTGCCGGTGGGCGCGGTCATGTTGAATCGGACGGTGAGCCAGGATCACCCTGAAGTGGATGACTCCTCTCTACGTCAGGCGCTCAATCAGGTTGACATCGACGGCGCGGACGGAATGGTCGAGGCGTTGACCGCTCAGTACGAACGCCGGCTTGGCCAGGTACGAGCGCAGCGCGAGTATCGCGATGAGCTCGCCCGGCGGGACATTGACGGAATGTTGGTCCCTGAACTGGTCGAGGGTGTGGACGCCGGTGGTCTGTATCGGATCGCCGAGGTGGTGCGGCAGGCCGGAGAGGAGTGCGATCGTGAATGACTTCGACATCGACGGAATAACCGGCGACCCTGATCGTCGTATCATCGTCTGTTGTGGTTCGGGCGGTGTAGGTAAGACCTCCACGGCCGCTGCGGTGGCGTTGAACGCTGCGGAACGGCACGGGCGACGAGTCGTGGTCATGACCATCGACCCGGCCAAACGTTTGGCACAGGCGCTCGGGCTCAATGAACTCGGAAATGAGCCACACCGTATCGAGGGGCTCCGCGACGGGAGTCTGGACGCGATGATGCTCGACATGAAGCAGACTTTCGATCAGGTGGTGAACGAACAGGCCGAACCCGAGAAGGCGCGCTCGATTCTGGCAAATCCCTTCTACCAGGCCCTATCCACGACGTTTAGCGGCACACAGGAATACATGGCGATGGAGCGTTTGAGCCGTCTGCGTGCGGAGGACCGCTGGGATCTGATCGTCGTCGACACTCCCCCGTCACGGTCGGCGCTGGATTTCCTGGACGCGCCTGCTCGATTGGCGCGCCTCATGGACGGGCCGATGATTCGCATGCTGGCCGCTTCCGTGCCGGGCCGACCTCGTCGCTCGGTTCTTTCGCTGATGGGTACGAGCGCGGCGGTGATGACTCGAGTCTTCAATAAGGTTCTCGGCGGGCATTTGCTGACCGACATCGCGGAGTTCACCGCCGGTTTGCAGGACACCTTCGGCGGGTTTCGCGAGCGCGCGGACCGCACGTTTTCGGTGTTGCGCAGCCCGGAGACGGCGTTTCTCGTGGTGGCGATCCCCGACGAACCCGCCGTTGCGGAGGCGGTGTATTTTTCGCGGCGTTTGAAATCGGAGCGGCTACCGGTCGCGGGATTGGTGTTGAATCAGTGTGAACCGTTGTTGGCCTGTCTGTCGGCCGACCGGGCTTCGGCTGCGGCGGAGGTGTTGGAAGCGGTGAATCCGGGTGCGGGTGCCGCCGGGGTGTTGGAGGTACATGCCCAGATGGCTCGGCGTCGCAGCACACAAGAGCACATCGCGGCTCGTTTTTCGGCGGCGTTTCCGGAGATACCGGTGCGAGAGGTGCCGTTGCGGGGGGTTGAGATCGCGGATCTGGACGGTTTGCGGGAGTTCTTCACTCCGCTGCACAGTCCCATGACCGACATGTCATCGGATACTTTCACATTAGTGGGCCATTGTCCGCATAAGAAAA
Source organism: Haloglycomyces albus DSM 45210 (assembly GCF_000527155.1). Classification (NCBI taxonomy): domain Bacteria; kingdom Bacillati; phylum Actinomycetota; class Actinomycetes; order Glycomycetales; family Glycomycetaceae; genus Haloglycomyces; species Haloglycomyces albus. The sequence goes on along the minus strand of NZ_AZUQ01000001.1, from coordinate 1,647,358 downwards.
CCCACTACCACCGGTAAGGCGCAGTGGGTTATCTTCAATGCGAATTAATCCACCAATCGAGGTGGGCATACGCATGCCTTTCTTCTTCGCATTGCGTTGCTCCTCTTCGAGGGCTGCCTCGAAGACGCGACGCCACGACCGCACTCCCGGGTGTTTCCGCAGAAGGGCGCGCCGTTCGCGTTCGGTCATTCCGCCCCATACCCCGAACTCGATTTGATTGTCGAGCGCATCGGCGAGACATTCCAGTCTGACTGGGCATCCCCGGCAAATTTTCTTGGCGTTATTCTGTTCCGCACCTTGAACAAACAAGGCGTCCGGATCGCCCTCCTGGCATAGGGCCTTCGTCGTCCAGTCGATCAGCAGTCCCATCTGCTGGACCTCCCTGTCTGGTTTCCCTTCATACCCACTTACGGCGATACGTGTTGGTAACGCTACTCATTGTTGCCGTATGTCAGACAATACACCCTTAGTTGTTATTTGACTACTATCCGACGCGAAATTGATCACGTTCGGGTGAACACCGGAGGGAATTTCAGATATAGCTAAGGTCATTAAAACATAACGATTCGGAGACAGATCAACCCTTTTCCGACTTCGAAATGTTGGATACGCAGGTATCCACCGACCGGATCAAAAGGCGAACACGAGTCAGCAACTAAGCTGGAGGGGTGCAGAAGCTGAGAGTCCTCCGCCCCATTGGTTCCCTATTCAAACTCGTGTCCGGCTCGATATTGGCCGGAATACTCGTCGCCGCGCTCGTACTTCCCATCGTGGCGGGACCGGGTTACGTCGCCGACAAGGCGCTCGATTTCTACGATACCCTTCCCACCGAACTGACCGAAGCCCACGCTCCACAAACGACTAACGTGTTCGCCAGTGACGGCGAGACTCTCATCACCAGGTTCTTTCAAGAAAACCGACGTCAGATCCCCCTGGAAGAGAACGGGCAGAACGTTGTCGACGCCGTGTTGTCCGCTGAGGACTCCAACTTTCGAGATCATGGCGGCGTCGATTTCCCCGGACTGATACGCGCCACCGCTGCGACGATCTCCGGCGACAACCCCCACGGCGCTTCGACGATCACCATGCAGTACGTCCGCAATACCCTGCGGTACAACTCGACGTCGGTCGCCGACATCATTGAGGCCACCCAGCGCACCCCCGACCGGAAGCTGAGGGAAATCAAGTACGCCCTTGACTTGGAAAAGGAGCTCAGCAAAGACGACATTCTCGAGGGATATCTGAACGTTGTCTACCTCGGAAACCACTCGTACGGTGTCCACGCGGCCTCCTATACGTACTTCAATACGGCACCGGCGGAACTCGAGTTGCATCAGGCCGCCTTCATTGCCGCCCTTCCCAAATACCCCTCCTACGCCGACGGGCTGCTGATCGGGGATACGACCAATGAGGACAGAATCCTGGATCGTCGCAACTGGGTATTGGATCGCATGGCCGACGATGAACGGATTACCTCACAAAAGGCCACCCAGGCGAAATCCGAGGGACTCGACCTCGACCCACGCCCGGCACGCAATGAATGCAACGCCGCGGAACCGAACAACTGGGGATTCTTCTGCGATTACTTCACCGACTGGTGGGCGGAACAGGAGGCGTTCGGAGAGTCCAGAGTAGAACGCCTCAATCTCCTCAAGCGCGGCGGGTTCAATGTGGTCACCTCGCTCGACCCGGAGGCACAGCAGAAGGCCATGGACTCCGTGCACGATAAGGCCGACAACGACGATCAGCGTGCGCACGGTTCGGTCGCACTTACCCCGGGAACCGGTCACGTCACCGTCATGGCGATCAACCGGGTCTACAGCCTCGACCAATCCAACAACGGTCCACGCTATGACGAACGCACCGATATCCCGTCAAATTATCCCAACACCACGCTTCCGCTCCTCAGCGGAAACGACGCCTCGTACGGGTATCCGGCCGGATCGACGTTTAAAATGTTCACACTTCTGGCGGGCTTGGAAGAGGGTTATCCACTCCGCACCACCATCCCCAGCCCTCGGGAGTACCCGTCCATCTATGCGGCGGGTGAAGGCGCGACGGCCGTATGCGGCGACCAATGGTGCCCCGAAAACGATTCGGACTGGATGAGCGGCGGCACCTATAACCTATGGAAGGCCTTCGGCCGCTCCTCGAATACCGTCTTCGTGCAATTGCAGGAAATGGTGGGAGTCTCCAAGGCCGTCGAGATGGCCGAGCGTCTGGGCGTGGAGTTCCGTGAACCGGACTCGGCGCTCCAGAAGGGCAAGGAAGCGGGTACTCTCGACACTTCGCTCGGAACCTTCACTCTTGGCTTTGATCCCATACCTCCCATCGACATGGCCGAATCGTTCGCCACCGTGGCCGCTGGAGGTCAACACTGCGAGCCGCTTCCGGTCAAGGCCATCTACGACTCCGATGGAACCGAGTGGGAAGAACCGACTCAACCTGATTGCGAGCAGGTGATCGATAAGGAGATCGCCGACGCCGCCGTCAGCGCCGGACACTGCACTGTCGCCTATGACGGCGACAAGACCCGATGCAGCGGTGCGACCGCCAAACAGGCGTCCGGATTCGGCGAACCGATCTTCGGCAAGACCGGTACCGCCGACGAAGAGCGCGCGTACTGGTTCGTAGGATCAACCCCGTCCGCCACCACCGCCACCTTCGTCGGAGACCCGGACAGCTACACCCACACCAACGTCGCGCGCGGCTGGGGAGACAAGGTCATCGACACCGGACTCGACATCCTGAAAACCACATCCTCCAAAGAAGGCGACTGGGAGCCTCCCACCAAGGAGATGATCAAGGGCGACGATCTGGTCAAAGTACCCAAGATCAAGTGCGAAGACCCTTCCGACGCGGTATCGAAGATTTCCGCCGCTGGATTCCAAGCACGGGTGTCACCGACCCAGTCCCCGTCGTCCTGTCCGAAGGGGCAGGCCTACTCCACGTCCGTCACCGGATCAGCACCGTCCGGAGCGCCGATTTACATCCTCATCTCAGACGGATCCGACTATGACGATGATGACGACGACGAAGATGATGAAGACGACGACCGCGGTCCGCCGGAACTGCCGGGACCTCCCCGCAATGACGAGTGACGTCGTCGCACGCGCCTGAGCGGTCGTCTCCGGGGCCTTGCCCGGAGACGACCGCTCAGGCCGAAGCTGGTTCCACAAGGGATCGTGCACCTATTGTGCCCTTAGCTACGGAATTCAGCGGACAACACGAGAACGCAAAAAAGCCCGCCACCGGGATTTCTCCTGGTGACGGGCTCATTCTCGGTGGCCAGGGCCGGGGTCGAACCGGCGACCTTCCGCTTTTCAGGCGGACGCTCGTACCAACTGAGCTACCTGGCCTCGCTGGTTTCCCAGCGAAACGTAACAAGCTCGCGCTTGTCTCGCCTGCCATAGCTTACCGCATCGCTTCGGGACGGCTGCAAGCGCACCCGCCCCGAAAGTGACCGACGTCTACAAGGCGCCGTCATGTCAGACGAAACGGCAGGCTAGATCTCCAGATGCGGTTTCAACTGACTCATCGTCATCCGTCGCCGCCTCATGACCAGCAAGGTGGACACCGTTACCGCCGCGAGACCATAGCCGACCAGCACCAGGCAAGCCCGCAGGAGATGGTCCATCTCGCCGCCGCTGATGGTGACGCGGAAACCGTCCACCACATAGCTCATGGGCAGTAGCGGATGGAGAATGCGGAAGAAGCCCGGTGTCACTTCAGGCGGATAGAGTCCGCCCGCCGACGTCAGCTGAATCATCAACAACACCACGATCAGAAGCGAACCGGCCGCACCGAACGCCAGTTTCAGCAAGTGTGTCAGCGCCGAGAACACCAGAATCACCAGCACACCGAATCCGATCGTCCCCAAGGCGTACTTGGGATCAAGTCCAAGCCCCATTTGCAGCGTGACGTACAATACCAGCAGCGAAAGCAGTCCCAAGAAGGCCCCGGACATCCAACCTCCCAGCGCGATGGGGACCGAACGCATGGTACCGAGCAGCGCACGCGGATTGACCGGACGCAGCAGAAGATAGCAGATAAGCCCGAATACCCACAGAGCGATCGCAATGAAGAACGGAGCCATTCCCCGGCCATATGTCCCGGCCGGATTCAGATTGGTTTCCTCGATGGCAGTCGGATTACCGATGACGTCGGCATTCTCCGCATCTTTGGACGGGTCTGTGGACGGAATGCGCTGCGCGGCACTGTCCAACTCGTCGGCCAATTGGCTCTGACCGTCTTCAATGTCGTCCAAACCGTCGTTCAAGGTCGTAGCACCGGTATGGGTCTCCGCGATGCCGTCGGCCACATCGGACGCACCGGAGTCCAGGGCCTCCAGGTCGTCGAGGGCCTGTTGCAGCTCGTCGGTGTCGACCCGCGCGTCGATACGCGACTCGAGTTCGTCGATATCATCCTGAACGCCTTCTGCGGCGTTGATCGCGTCCTCCGCCCGTGTACACATTTCCTCAAGAACGGGGGCGAGGTTTTCATCCTCGGTTTCGGTCTCACAGGCGTCGTCGCGCACCGCCTGCATATCGCTCAATGCGTCATGAACGCCGTCCGAAGCGGTGGTAGCGATATCGGTAACACCGTCCCAGGTTTCGGTCGCGAAGGAAATGATCGGAGTCGCCTTATTGACCGCCTCGGTTACCCCGTCGGAGACTTGCTGGGAACCGTCTTCCAGCTGTGCCAAAGCAGATTCGATATCGTCCATTCCCGAATTGGCGTCGCCCAGCGCGTCTTCGATTTCCGAGGCACCATCGGCGGCTTCCTGAAGACCGGATGAAAGTTCTTCCAGTCCTGAGAACAACGATTTGGCGGCGGTAATATATACAGCGGTATTGATTTGCTGCTGTATGTTGAGCTCCACCGTCTGGGCCATCACCCCGGCCAGATAACCGTTGGCGTCATTGAGTGTGAACTGGATTTCCGCTCGTTCGGGGTTCGTACCGGCCAGGGATGCCAGACGCTCGGAGAAGTCTTCTGGAACAGTGATGACAACGTAGTAATCTCCGTCTTTGAGCCCCTGCATGGCTTGGTCCTCATCTACGAAGTTCCAGCCCAGCAGGTCGGTCTCTTTGAGTTGAGAGGTCAGTTGATCACCGGCGTTGATGGCCTTTTCCTCTTGCGTCGCGGAGTTTTCCACCGTCGCCCCTTTGTCCTGATTGACCACCGCAACCGGGACTTGATCTGTCTTGCCATAGGGGTCCCAGGAAAATGCCAGGTAAAGCCCTCCATAAACCAAGGGCATGAGGATAATGGCGATCAACGCCGCATAGCGTAGGGGGTGTCCTTTGAAGCGACGGAGCTCGAGGAAGGCGAGTTTGAAACTACTCATGAACGGTTGGTCCTTAACGAAGTGCGATAACGGTATCGGCGGGCGGGTTGCCTCGCACACAGGAAACGACGACAAGTCGATCGCGGTCGGCCACGGAGCGAACGGCTCCGAATATCAAGTCGCTCTCGGCGACATCGAGACCGGCATCCACGTCGTCCAGCATGATCACGGGGGTGTTCTCCGCTGCGGCGAGCGCGATGCCGACCAGCTTCTTGTCGTATTGGGACAGGTGTCCCCACAGGGTTCGGGCTCCGGTGGAGACGCCAAGGTCGCTGATCCAGTTTTCGATCTCGGAGCGCTGGGCTCGTTTCTGCGTGGCGATTTCGGTTTCCAAGGCGATGTCACGAATGGTGTGGTATTCGTCGCAATGGATGGCCGGTTCTGCGGTCGGCATGGCGCACAGTTGACGGATGGCCCGCTGGTTGTCCTCGCCTCCGACGGTCAGGACTCCGGTGTCGAATTGGAATCGACCGCTGAGGGAGAGGAGTGCGGTGGTGCGTCCGGTGTCGGCATTGCCGGTCACGGCGACGATTTGTCCTTTGTCTCCGGAGACGCTGAACTTTTCGATGATCGTTCCGTGGTGGCCGTGGGCTTTGAGGTTGTCGGCCTTGAGATACGGTCCCTGCTCTTCGGGTTCTTCGGTGTCCTCGGATTCGGGAGCGTCGGGCGTGCCGGGTACTTCAGCGGCGGGGGCGTCGTCTGATTCGTCAGCGGCCGTTGGCATTTGTCGTGTCTCGTCGGGGGCTTGGCCCTCGTCTGTCCGGTCGTTGGGCTCACTCATATCGGCAATCTTCCCATTCAATCATTGCGGTAATCGCAATTTTTCATAGTAAGAAAAATTATGCCGCACGGATACCGCTGTGAATACCGATTGTGGGAATCGTTACCCGTGGGTAAGTTATCCTTTAAGCATACCGGTGACGCCACCTCGACCGTCGTCGGCGAGCGCCTCATCTAGGCTTGGGGCATGGCAGATATCCAACCTCCGGTCGCTGGACGGTACGACCACGAACGTACGTTCCACGACGACACCTTCAACGACGTCTACTACTGGTTGCGCGATCCAGAGAACCCCGAGGTACTCGACTACCTCAAGGCTGAGAACGCCTACACCGAACAGGAAACCGCGCACCTTGATTCGCTGCGCGACAAGATTTTCCATGAAATCAAAGGCCGTATTCAGGAAACCGACCTGTCGGTGCCGACGCGCCACCACGGTTGGTGGTATTACGGTCGGACCGAGGAAGGCAAGCAATACGCCCGGCAGTGCCGTCTCAAGGCCGAAGGTTTGGTTCCCCCTGAAATCAAACCGGGACAGCCCATCGAGGGCGAGGAAGTCATTCTGGACGGCAACGTCCTGGCGGAGGGCCACGACTTCTTCTCCATGGGCGCCGCCGAAGTGTCTCCGGACGGTAATCTGCTGGCCTATTCGGTCAACTTCTCCGGCGACGAACGCTTCACCCTGCACTTCAAGGATCTGCGCACCGGCGAGGAACTATCCGACGCCGTCCCCGACACCTTCTACGGCGGTGCGTGGTCGTCCGACGGAACCGCCTACTTCTACACCAAGGTCGATCACGCCTGGCGGCCCCACCAGGTCTGGCGTCACATCTTGGGCGAGAACGACGACACCTTGATCTATCAGGAGGACGACGAGCGTTTCCGTGTCGGCATCGGCTTGACCCGTTCGGAAAAGTACCTGATGCTCATGTCGGCCTCCAGCATTACCTCCGAAATCCGCTACCTGCCCGCCGACGACCCGACCGGGGAATTCCGCATCTTCGGTGACGGACGTCGCGACGGCGTAGACGTGGAAATCGACCACCAGGGTGATCGCTTCCTCGTCTTGCACAACGACAATGCCAAGAACTTTACGCTCGGTTGGGTGCCGGTCGACGACACCACCGATTACCACGAACTCGTTCCTCACAGCGACGCCCGTCGTTTGCTCGGTGTGGACGCCTTCGCCGAGTTCGCGGTCGTGTCGATGCGCGAGAACGGTCTCTCTCAGCTGGCATTGATGGACAAGGTCGGCGATTTGAAGCTCATCGAGTTCGACGAGCCGCTCTACGACGTCGGGCTGGGCGACACTCCCGAATACGACACCCACCACATTCGTTTCGGATACACCTCGATGGTCACTCCGATGAGCATCTACGACTACAACGTGCGCAGTGGCGACAAGATGCTGCGCAAGCAGACTCCCGTACTCGGCGACTTCAATCCGGACGACTACCGGCAGCACCGCGAATGGGCCACCGCCGCCGACGGCACGCTGGTGCCGGTTTCGATCGTGGCGCACAAGGACGTGGAACCGGACACCACCAATCCCGTCCTCTTGATGGGCTACGGCTCCTACGAGATGTCATCGGACCCGTACTTCTCCATTCCCCGCCTGTCCCTTATGGATCGGGGCGTGGTGTTCGCCATCGCCCACATCCGGGGTGGAGGCGAGATGGGTCGCTCCTGGTACGACGACGGGAAGCTGCTGCAGAAGAAGAACACCTTCACCGACTTTATCTCCGTCGCCGATCACTTGGTCGAGACCGGGTGGGCCGACGGCAATCGGATCGTGGCGCGTGGCGGTTCGGCGGGTGGCCTGCTGATGGGTGCCGTCGCCAATATGGCCGGCGACAAGTTCACCGGGATTCTCGCTCAGGTGCCGTTCGTGGACGCTTTGACCACGATTTTGGATCCGAGCATGCCGTTGACCATTCCCGAGTGGGACGAATGGGGCAATCCCATTGAGTCCGCCGAAGTCTACGAGTACATGAAGTCCTACTCTCCCTATGAGAACGTCAGCGACTCCACGTATCCCGATATTCTGGCCGTCACCAGCCTGAACGATACGCGCGTCGGGTTCCACGAGCCGGCCAAATGGGTCGCGCAGCTGCGACACACCTCGCCGAGCTCGCACGTGCTGTTGAAGACGGAAATGGAGGCCGGTCACGGCGGCCGTAGCGGCCGTTACGACGCCTGGAAGGAAGAGGCTTTCCACCTCGCCTGGGTACTTGACCAGCTTAAGGCCACCCAGTAAGAACCGGGGGACGGCGGCCGATCGTGAGCCTTTACGCTTCGCGGTCGGCCGCATCGTCGTCTTCGGGCACTTCCTGCCGCTGCTCCATGGCGTCGGCCTCGTTCGACTCCAGCGGGAGGCCGACCTCTACCGCCTCACCACCTTCCAGCGGAAACTCATCCTCATACACCTCCTCCACCGCTTCGTCCTCGTTGTTCTCCGGACCGTCGGTGGGGAAATCGTCCTCATCGCGATGAATTTCAAAAGCTGCGCTCATGTTATTGACGTTAGTACGCTACGCGGCCACCCCGCGCCGAAATCTCCAGGATGCGCTCAATACGGCAGGCTTATCGACCGCTGCCATGCTCGCCCCTCGGCCGTCCGGAAAGCGGACTGCTCACGCAGAGCCAACAGGGTCGGTAGTAAGGTAGGTGCGTGCGGGAAACCAGACAGCGGCGTCTGAGTCCCACAACCCCCGGTCGGGGTTCAGGCGTGCTTCACCATGCGGAGGGAACCGGATTCAACCAGCTCAACGAGCTGGTATTTTAATGGACGACAGCGGCTCGCTGCACGGCAGCGAACGGCTCGGACTCCCGGATTCCATTCCGCCGGGACCGTCAGCACGCCTCAGGAAACTGATAAACACGGCTCCGTGCCGTTGATCATTCGTAAGGAGCAGGCAGTATGCCTATCGCGACACCCGAGGAATACAACGAGATGCTCGACCGGGCGAAGAAGAATTCCTTCGCCTACCCGGCCATCAACGTCACCTCGACCCAGTCTCTGAACGCCGCGCTGGCCGGTTTTGCCGAGGCCGAATCGGACGGCATCATCCAGGTTTCCACCGGCGGTGCCGACTACCTGTCGGGTCAGACCATTAAGGACAAAGTTACCGGTGCCGTCGCCCTCGCCCGCGCCGCCGAGGAGATCGCCAAGAACTACCCGGTCAAGGTCGCGCTGCACACCGACCACTGCCCGAAGGAGCACCTGGACGGATTCGTTCGTCCCCTGCTGAAGGTCTCCGAAGACCGTGTGGCTCGCGGGGAGAACCCCTTGTTCCAGTCGCACATGTGGGACGGATCCGCGGTGCCGCTCAAAGAGAACATGGAGATCGCCACCGACCTGCTCGAGCGTGCCCGCCGCGCCAATATCGTCCTCGAAATCGAGGTGGGAGTCGTCGGCGGTGAGGAAGACGGCGTATCGGCCGCGATCGACGAAAAGCTGTACACCACGGTCGACGACGCTCGCGCCACCGTCGAGGCGCTCGGAACCGGCGAAAACGGCCGTTACATGACCGCGCTGACGTTCGGAAACGTACACGGCGTCTACAAGCCGGGCAACGTGCGCCTGCGTCCGGAAATTCTGAAGGAGATCCAGGACGAGATCGGGCGCGAAACCGGTAAGGAAAAGCCGTTCGACCTGGTCTTCCACGGTGGTTCCGGCTCCACCGAGCAGGAAATCTCCGACGCGGTGGACTACGGTGTCATCAAGATGAACATCGACACCGACACCCAGTACGCCTTCACCCGCCCCATCGTCGACCACATGTTCAAAAACTACGACGGTGTACTCAAGGTGGACGACGAGGTCGGAAACAAGAAGGTCTACGACCCGCGCTCGTACGGTAAGGCCGCCGAAAAGGGCATGGCCGCCCGTATTGCCGAAGCTTGCAAGCAGCTGCGCAGCGCTGGCAACAAGATGAGCTAATAGTCGATCCTCGTATTCGACGTGAGCGGTTGGCCGATCGGCCAACCGCTTTTTCGTCACTGCCCTTGTCGATGCCGACGGGGTGCCTGACCGGCCGTCTGCAATTCTCCGTGTTCCTGCTCGGATTCCCCCAACGGAGGCAGTGGCGGCCCCCATTCCAGATTCTCCATCTTGGCGCGATAATCCGGGGTTTCCGCACGTCGCTGCTGAGGCACATCTTGTCGTTCCCGCCTCGGATAGAACAGAGCCACCACGATCAGGCCCACCACCGCGATCGCGCACGCCGTGTACGCGGTCACGTGCATGGCCGAAATGAACGACCTATCGGCCGCTTCCAGCACGAACATCCGCACCGGCGGCGGAATACCGTCCACACTGTCAAGGGCCGCATACGTGGACGCCACCGATTCGCGGGCCTCTCCCCGGATCACCGGGATCTCCTCGGTCAAGGACCGGCGGTAATCCTGTGCCATGACCGTACTCAGCACTGCCACGCCCAGAGCCCCTCCGACTTGCCGCAGGGTATTGCTCAACGCCGAACCGACCCCGGCCTGATCGGACGGCATCGCATTCATCAAGGTGGTCATGGCCGGAGGCATCAGGTAGGCCATCCCCACCCCCTGCAGGCTGAACGCGACCACGATCATGACGATCGGGGTGTCCGCCTCCAGTCGCGTCACTACCAGTACCGATCCGATCAACAGCAGCATCCCGCCGATACCGACCGTTTTCGGCCCCAATTTCTGAACCAGGTTGTTCGACCCGGGTGCGAAAAGCAGCATGGAAATCGCCGTCGGGAGGAAAAGCAACCCCGCCTGCATGGGGCTGTATCCACGCACGATCTGCAGATAGAACGACATGAAAAACATCAGACCCATGGATATGAAGAACACCAGGGTCATGGTGAACGCGGAGACCGAAAACAATTGCTTCTTAAACAGTGACACGTCCAGGGAGGCGTGTGGCGTGATGGCCTCCCACCAGATGAACCACACCAGAATGAGACCCCCGACGGCCATGGTGCCCCAGGCTTCGACATTGTTCCAGGTGCCGCTTTCTCCCGCTTCGATAATGCCGTAGGTGAGCGTCACCAGTCCCGCCACCGACAACAGCATGCCGACGACGTCGGGTTTCCCCTGCCTACCACGCGATTCCGGAGCCAGAATACCGATGAACAGCAACCCGAACACGACAATGGGCACATTGACCAGGAACACCGAGCCCCACCAGAAACGTTCCAGCAAAGCGCCTCCGACCAGCGGACCCAATGCACCCGACGCCCCCACCGCGGCCGTCCAAACAGCGAGCGCCTTGGGAAACTCCTTGGCCGGAAACACCGCCCGCAGCATCGACAGAGTCGAGGGCATCATCATCGCCGCCCCCATACCCATGATCGAGCGAAACAGGATGAGCTGGAGCGGGCTGTCGGCATAGGCCGACAGCAGAGACGCCACACCGAACACCACAAGGCCGGCCATGATCATGACCTTACGGCCCAGGCGATCACCCACCACGCCAAAGGCGAACAGCAATCCGGCGAACACCAAAGTATACGAGTTGACCATCCAGGCCAGTTCACTTTGGCTCGCTCCCAATCCGTCATGCGGATCGGCGAGCGTCTTCAGCGCTACGTTCAGAATCGTATTGTCAATGACGACAACCAAAAGCGAAACGACGAGGATCGCAAGAATCCACCAGCGACGAGGGTGACCGGTCTCCTCGCCCTGTGCATCACTGCGGGCAGGGGCATCGCTCTGCGGCATTGGAATCTCCCATCCCGAATTGGGGGACCGATGAATAGGGGTACACCGTTCATCTTTCAGGCGACGAACACCGGAACGACCGCCATCGATCCCTACCGGTACCTCATCGCCCAACAACTGCGTTGTGCGAGGTCAAACACCTGAAAACCGGTGTTTCTGCCCTATCCTCGCACCCGGAAGGCGCGAAAAAGCCGAACACGCCACACGACACGCCGAGAAAGTCCTATTACCTTCGATCGGATGAGCCGTTCGTACCACGCCCCTGCCGACGGCTGGAGTATCCCGACGGCAGAACTACGCCCCCTGGCGTAGGTGAAATACCGTCACCGCGCCGATGTCGTGCTACGTGAAAACGGCAATCGTTGAAGCATGAACAGACGGAAAGTCCTCACCTGGAGCGCCGCCGGACTCGGAACCGCCATCGCCGTACCGGCCGGAGGATTCGGGATCCTCTACTCCACGTATCGCACCGACACCTTCGACGACGTCGACTTCGACAACGAACTGACCGTTCCGCCCCTGGCCGAATCCACGGTCAAAAACGGTGTCCGGCATTTCGAACTGGACATTCAGACCGGCACCACCGCATTCAAACCGGGAGGTAAAACGGATACCTGGGGCGTCAACGGTTCCTACCTCGGACCGACGGTACGTCTCCGGCGCGGCGAAGACGCCTCCTTCAGCGTTCGCAATCACCTGGACGAAGACACCACCGTCCACTGGCACGGCGCCCACCTACCAGCCGCCGTCGACGGCGGACCCCATCAGAGCATCGCCCCAGGCGACACGTGGGAAGCGGAGTGGACGGCCGATCAGAACGCCGCGACCCTCTGGTACCACCCGCACCCGCACGGACGCACCGCTCGCCATGTCTACCGAGGCCTGGCCGGGATGCTACTGATCGACGACGACATCAGCGACGCGCTGCCACTGCCGCACCGTTACGGAATCGACGACGTCCCGTTGATCGTGCAAGACCGGACCTTCTCCTCGGACAACCAATTCGAGGAAGACAGTTCGTTCATGAACACCTCCGGAATCATGGGCGACGAAATCCTCGTCAACGGCACCTACGGGCCGTACTTCTCCGTCACCACCAAAAAAGCCCGACTGCGCCTGTTGAACGCCTCGAACTCACGCGTCTACAACTTCGGATTCAGCGACGATCGCTCGTTCCAACTCATCGCCACCGACGGAGGCCTGCGTTCAAAACCACTTCCGACCGAGCGAATCGCGCTCTCCCCCGGCGAAAGAGCCGAAATCATCGTGGACTTCAAAGAAGACGAAACCGTCGACCTACGATCCTTCCCAGCAGAACTCGGATACGGGTTCCCCTTCCAACGCTTCAACGGAATGGACGATCGCTTCGACATACTGCGCTTCAAAGCCGCCGACTCACTGGACGACTCCCCGGAACTGCCCGCCACACTCGTGGACATGCCCGACCTCAACGCCGACAATCCCACCACCACCCGCGAATTCGACCTTCACGGGATGAACCAAATCAACAACAAGACCATGGACATGCAACGCATCGACTTCGGCGTCCGAGTCGACACGACCGAAGTATGGACGGTACGCAACCGAGTCCCGTTCCTACACAACTTCCACGTCCACGACGTACAGTTCCAAGTCATCGACGTCGACGGAGCAGCCCCACCGGAACACCTGCGCGGCTGGAAGGACACCATCGCACTGGAACCGGACCTCCCCTACCGCCTCGCCATGCGATTCACCGACTACACCGACCCCGACCTGCCGTACATGTACCACTGCCACATCCTTCGACACGAAGACATGGGAATGATGGGACAGTTCGTTGTCCTGGGAGACAACGAAGACGTCGGAACCGTCCCCATGAACTGACCTCGCACCGACACTCGTTGTCGTACAGCACGCGCACTGTAGTCGTGGAGGTTGTTCGTTCCACCGCACTCGGTCACCCTCATTGCAAGTGGAACGAACAACTCCCCAGTCCACAGAAACCAATTTCATCGCGCCGAACGACAGGGAGAACACAACCATGCCCACCATCGGAATCATCGGAGTAGGCGAGATCGGGAAAGCAATCGTCACCGGCCTCTGCGAGGACCGGACACATCCGCCGCAGATCTTCCTCTCCCCACGCGGCCGCAAAACCACCGACGTTCTCGCGCACCAATACGAAACGGTCACACAATGCCCCACCAACCAAGCCGTCGTCGACAACTCCGACACCGTCATCCTCGCCGTCCGACCACATGACCGAGCAGACGCCTTCGACGGACTGACCATCAACGGGCCCACCGTCCTCGTCAACGTCATGGCCGGAGTCGGCAACGCCGACGTGAGACGCGAGCTGGCAACCGATACGACCGTCGTACGAGCGATACCGCTTCCCGCCGTACGCGAGCGCCGCGCCATCACCGTCATAAGTCCCAACGAGCCGAACGTCAACGCCCTTTTCGCATCGCTCGGTGGCGCGCTCGCCGTAGCGAGCGAACGCGAACTCAACGTCTTCTCCGCCTTGACCGCCACCCTGTCGTCCCACTATCGCTTTCTCACCACGATTGCCGCCTGGGCGACGAGCCAAGGTATATCTCCGAACGATGCGGATCGCTACATACGTGGACTGTTCCAAGGGATCGGACGAGCTCTCGGAGACGAATCCCGCTCCCTGACGGAACTTGCCGCCGATCACGAAACTCCGCAAGGAATCAACGAACGTCTCCGCACCGAATGGTTCGACTCCGACAATGTCGACAGCTTGACGGCGGTTCTGGATCAACTACTGAAGTCGTTCCCGCCACGTCAATAACGAAACGCGGCCATCGAGACCGTTCTCAAGGTCTACAACACATCGCAAGGCGCAGTACGCACCATGCCCGCACGCTAAAACGAAATCGATTCGCTGAAACCAATGTCCCCTGGTATTCTCACGTCGTCCCCGACCTCGACCCCGGAAAGACAGTCACATGAGCACCCCGACCCGCACCATCATCACCCTCGGCGGCGGATTCAGCATCGACGACGATGACCTGTTCGACCAGTACGTCTTTCACCATTCCGATAGCAAGAATCCGAAAGTGTGCTTCGTGGGCACCGCCAGCGGCGACGCACTGAGCTATATCGAACGCTTCTACACCGCCATGGAACGCTTCGAATGCACCCCCAGCCACCTGTCCCTGTTCGACCGCAGCGACGACCTACGCAGCACCATCCTGGACCAGGACATCCTGTACCTCGGGGGCGGCAACACCGCCAACCTCCTCGCCATTTGGCGCCTGCATAACGTCGATCGCTATGTCCGCGAAGCCTACGAACGTGGAACCGTGCTGTGCGGCATCAGCGCAGGAGCGAACACGTGGTTCGAAGGCTGCTCCACCGACTCCTTCGGGTCACTACGCTCTCTTCCCGACGGACTCGGATTCCTCAAGGGAAGCTTCTGTCCGCACTTCAACACCGAAAACGGACGCCAGGAAAACTACGAGACCGCGATCCGTGAAGGCGAACTGCCGCCCGGGTGGGCGCTGGACGACGGCGCGCTCGCCCGATTCACGAATGAAGAACTGAGCGAGGTGCGAAACCGAGGGGACGAGTACGGTCTCTATCGCGTCGACCATGACGGCACGCACGAGCCGTATCCGGCTCGTGCGATCCACACGCAAAGTTGAATCGGCCGCAGGACAACCGAATAACAGGATTGCGGACGAGCGCCTGTACTCACGGGTTTCCAGGTCCCCAGCGCTCATGCCGGTGGAGAGGTTTCGACGGGTTTGCCGTTTAGCTACCGATCTTCGTAAGAAGGCATCGAACGACCTCGACCCTGTCACATTTGACTGCGGCCGACCTGCATAAATCCCGTTTGCGGTAAAATACGCTCTCCGAAGGAACGGGAACCCACTCAACCTGGACTGATACACCAACAGAAATGTCAACGACGGAACTACAAGTTGGAATCACCGTTATCGCAGCGTCTTAAATACTTCATAACGAATACTTGCGTGCCTCCCAGGTGATATGCATCGTACAGGGGAGAAACCGCCCCGCTTCATCTCGAAGGAGTGGACGATGAACTGGTATCTCACAGCATGGAAGAAGTACGCGGTATTCAGCGGGAGGTCACGGCGCCGGGAACTTTGGTGGTTCATCCTGATCAACGCGATCATCGGACTCATCCTGTCAACGTTGGCGCAACAGACTGACGGCTGGTTCTGGAGTGTCATCACCTGGATCTACGGTGTTCTGATCATCATCCCCAGCATCGCCGTGCAGGTTCGCCGCCTCCACGACACCGGCAGGACCGGGTGGTGGTGGTTCATCGGATTCATCCCGATCGTCGGCACGATCAT
This sequence comes from Haloglycomyces albus DSM 45210, assembly GCF_000527155.1. Classification (NCBI taxonomy): domain Bacteria; kingdom Bacillati; phylum Actinomycetota; class Actinomycetes; order Glycomycetales; family Glycomycetaceae; genus Haloglycomyces; species Haloglycomyces albus. Next base: position 1,631,191 of record NZ_AZUQ01000001.1, on the reverse strand, counting down.
TCTGATCGTGTTCTGGCTGTTCGATAGTGAGGCCGGCACGAACAGGTATGGACCGAACCCCAAGGCGGCCTGAGCCCTTGGGGAAGGACGCGGAGACCCACTACGGAGTCAACGGGACCGGCACGAAACCCACACAGGAGATCGTCCACTCCGCGTGTCTACGGCCGTTCGATCAGCGAGCCACACCTGACTGACGGGCGAGAGAAGATCGCACAGAAAAAGGCGGTTGAACTGAGAAATTTCCCGATTCAACCGCCTTTCAAACTCGGTGGCTGGTGTTGGATTCGAACCAACGTAGGCGTAAGCCGGCGGTTTTACAGACCGCTCCCTTTGGCCGCTAGGGTAACCAGCCGAAGCTCAATGAGCTGTCCCTACTATAACGTGTCTCCACGTGCTTGTTGCACAGAGGGGCAGAAGGAATTGGATTTGGATCACATGCCTGATTCAGTCCGAGGTTTGCACTGCAAACTTTGGATCCGGCGTACTGACCACGCGTCTCGAATCGGCATTTCGAGCGGATCCCGCCAACTACATGATCGGCTTGAGGTAGCCACATCATGTGTGGATTAGATTGCTTTGAGGGTATTCGTCGCATTTTACAGGGCGCCTACGCGCGCAGTGTGACGGCTGGTGCCACACGGGACGCCCTCCAAGCAGGGTATACACCCGCGACAATTCCCACGACCGCACCCAATAGCGGCCCTGCCAGGAACAACATCGCATCGAACACAATCTGCCAATCTCGCACCAACGCCACGATAGCCACGGTATTGACTCCCAGAACGGTACCCACCAGGCCGCCTAGCAAGCCCACAATCATCGACTCCCACACGAATTGGACCGCTACCGACCGACGTGCCGCACCCACCGCTCGACGCAGACCGATCTCACTCCGCCGTTCCATCACCGACACCAGCGACGTGTTCGACACTGATACCGCACCGATCACCAGGGACACCGCCGCCATCCCGAGCAACAGGCCCTGCATCTCGACCTCGACTCCCTTCCGGAGGTTTGCCAGGTCCATTGGCTTGGACATTTTCAGTTTCTCGGGAGCTTCCGGCAAGACGGCGAGCGGTGTGGTCTCGAGGACTTTATCGGTCGCACCGAGTTCAGTACGAACATAAACCGTGGGGGCCGAAAAATCACTGTCCGCACTCATACACCCGCTCGGCGGCACCACTATCGCCCCGGTGAATTTCGCTTCCCCTTCGGGCGCGTCGTATATTCCGATGACGGCGTGCTCCACACCGTCGATGTAGACCATCGGTCCACCTTCGAGGCTCGAAAATCCGAGGTCATTGGCCACTACCTTGTCTACGAGAGCAACGTTGTCGGAGCGATCCACGTGCCCTTGGTCGAACGTGGTCCCCTGCAGTAGCGAGAATCCATATGCGTCGAGGGTTTGCGGCTCGGCTCCAAAGACCTTATATCTCCTGGAATAACCACCGTCGGACGAGCGGGAGGCCGAACGTTCATCGGTCGATTCGCAGTACATGCCCGCCCGCTCAACGCCGTGAATGTCCCGCACCCGCTCGGTAGACGCAATTTCGGGAACATATCCGTTGTCGAGCATTTCGTCAGTGAAGGACGCCGTCAAGGTCGTCGCCTCGGTCTCGTCAAACCGCTCCGAGATCGCATTGGCCGCCGTCGACGATAGTCCCACCGTCGCTACAGTAGCGGCAATCCCCAGGGCAATACCGGTAGCGGTCAACCAGGTGCGGATCGTACGACCACGAAGCGACTGCACCGCTTCGGAAACGATCCCCAGGAAAGTCGCACCAAAACGACGCTTGACTTCATGTCGCCGCTTATGCATGAGACCCATCCCGGCGCGCGACTGCTACACGCTCACCAGCCTCAAGGGTACCGTCGACGACCACGATGACCGTTCGTCCGCCGCTGCGCAACGAGGTTTCCACCTGAACTTGACGAATCTCCTCATTGTTCTCATCCAGGACGGTGACCATACTCTTGTCACCAGTGGTCCACAATGCTGATACGGGAACGATCAAGGCATTTTCATCGCTGCGAGCCTTGACTATTTCCAGCGTCTGTGGTGAACCAGGTGCCGCGCCTTCAGCAAGGTCATCGGAGTCAATAGGAGCGATCAAGAATTCCTTTGTCTGTTCACGTGGTTCGCCCATATCGTTGTCACCTTGAACCGTGCGTTCCTCCAGGGTGTAGTCCTCAATCTCTTGGCCCTTGATGGCCCCACCGGACAGTTCGTAGGTCCAGTCGCTTCCTTGTCCGCGAATCTCGTTGGCGACTTCCGGAGTCAACTCAAACGCCGCCTGCCATTCGCCCGACGCCAGACTCAATGCCGGATTTTGACCCGACGGATCGTTCACCTCCGCATGAACCTCCGAGACCGACATCGGCATTGACGACAGGAACACGATTTCCGACGCTGGAATGGTGACACGGGTAGAATGAGCATCCGAATCGCCGTCCACCTCACCGGGATCGTCTTCAGGTGATCCCGAATCCCCTTGGGATTCTTCCATAACCGAATAACCCGAGGACTGATAAAACTTCCGCACATCAGCAGCCGTGCGGGCATCGAAATTCCCTGTAACCGGAGTTCCATAGATCCAAGACAACGCCGTCTGCAATTGCCGCACATCATCGCCGGATGTCTCGCCTTCTACAAAGTCGCGATAGACATCCACCTCCCCAGCCAAAGCAAACACCGGACGACCCGACACTTCCAGAAGAAGCGCACCATTATCGACCTGATCACCTGACTCCACCGGAATGTCGGTCACAATCGCCTTCGACGTTCCCGCAACCGATTCCGGCCCCAGCACATCACGCCCCTCGGTGCGCTCCAATTGACCGGTCAAGCTCTCAACGTCGACAAGTTCACCCTCCTCAACCCGCACACCGACGGTACTGTCACGTGGCGCCGACGATTCCTGTGCGATCTGGTCGCTGGTTCGAGCCTGGGAAGCAAAATACCAAGCAGCTCCTGTCGTTCCCACCAAAGCCAGTGACAGCATACTGAGAATAACGCGGCTTTTCGTCATGACCGATGCTTTCCTTAGTCATAGGAGGGGATACGTCTTGCATCAACTAACCGGGTGGCCAATTACCCTGGGGGCCAATCTCTATGGCGATCATACGACATCCCGATATACACATATCCTAGCCAAACCCGTCCGATCGTCCAGAATGAGTTCATCTCCGAAATAGATCCAGAAAGTAAAACCGACAACGCTCACTTCATTTTCCGCCTATGTTCAACAAGAGCTAATTGGTGAGTTCTCCATCGGCGAGGAGGTCCTGGATTCGAAGGAGTACCGCCTCAGCTTCTTCGGCAAAACTAAAAACCGGGACCTCATAATCGATGATGTGTGAGGTCTTTTCTTGCGAGAAGGCTTCTTCCAGACGGAGACTCTCCTATATTTAGGGTACTGTTTCAGTCTTACGCTGTGCGACTACCACATTCACAATGAACGTCCCCTACTGTGCGACTCCAAGGAGGATGACCCGGGCAGACCTGCCTAACGTCGACCGGGGCTGCGTCTCCCTCCTTTAATGAACGGATGACAACATGGTGTCGTATTGAATTTACTAATAGGAAGGTCGTGCAGCCATGGCTGACTCCTCGTTTGACATCGTCTCCGAAATCGACTCGAATGAGCTGGACAACGCACTCAACCAAGCCCAGCGCGAGCTCGCCACGCGATTTGACTTCCGTGGAACGGGTGCCGAGATCGACCGGAAATCCGACGAGGCCGTGATCGTCAGCGCTGAGACCGAAGACCGCGCCAAGGCCGCCTTGGACGTCGTCAAAGACAAGCTGGTCAAACGCGGCGTCTCACTCAAGACCATGAAGGCGGAGGACCCGCGTCAATCGGGTAAGGTCACCAAGATCGACATTGCCTTTCAGCAGGGCATCCCGCAGGACCAGGCCAAGAAGATCGCCAAGATCATCCGCGAAGAGGCCCCCAAGGGAGTCAAGCCGCAAATCCAGGGCGAAAAGCTCCGCGTCACCGGCAAGAAACGCGACCACCTGCAGGACGTCATCGCCTTGCTCAAGGAATCCGACCTGGACGTCGCGCTCCAGTTCACCAACTACCGCTAGAGACCCGGGCGCGGAGGGCACATCACGTCGCCCTCCGCACTTTTTCAGTGACGCAAACCACCATAAACCCGCCAAAAGAAGCCCAAACGCCTCATTTACCTGCTAATCCATGGATTAGTTACCCCCGCGTTGACAATATTTGAAGCATCCGTCACAATTGACACCATGACCTTAACGATCGTTAAGGTACGGCAATCATCTCTACAGAGCCACTACATAGAGCCAGGTCGAGACGGATAGGTCAAGTGAGGTCAACGTGGACTACACATCGATGCGGAAAGAGATCGCCGCAGGCGGAGCGGAGAAGTATCACCAAGCGGCCGCCGCCAAAGGCAAGTATCATGCCCGCGAGCGCATCCGACTTCTCACCGATACCGATTCCTTTGTAGAAGACGCCATTTGGGCCAATCCCGATCCGAAGCTGCCCGCCGACGGCGTGGTGGTCGGTTCGGCTACCGTCCAGGGGCGTCGTGTCCGGGTTGTGGCCAATGATTCGACCATTAAGGCCGGTTCGTGGGGCGCACGGACCGTTGAGAAGATTATTCGCACGATCGAGGCCGCTCAGACGGAGTTGTGCCCGATTATTTACCTGGTTGATTCGGCCGGCGCTCGTATTACCGACCAAGTTCAGCTCTTTCCCGGTCGCCGGGGCGCGGGCCGGATCTTCCACGAGCAAGTGCGGGCGTCCGGTCTGGTTCCGCAGGCGTGTGCGCTGTTCGGCCCGTCCGCTGCCGGTGGGGCTTATATCCCGGCGTTCTGCGACATTGTCGCGATGGTGGACGGCAACGCGTCCATGTATCTGGGTTCGCCGCGCATGGTGGAGATGGTGACCGGCGAGAGCACCACCTTGGATGAGATGGGTGGCGCTCGGGTGCATTGTCAGGATTCGGGTGTGGGCCATTTCTTGTGCCGCAATGAGGACGAGGCGATCGCTTCGGTGCGGCGTTGGTTGGCGTATTTGCCGTCCAACTGGAAGGAGCAGGCTCCCATGCGGGCGGCCCGTCCTCCGCAGGAGGTGGATTTGGCGTCCACGGTCCCGGCGGGCGAGTCCACTCCGTTCGATATGCATGACTTTATTGACGGCCTGGTCGACCGGGATTCCACCTTGGAGGTTCAGAAGTTGTGGGCCGGGGAGCTCATTACGATGTTCGCTCGTCTGGACGGACGTCCGGTCGGGATCGTCGGGTCTAATTCCGCGGTTCGTGGTGGGGTTCTGTTCGCCGATTCGGCCGATAAGGCGGCTCGCTTCATCAATACGTGCGACGCGTTCAATGTTCCGTTGTTGTTCCTGTCGGACGTTCCGGGGTTCATGGTCGGTACCGCAGTGGAGAAGGCGGGCATTATCCGCCACGGCGCGAAGATGATCGCCGCGATCGCCGAGGCCACCGTCCCGAAGATCTGTGTGGTGGTGCGTAAGTCGTACGGAGCGGGATTGTACGCCATGTCGGGCCCGGCTTTCGGCACCGACGCCACGATCGCGCTACCGACCGGGAAGATTGCCGTCATGGGCGCGGAGGCGGCGGTCAACGCCGTCTACGCCAATAAGATTTCCGCGATTGAAGATCCCGAGGAGCGGGAGAAGTTCATCGCCGATCGCAGGTCCGAGTATGAAACCGATATCGACCTGCGCCGTCTGGCCGGTGAGATGGTCATCGACGACATTGTCGAGGCCGAGGATCTGCGCCGGAACCTGATCGACCGTTATCGGCGGCTTTCTCACAAGGAACGTCGCTTTGGAAACCGTAGGCACCCCATTACGCCTGTTTAAAGGAGACAACGATGTCATTGACCGAAGAACAAAAGGAGTTTCAGTTCGCTGTTCGGGATTTCGTCGATTCCGAGATTCGTCCGGTTATCGGCGATTATTATGAGCGTGCTGAATTTCCCGCCGAGCTGATCCGCAAGCTCGGTGATCTCGGCGTTCCCGGGGTGACCTTGCCGGAGGAGTACGGCGGCGCGGGCATGGACATGTTGACCTTCTGTCTGGCGTTGGAGGAGATCGCGAAGGTCGATTCCGGGGTGGCGGTGACGCTGGAAGCGTCGGTGACTCTGGGGTCGGAGGGTTTGGCGCTATTCGGCACCGAGGAGCAGAAGAAGCGCTGGCTTCCTCGTCTGGCATCGGGTGAGGGCCTGTGCGCCTTTGGGCTGACCGAGCCCAGTGGGGGTACCGACGCCGGTAAGACCGACACCAAGGCGGTGTTGGACGGCGACGAGTGGGTCATCAACGGCGCGAAGTGTTTCATCACCAGTGCCGGTACGGATATGACCGATCTGATCATCGTGACGGCCACGACCGGTCCCGACGAGGTGTCGACCATTGCCGTTCCGAAGGGAACCCCCGGCTTCACGGTGGGTCCGGCTTATTCGAAGATCGGCTGGCACACGTCGGACACCCGCCCGGTGTTCTTGGACGATTGCCGCGTACCCAAGGAAAACCTGATTGGTGAGCGCGGGCGCGGTTTCGCGCAGTTCTTGGGTCTTCTGGCGCGCGGCCGTTTGGCGATCGCGGCCATTTCAGCGGGGATCGCGCAGGGATGTGTGGACGAGGCGCTGCAGCAGGCCAAGGACCGCGAGGCGTTCGGGAAGCCGATCGGGGCCAATCAGTCCATTTCCTTCATGTTGGCCGATATGCAGATGCGCGCGCGGACCGCTCGGTTGCTGTATCGCGATGTGGCGGGCGTCGACATGGATTCGCCGGAGTTCGCCGGAGAGGCGGCCATGGCGAAGCTGCACGCTTCGACCGTCGCGGTGGACAATGCGCGTGACGCGACTCAGATCTTCGGTGGCTACGGCTTCATGAACGAGACTCTGGTGGCGCGTCATTGGCGCGACTGCAAGATCTTGGAGATCGGGGAGGGCACCAATGAGGTGCAGCGCATGCTGATCGCCCGTTCCATGGGGTTGTAATCAACGACCGTTATTGTGTGACTGACGAAAACGGCCGGCTGAGCCTGAGCCCAGCCGGCCGTTTTCTTGTTCCGGTTACGTGTCCTAGCTGGTCACGAAGTCGGCGGCTGCGGGGTCGCAGTCGCGGAGAAACTGGGCGCAACGGGCGGCCTCGTCGGATTCGCCGACGGCGTCGGCGGCCCGAGACAGCTGGTGGAGTGATTTGAGGAAGCCTCGGTTGGGCTTGTGGGACCACAAGACTGGACCGTTGCCCTTCCATCCGGAACCACGTAGCTGGTCAAGGCCGCGGTGGTAGCCGGTTCTGGCGTAGGCGTAGGCTTCCACGTCGCGCCCTTCGGCCAAGGCGTCCTTCGCCAGTCGCGCCCAGGCGGCACAGAACCAGGGATAGTTGCGGGCCGTGTCTTCGGCACTGGAATTGTCGAGGTGTGCCCGGGCGTCACTGTCGTCGGGAAGTTCGGTCGCCGGGGGCTGCGCCATAAGATTCTGCGGGACCAATTGCGTCGCCCTTTCATGTATGGGTGTTCGGAAAAATGAACCGAATGAACATCGGCGACGTGGGCGGGTCTCGCCCGCCCACGTCGCTGTCTACCCGACCTAGCCTAACGCATTCTCGTCCCAAACCGATCGTCCGCGCTCGGCCTCCGTCCTTTCGGTTCGTTCGGCGGCCTGGGCGGTCTCGATGATGTCGCGTACGTGGCGAACCTCGGGTCCGCTTTCCTTGTCCTCGTTCGCCGCAGCGGTGACCGGAGCGTTCCGTGTGCTCAAGTGCAGTACCAGAGCCCCGAGCAGCGCGGCCACGATCGATCCGACCAACACCCCGATCTTGGCTTCGTCGGTGAAGAGCTCCGAATCCCCGCCTCTGAAGGCCAGCTCGGTGATGAACAACGCGACGGTGAACCCGATACCGGCCACGATGCTGAGACCGAGCATCATCGACCAACTGGTGTTGTCCGGTTTGGAGCCCAGTTTCAAGGTGATCGCCAACCAGCTGAAACCGAAGACTCCGACGGTTTTACCGACCACGAGACCGAAAAGAATACCCAAGGTCACCGGCGAGGTGACCGCGTGGCTGACGATGTCTCCGGACAGCGGAATACCGGCATTCGCCAAAGCGAACAGCGGCAGCACCACAAACGAGGAGAAGGGGTGCAGCCGGGCTTGAATCCGTTCGGCCGGTGGATCGGATTCGCGCGCCAGAATGATGAGGCGGCGGGTCCGCCCGTCGCCAGGCCCTTTGGCCGCGATCTGCTGAGCGTAATCGCGGGCGACATGACGGTCGAGAAGTGGTTTAGCGCTGATGAACAGCCCCATGATCACGCCCGCTATGGTCGCGTGGACACCTGATTCCAGCATGCACAGCCACAGAGTGAGCCCCAGGATCAGGTAGATCGGCATGGCCCAGACCCGCATCATCCGCATGATGATCAGGAGCACCACCACGACTCCGGCGGCGGTCAACCACGGGAGACTCACGTTTTCGGTGTAAAAGACCGCGATGACCGTGATGGCCCCCAAATCGTCCACGATCGCCAGGGTCAAAAGGAACACCCGAGCCGGGGCCGGGATCTTGGTGGCGAAGAAGGCGATGACTCCCAAAGCGAAGGCGATGTCGGTGGCCATGGGGATTCCCCAACCGTGGGCGGTCTCCGGGTTGGAGGCGTTGAAGGCCGCGTACACGGCGGCCGGGACGATCATACCGCCCGCCGCACCGGCGATCGGAGTGATGGCCTTGGCCGGGCTCCGCAGTTCTCCCGAGACGATCTCGGATTTAATCTCCATCCCGACGACAAAGAAGAACAACGCCATCAGTCCGTCGTTCACCCAGTGGGCCAGCGTCTCTTCCAAGGTGAAACCGCCGAGCGTGAAACCGAGATCGGTCTCCCACAACTCGGTGTAGGTTCCACCCCAAGGGCTGTTGGCCCAAATCAAGGCAATGGCGGTGGCAATGAGAAGAACGACCCCACCGGCGGATTCAATGCGAAGGAATTTCCGGGCCGGTAGACCAATGTAGCGAGCCAAAGGCCGGTCCGAACAGATGAACGGAGGTTGATCCCGCCAGATCGGCAGATCCCTCAATTCCGGAATTTTTTTCATATCGGGTCACCCTACTCTGTGGAGTCGGAACGACGCGGCTGTTCCTGGGTCATGTTGTCGTCCCACACTTGCACGCCACTCATCGCCGGGTAGTCGTCTTTTCGGAAGACCGGATCGATCCCCTGCCGTCGCTTGTGGTCGTAATCGCGCAGCAAGGTAATCGTCACGCCGGTCAGAGCACCCACCGCGATGAGATTGATCAGAGCCATGATTCCCATGGAAATGTTGGCCAGACTCCACACCAGATCCAGACTGGCCACCGAACCGAAAAAGACGGCGAAGACGACCAAGGATCGAACCAGGTTCAAAGCCACCGGCGACTGGGACAGGAACTCGGTATTCGACTCACCGTAGTAATAATTCCCCAAACTGGACGTGAAAGTGAACAGCAAGAGGATCAAAGTCAGCGGATAGATCGCCCAGGCTCCCAACGAGGAGGTGACTCCGTCGGTGATGAGCTGCGCGCCCACGTTCTCCCCGTATTGTGGATTGGCCGTCAGCACGATCAGTGCCGAGATCGTGCAGACGAAAAGAGTGTCGAAGTAGACGCCGAACGCCTGCGTCAGGCCCTGTTTGACCGGGTGAGACACCGAGGCGGTCGCCCCCGCGTTGGGAGCCGAACCCATTCCGGCTTCATTGGAGAACATTCCACGTTGGATTCCGATGACGAACACCGTCCCGAGCGTCGCACCGCCGATCGCCCGTATCCCGAAGGCGGACTCGAAAATATTCTGGAATACCCCTGGGACGGCGTCCAGATTGACGATCACCACCGCGGTGCCGATGATCAGATACAGCAGTGCCATGAACGGAATCAGCAACTGCGTGGTGTGCGCGATACGCCGTAGACCACCGAAGATGATCAATCCCACCAGCGCGGCCAAGCCGAGCCCGATGAGAATGTTGACGTCCGAACCGACGTCGAGATCGGCCGCCGCGAAGGCGTCCGTCAGCGCATTGGTCGCCGTATTGGCCTGTACCGTATTAAACGTGAGCGGATAGGTCAATATCAAAACCACGGCGAAGAGCGCACCCATCCACTTGCGCCCCAGTCCGTGCAGCATGTAATAGGCCGGGCCACCGCGATAACCGATATCGGTGCGCACCTTGTACAGCTGCGCGAGAGTGGATTCGGCGAAGGCCGCCGCCGAGACGACGACGCCCATGATCCACATCCACAGGATTGCGCCCGGGCCTCCCGTCGCAATGGCTATGGACACGCCCACGACGTTTCCGGTGCCGATTCGAGCGGCTGAGGAGATGGCGAAGGCTTGGAAGGCGGACGTGGCCTTTTTACCGTCCGGGGCGGTCGCCGGTGCTTCGCCGATCGTGCGGAACATGGCCGGGAGCAGGCGAATCTGCACGACCCGAGTGCGTACGATGTAGATGAGCGATACCAGGGCCAAAACGGGAATGAGCAGCCAGAGCCAAAAATCGTCATTGGTGCTGTTAATGGTGTCCAGCCACGATTCCACAAGAACCCCCTCCACAATCGACCCTGGTCCGCAATAAGCCGTCGCGAACTTAGGCTAATCGGTGAAGCGGGAGTGTGAACGCGGTTTTCGTAATTCGGCCGCTAGGAACGGCCCTGGCAATCGGGGCAGATTCCGCGATAGGTCACCTTCGCTTCGGTGACCAGGAAGCCGTGGCTTTCCTGAGGACTCAAGAGCGACAACGCGTCCCCGTCTATGTGGACGTCACGTACCGCACCGCAGGCGTCACAGACGAGGTGCTCGTGATCGTGATGAATGTTCGGATCGTAGCGCTTGGAGCGACCGTCAACCGAGACTTCCAAGACCTCACCCAACGACACCAGGTCGTTGAGGGTGTTGTAGACGGTGGCCCGGGAGATTTCAGGCATGTGCACACTGGCGCGGTTCAGAATGTCCTCGGCCGTGTAATGGACGTGCTCTCCACAGTCGAGGGTTTCCGCGATGACGCGCCGCTGCGGCGTCATGCGCCACTTACGGCCACGCAGGCGTTCTACCAGACTACTCATCGTCGATCTTTCATTCTCATGGCGTTCGAGCACTGATTGTCCATTACCTGGAGGAATATATACATCCTAACAGTAAATGAACCCCAACGCACATTCGTACTACGTCACTACACGGTACCTTGCAGTTTAGAATTCGTCTAAGGTAGGATATTATCCAAGTACATGAGCCACTCGGTTCACGATCCGGAATCGACCCCATGACCGAGCCACGATGAGGTTCGCGATGTGAGGTTGATTCCATGGTAATGAATCGGGCCGCCATGGGAAAACGCGACGGCTAGGCCATCCGGACCGCCGAAAGTGCAACGCTCCGTTTGAAGCGGCGCGCACAACGGCTTTACCGCAGTGCCTGACTTCGGCAGACGTGATGAAAGGGATGGCATCGCCGACCGGCGACAGCCACATAGTCATGATCTGACTACAGGAAGTGGCCGTCGCATTGATACGTGAGTACTATTTGAGTGGCAATGTGCGCCCACGTTGAACCTCCATGGCTATAGCGACGACGAAAGAAGCGGAAATTCATGGCTGACAACTTTGACAACACCGCCGGACCTCTCACCACAGAGTCCGGGGCACCGGTATCGAACAACAACCAGAGCGAAGCCGCCGGTGTCGGCGGTCCCCTGCTCATCCAAGACCAGGTATTGCTGGAGAAGCTCGCGCACTTCAACCGCGAGCGCATTCCCGAGCGCGTCGTCCACGCCCGTGGCGCCGGAGCGTACGGAACCTTCACCGTCACCGCCGACGTCTCCAAGTACACCAAGGCGAAGTTCCTGTCCGAGGTGGGCAAGAAGACCGAGACCTTCCTGCGTTTCTCGACCGTCGCCGGCAACCTCGGTGCCGCCGACGCGGTTCGTGACCCCCGTGGTTTCGCGCTGAAGTTCTACACCGAAGAGGGCAACTACGACCTGGTCGGGAACAACACTCCGGTGTTCTTCATTCGCGACGCGATCAAGTTCCCCGACTTCATTCACACACAGAAGCGTGATCCCTACACCGGTAGCCAGGAAGCCGACAACGTATGGGACTTCTGGAGCCTCTCTCCCGAGTCCGTTCACCAGGTGACCTGGTTGTTCGGTGACCGTGGTATCCCGGCTTCCTACCGCCACATGAACGGTTACGGCTCCCACACCTTCCAGTGGGTCAACGACGCCGGTGAGCAGTTCTGGGTCAAGTACCACTTCAAGACCGATCAGGGCATTAAGAACCTCACTCAGGACGAGGCCGACAAGTTGGCCGGGGAGAACCCCGACAGCCACCAGCAGGACCTGCGTGAGGCCATCGAGCGCGGCGAGTACCCGAGCTGGACGGTGCAGGTGCAGATCATGCCCGCCGCCGACGCCGCCAAGTACCGCTTCAACCCGTTCGACCTCACCAAGGTGTGGCCGCACGAGGACTACCCGCCGATCGAGATCGGGAAGCTGGAGCTGAACCGCAACCCGGAGAACATCTTCGCCGAGGTGGAGCAGTCGATCTTCTCCCCCGCACACATGGTTCCGGGAATCGGGCCCAGCCCCGACAAGATGTTGCAGGGCCGTCTGTTCGCCTACGGTGACGCTCACCGTTACCGCGTGGGCGTTAATGCCGATCACCTGCCGGTCAACCGCCCGCACGCCACCGAGGCGCGCAACGGCAACCGGGACGGCTACGCCTACGACGGCCGCCACGGAGGGCAGAAGAACTACGAACCCAACTCCTTCGGCGGACCGGACGAAACGAACAGCAGCCTGTGGGGCCCGGTTCAGGTCAACGGCCAGACCGGTGAATGGGAGACTCCGAGCCACGCGGAGGACAACGACTTCGTGCAGGCCGGTAATCTGTACCGCCTGATGAGCGAGGACGAGAAGAGCCGTCTGATCACGAACCTGGCCGGCGACATCGCCGGCGTCAGTCGCGACGACATCGCCGAGCGTGCGATCGGCAACTTCGCCAAGGCCGACGCGGACTTCGGTAAGCGTCTGTCGGAGGCGGTCAAGGAACTGCGCAAGTAGTTCACGACTGTATTGATTCGGGCCTCGCACGGCTTTGCGCCGCGGTGGCCCGAATGGAGACTTCAGCGCTCTTAGTGGGACACGTTCGCCAATTCGTAACCGCCCAGATGAACGGCTGGGAAGGTTCACGTCCCGCTAAGAGCGCTGTATTCCATCGTTGACGGCGACCGCTGGGGTCGCCGGTTTCAGTACATTTCGTAGGGGCGTCCGCATTCGGAGCATTCCGGCGGTTTTTGCCGGGGAACGTCGACGAATTCCTCGGCCACGATCCGCAGACGCCATTCCCGCTCGGATACTTTGACGACCGTTATCGACGTGATGTCGTCGCGTTCGGGTCGTTCGGTTCCCCAGTCGATGTCCAACGGCTCTTCGTGTTTGGCCAGTTTGACGTTGCGACCTTTGAGGTAGTATCCGGCGCGCGAGTAGATGAGTTCGAGGTTGTCGTCCTCATCGGCAAAGGCGGGTTCCTCACCTCGTCCAGTGGTAAAGGCATGGAACTGTGTGTGCAGTTGACGCACGATCTGTTGTAGCGGCACTGAGGAATAGTTCTTGATCCAAGCGTTTTCCGGGCGGTTCTTCCATGTCGTCAGCGCCGCTGATATCTCGGTGTAGGAGATCTTGCCGCCATCTTTCCTCCAGGTGTCCTTGAAAACCTGCAGCGCCCAGTTATAGGCGACCCGCACCGCTCCGAGGGTGTCGTTGAGGTTTTGGACCTGCTGGGAATTAGGGGTAAACGTGTACTCATAACGACGTTTTACCAGATGCGTCATAGGTTTCGTAAGATCCACCTTCTGTTGATAGCACACCAATAACGATTCGCCAGGTGTTCTTCACTGCGTGTCGTACCGTGTTACTAGCCAAGCGTCATTACTCACCGGTTAACTTTTCGCCGCAGCACGTCTTTTCAGGCATAGCGAACTGACTGTAGGCTCGTAACCATGGACACTGTGAAAATCCCCGATTCCGTCGATCGATTGCGGGAACATTTCAATACCGGGCAAACCAAACCGATTCCCTGGCGCCTGTCCCAGTTGAAGGCGCTGCAGAAACTGCTGGAGGACAACGGTCCACAATTGGCCGAAGCGTTGGCCGCCGACCTGGGAAAAGCCGAGGCGGAAGCGTATCTGACCGAAATCGACTTCACGCGGGCCGATGTCAAGCACATTCGTAAGAATCTGCGATCCTGGACTCGTCCACAGCGCGTGCACACTCCCTCGCACCTTCTCCCGGGGCGCTCTTTTACGCTGCTGGAACCGCTCGGAGTCACCACGATCATCGGACCGTTCAATTATCCGGTTCAACTGCTGCTGTCGCCCTTGGCGGGAGCCCTGGCGGCGGGGAACACGGTCATCGTAAAGCCCTCTGAACATGCCACCGCCACAGCGGAACTGCTGGAAACGCTTCTGCTCGAGTATCTGGACAACGACGCCATCGCCGTCGTACAGGGCGGAGTGCCGGAAGTGACGGAGCTATTGGCTCAACGCGTCGACCATATTTTCTTCACCGGCTCGACACGCGTGGGAAAGATCGTGGCCAAGGCCGCCGCCGAGAACCTCACCAAAGTCACTTTGGAGTTGGGCGGTAAGAGCCCGGCCATCGTTGAACCCGGTATCGACCTGTCGGCGGTCGCCACTCGCATCGCCTGGGGCAAGTTCACCAACGCCGGACAAACCTGCATCGCCCCCGACTACGTACTCGCGGTGGGCGATACGGCCGAGACTCTGAAAGAGGAATTGGCCGTCGCCATCAATGCGATGTACGGCACGTCCCCTGCCGACAGTCCCGACTACGGGCGCATCATCAACGACGAGACCTTCGACCGTCTCACCGGATACCTGGACAACGGTCGTGCCGTCGTCGGTGGAACCCACAACAGGGAGAAGCGCTATATAGCCCCGACCGTGCTCGACCGGGTCGACCTCGATTCTCCGGTCATGCAGGAGGAGATCTTCGGACCCATTCTCCCGATCATTCCGGTCAATACGTTGGAGGAAGCCATCGGTTTCGTCCGCCAAGGTGAGAAACCTCTGTCACTATACCCCTTCTGTGCCTCCGACTCATCCAAACGCAAGGTCCTGACCCGGACCTCGTCCGGTGCCGTCGGGTTCAATATTCCGCTCGTACACTGCGACATACCCGGGCTCCCCTTTGGAGGCGTCGGCCTCAGTGGACAAGGGGCCTACCACGGCAAGCACTCGGTGGAAAACTTCAGTCACCGTAAGCCGGTATTCGACAAGCCACTGATGCCCGACACCATGCGAGTCATTTACGCACCGTGGAGCGAGTGGAAGCAAAAGATCATGCGCAAACTGCGTTAGCCACTTCATAACCCCCGGCTGTCAGACGCACGGCAGAATACGGTACTCTGGATCGCGGTGGCGTGTCCGAGCGGCCGAAGGAACTCGCCTCGAAAGCGAGCAAGGGTTAACCGCCCTTCGTGGGTTCGAATCCCACCGCCACCGCCGAACAACCCCTGTTTACCAGGTGTTTTATTTTATGAGCGGGTTGCCGTCCACATGTCGTCCATGCGAGATGTCAACCCGCTATTTCTATCGGTGTTTTATGAGTCTTCGTTCATAAGGTCAATCCATCGTTGTTCGTCTCCTTCGATGAATTTGGAATAGTGTGAGTGGAGGATCGCCGGGGTGTTTCCCGCCCAGCGAGCAATCGTCGGCACCGGTATGCCTTTGGCGATCAGTCGGCTGATTCCGGAGACTCGCATTGAGTAGAGTCGTCCGGCTAGGTGAGGATTGACATTGATTTCGTCGCCTAGCGCTTCATTGCGTGCTTGTTTCCACACTTTATTGAATGCCGCTCTGTCGAGCGGCTCTCGCTTGGCCCCTGATACGAGGTAAGCCCCTGGCGACCTTCCGAACGCCTCTTGGTGTTCACTGATATCGTTCACGACCGATTCGGGGATCGGCACACTGCGTTCCTCCCCCTCTTCCCGCGCTTTCAGGTGCCTCAGTTCGTCTTCGGAGCCATCTTCGGTCCAGGAGCTTCCTGCCGTCACTGATTGGCGACGCACATGAAGGATGCCACGTCCGTTGTCGAGGAAGGTGATATCGCCGTTTTTCAGCGCGATCGCTTCCCCTGTTCGAAGAAAGCAGCGGTACATCAAGTGGAAGATGGCGCGATATTTCCAGGTGCTGGAGCGTGCTTCGATGGCTGCACGGATTTTACTGAATTGATCAGGTGAGAATGCTTCACGAGGATCAGCGAGTCCTCCGGTGGGCATCTTAGGGCGTTCCCACCCCAACCTTGGATCATCAAGAAGATTGTTGGAGATCCAACCGTCTCGGATCGCCGTTTTGATCAGGCGGGATAGTTCTTCACGGCGGCGCGCAAACGTGTGTCGCGCCGCCAGGCCGCCAACCTGTTTCAGCACAATCGCGTCAAGGCAGGCTCTCACTGCTTTCGGATCTTCCAACTGGGTGACAGGAGCGGAGTTCTCTCGAACCCAATCGTCAACGGCGGTGGGAATCTGCATAGCTGCCGACGTTGGACGCCGCGCCAACATGCGTCCTCTCACTACAACGGCACAGGCTTTTGTACTGAATGGCCCGTTAGATGGGCAGAACCCCAGGATAACCGGTGCAAGCCCAGTAGCGGACCGCTTGTGCGTGTTAGGCGCTAGCCCTTTGTTCCAGCGTGCTCGAGCCACTTCTATGGCAAATTCGGCGATGCTGGGAACATCTTGGTTTTCTTCGGTGTTCTTGGGCGCCCATGATTCGGGGCGTCGGGTGTCGAGGCGGAAGGGCTCGCCGTTGAGGTAGGCGCTCATCAATCGGCTGTGTAGCGCTTGTGCCGCTCGTTTCGTGGGAAAAGACTCAGACGGTGAGTAGGGTCCGACTTTCCACCGCACTTGCCATGGGTTTCGAGCTGAGTCACGGCGTTTACGTGGATCATAGACACGCACGTAGGTCGTCAGGTTTGGATTCTGCATTGAGCTCCCTTCGAGTAGACAGCAAAAGCGAGGGAGCCTCTGGTTGAGGCTCCCTCGCTGAGAATTCGTTGTTGGGTGGTTTTAGACCGTGATGTCCAGGGGCGTTATTGTGTTGGAGTCGATCCATGATTCGATGTCGCTGGCGCGGTAGCGCACGGAGCCACCGACTTTGATTCGGGTGGGGCCTGTACCGCTACAGTTCCAGTCATAGATCGTTTTCTTCGCCACGCTTAGGTACTGGGCGAGGTCATCGATTATCATCAGGGCAGGAAGGACGGCGGTAGCTGTCATAACATTTTCCCCTCTTAACGCTGGAAATTGATCACACAGAAAAACCGACGAACCACTCCACTGGTTCGTCGGTTTTATTTCGGTCTTATCTTTAGGCATCACCATCTATTCTCAATACGTGTCGGGGCCCCCTGGTGCTTGTCGACATCCCATACAGTCAGGTCCGTGTTGGCCGATATTGGACGCGATCCACCATTGACACGACGCAATGTCGGTGTGGGGTACGGATACCAGAGGTGGGGCGGATTTTACACCCGCCACACCCGCCAAAGCTTCTTTTTCCTGGTCATCCCGGCGGGTATCGGTGGCGGTGGGAGACCCGCCGACACCCGTCTTCCCCGCGTTGTCACCCGCCAAACCCCCGCCCCGCGACGAGTTCGGCGCGGTAATAGCCCATTTGACGACCTTCTCTTTGTTCGCTCCGCCGTCATTGTCGATCGCCCAACCCGTTTTGCGCATCACTGGAGCCTGGCGTTTCAGGCGTTGGGTGACTTGACGAGCCGTCGTCGGCCACCGTTTATCGTGCGGGCGTTCATCAGTCTCGTCGTCCAACAACGCCAACAGTTCGGAAGCAGTCCCCATAAACTCACCACCATTGCCCAGGATTGTCTTGGCAGTCGTGCTAATGAACGGGTCGGCCGACAGCGAATCGCCTGCCAACGTCGCTTGCTTGTTCACATACGTGGTGAGACCGTGAGTGGAACAGACACGGTCAACAGCAGCGAGAACAATAGCGAAGTCGGCCATCCGGGGTTTCTTCGCCAAGGTTATGGACGGCACTTCGGCCCTCACCCGGGCGACAAGATCCAACAGTGCTCCCAACAGGCGTGGGTGGGCGGCGGTCCATTTATCTCCCATGGTCGTCTCGTCCAACCGCTGGTCTTCTGCGATCGGCTCCAACTCCACCGGAATCATACGGTCGGCCAGGTCGCCAGCAACGGCACCGAGGTCGATACCGTTCAGCACGACCGCACGCCGGAAGGCGAAGACCGAGTGCTCTCCGTCGGTGTAGAGGCGTCGGCGGACATCACCATCACCTGTAACGGCACGGCAAATGGTGTCCGACAGCCAGTGCGGAATAACGGATAGATTGTCCAGGCCCACCACCCAGGAGCCGGCAGCAGCGGTCACCCACGCTTCTTTATCACTGGGTGCGGTGCGCACCGGAACCGGCGACGGGTCCAGCAGCGACACCAACAGCTTCTCTGCCGTGGTTTTACCAGTCCCTTGTTCACCGGTGATCGACAGGACCGGGTGAGGAATCCGCGGGAAAAACGCCGCCACCAACCAGGCGAGGAGAAGCGGTTTGTCAGCGTCGGTGACGTTCAGCCACTCCCACAGCTCCGAAAGGTCACCACCGCGTTCGGGCTGTGGGAGAGGCGAGTTCAGAGCGGTACGGCGGAAATGCACGGGTGGTTGGTCGGCAACGGCCCACCGCCCGTCGCGGATACGGATCGCCTGACCGGTCGTGTCGCCCAGGTCAACCCACATATCCTCCTCGTGCTCGGCAACCCTGAGGTGAAGCTCTTCTTCCTTCTCACGCCCCGCTAGTCCTTCGGCGATCATGAGCGCATCTGACAGCGCCTGCCCGGAGGCGGCTTTGCCGTACCGCTCGAAGTACTCCAACGCGAGCATGGCGCGCAGCGAGGTGCGTCCCCCGCGCAACATACGAACCACATGCGGCCCCGTTTTAGGGACCGCGAAGGTATCGCCGCCTTCGGAGAGACGGAAGTTGTACATTTCGCGGGCGATGTTGACCAACACCGTCGATGCCGACGGCGCTGCGTGCGCTTTTCCGTTCGAGCTATCGGTCTTGCTGGGTGCCTGATCGTCGTCGACTTCGGCGGGGTGTGGTGCCTCGACGATCGCGGCTGGTATATCGAAATCCTGGCCATTGAGATGTTGCGTCATATAGTATCCTTGGATCGGTTCGTAGGGCCGCCGACGCAATCGTTCACTTCGCGTCGGCGGCTTTTTCTGTACCCACACCGGCCCGGCTGGACTAAATCTGGTGCCGAGTGGAGTGGGAAGCGTGGATGAGGGCCGTTGAACGGCCGTGCCTGGTGTTTCTGGGGTGGGTTGACCCTAGGGCGGTGCGTCAACGGCGCTGAGAATCGCTCTCAGGAGGTTTTGTTTTCCCAGGTCACAGCGACATTCACGGGCTGTTAGGTGTGTGGTCCGGTGCGTGGGTGTTTGGCGCCTCGACGGAACCCGGAGGTGATGGTTTTGTCGATTCCGGCCAGACCACAGGCGGTTCCACCGCCTCGCCCGCTGTCAGAGTCGAGCCCGCAGGCAATCGCTGCGTTGGTCAACGCCGACCGTGCTTCCGCCTCGTCAAGGAGACCACCGGCGACGAGTTGGCCGATCGATTCGGCTCCACCGCCCAGCATGTTATTGCGGTATCCTGGGTGAGCGGCAGCTATTTTCTCAACGGTCGAGTCCAACGCGCTGTGGGCATAACGTTTGAGGCGACCGTTACTGCCTCTGCCGACGGCGGTCAGCGACCACTGCGACGGAACCGATTCACCACCCCGTGTTGTTTCAGCCTCCGACAAGGCACGGAGAAACGTCCGCGTCCATTCGGGTAGCGGCGCCGCTTCTTCTTTGTTGGCCAGTTGGTAGGTCGCTCCGTGGACGATTGATCCTGGTCCGACCACGTAGCCTCCACTGGCACGGGTGTCGACGAAGGGGCACAACCGCCCGGTGGTGTTTCGCAACGGGCGATCGTCATTTCGTTGTTGGTAGTAGAAATGCCATCCACCCGAACCGGTTTGGACGGTGAACGTGTGCGGCAACGCGGTCTCGCCCCAAGCCTCAGCGAAGGCAAGGAACCGATCCACGCCGTCATCGCGCCCGTACGGGTAGGTACCATCCTTCGCAGGTTTGGCGAGGTCGCAATCGACCACCACGAGCCCCGCAGGCCCACACGCGATCCCGTAGTTCGCTGCCGGTGTTCGCTCCCACCAGTTACGGACGCGAGCCGGGTCAGTGGTAGCAGCCGTCTCCCAATTAGAAAGGGCCGGGCGTTTCTCGCCCTGCTTGAGGGGGAATACTGGCCATCCGCGTCGGGCGGCCGCCAGTGCCCAATCAACGATCGGGCGTGGTTTCATCTCCTGTTCCGACGGTGCGGTGTTGGTGGGAGACATGGTGGATGATGCAGGCATGACAGTCACTCCTCACTAGGACGCGATCGATGGCGCTACTGCGCCAAGGACATGGGACATAAGAAAAGCCCCGCCCGTGCGGTACGGGAAGGGCTAGGCGTGCGTACGTTCGCAGCGATACGAAACTCAGTAGAACGGGTTGAGGACTGGACTCCCTTACGTTCATATAGCCCCGAATGTAAGCGGTACGCAGCGGTTTAACGCGGTTGGCCATTGCCGGGGCGGGAGACAAGAAAAG
This sequence comes from Haloglycomyces albus DSM 45210, assembly GCF_000527155.1. Lineage (NCBI taxonomy): Bacteria > Bacillati > Actinomycetota > Actinomycetes > Glycomycetales > Glycomycetaceae > Haloglycomyces > Haloglycomyces albus. The sequence continues at coordinate 1,610,468 of NZ_AZUQ01000001.1, read as the reverse complement.
CCAGGACGCGTAGCGTTCCTGGCTAAAGACTGATACGAGCGACAAGAGTGTCCGGTGTGGTCCGGTTGCGCCCGTATACGTCCAGTATAAACCCCGACACCAAATCAAAATAGCGCGAAAACGCAAGGGGGCTAGGGGAAAGTGGCTCACGACATTGCTGTAGATACTTCTCTATAGCTCAGCATTACACTCCACAACGCCTCTATGATCAGTGACGACAATCACTTGCAAATCGGATTGAACTCGTGAGCCTTCGGATCAAGCTGCACCACTCTTAACCCGGGGAAATGTCTTTCTCTTAATCTCCGGGCTCCTGGAAGGAGGCCGCCCGCCGCTAAGGCGGCGGTGCGGCCACAAGGCAACGGCAGAAGAATGGCCCTCATGACCAACGGCGAAAAGACTGAAGCCAACGGCAGAAGGACTCGCTCAACGGCGAAAGGATCATCCTCTTCGGTTTAGGCATCAGGTCTGATATCGAAGAGTTTCGAACCTATAGGCTATGGGGTTTGCAAATGGGGTCAGCCTTCCACGGCTGACCCCATTCTTGAATCCTTGGGCACAAGCCATAGATTGAGGGATTTGGGTTTTCGCCGTGGGTATTGGTTACTGATGACGATGCCGATGGGCGATGATCGTGGCGCGCTACGCTGCCGCCCTGGAGGGGCGGCGCTTCGCGCTCATCGATGCCGATGGGCGACGTCGCTAGTATTTAATGACCTTCGGTCAAGTATAAAACGGGATCAGAAACTGTCAAGGAAAAGTGCTGATATTCACTCGCCTGTTTCCTTGGGGCACTGGTCAATGCTACAAACGACAGTTGCGGTGGTTGCCGGTCTTTGCCCCTAGCCAAGGGCNGCGTTACCATTTCGTGACCACGATTATGGGTCATTCGCTCCGCCGTGGCTTCGAACGGACTCGCACCTATAGCCACCCAACGGATAAGCTGAACGGCCACTGTCGGGCTTCCCTCGTGGTCCGGCCATCATGGTCGCGATGGCAATAGCCTTGGGGCCGTTGGCCCTGATGCTGGCCCTGATGCGCAGCATTGAAACCGAGGGACCGCCCTCGTGGATACCGCACTGTTTAGCGAGGTCATCGGGGTCGAAACCGTGGCAGAGCCTCAGCTGCTACGACGTGGCGGTGCGCTGACACAGCGTGAGGGGTCATACCCCCAGGTCCACCCCTCCCGACCTGTATATTCACCTGTTGCCTGCGGAAACGCTCATTTTCGTTTTCGGTTCGTTCATTGCTTCAACCCAATTGTTTAAGCAGTTCATGGGCCTAATTCTGTCGGACTGGCCCGCTTCGTTGTGTGTGCCCCCTTGGTGTTCGCCAGGGGCAGGCGACGGGAGCGAGTCGTGATTGGTATCCGTCAAGGTAGCGGGACATAGAAATACTGCTCGCAGCACCGTTGGCGTAATAGCGCCATCCGGTCGCCCGCATGGTTCCAGCACGTGCTTGGGTGAGGCGCACCCACGTGCGCCGGGCACGCTCAATATCGCCCAATCTTTCCAAGGGCTGTTGCGCGATGGTCAACTCCGTACGAGAGTGTGGAGTGAGCGCACAGGCCCGTTCCAACTCCTCAGTCCGATCACGCAGCATAGTCCAGAATTGAACGAGGTCGCCGTCGAGGTCGTTGGCTGTTTCCATCCGCGCGGGATGTTTGGCCAAGAGCACCGCGAGGCTACCCGCATAGGGTTCGATGTAGTGCGTATGGTCCGGCAGCAGGTGCGTGATGTGGTCTGCCAGGCGGGTTTTCGATCCGTAATAGATCAATGGAGGGCGCATGGATTCTCCCGGTTAGATCGCTGATTTGGATACGTGGATCGGATTGTTTTCGCAGGTCGCCTCGAATCTCCCAGGTGGGAGATTGCTATCATTCAATTCCTTTCCATAGTCATCTTCTTGGCCTGGCTCGTCAGTGCCGGGAGGCCATGCCCGACAGACCCACCCCGGTCTCGCTGCCGGAGTGGGTTTCGCCTGAGTGGCTAGATGGTGTTGTATTCGGGCCGTAGCCCCACGACGGGCTGGTCGACCAGTGTCAGGGAGTCCCGGACGGCTTTTCTGAGGTGTATGCTGTCGTCATCGCATGGCTCCCAGCTAACCTCAAAGGGCAGCAGCCAGGGGGCGCATTCGCCTCGGTTGGGGCACAGCATGTAGATGTGTCCGTCTGCCGAGGGTCTCGGGTCGTTCGGCGATTGCGGCCGCCGATAGGTGATCATGTAGCGCCCGTGCAGGTCGCGTCTGGAGCCGTGGTAGTCAACGGTGCGCCCCAGTCCCAGGGGCGAGCGTGATGCGGTTGATGCGGTCAAGTGGTTCTCCTTCCAGTAGAAAAACGATGTCGCCACCGATACGAAAAGATCGGCCACGCCTGCTTGTTTTAGATCAGAAGTCAGGCGGTGGCGGTGGGAAGCCCCGCGAGGAGCGATCGGCGGCCTTTCGCCGTAGAACGTACGGCGTCCCAATCAATATCGGGATGGTTTGTCTCTAGGGCGTCGAGGTCGGCGGCGCGGTAGCGGGCATTCCAATACCGCTGGGATCGGATCGGTGTCACCAGCCCGGCGCGGACGAGGTGTGTCCAGTCTGATTGACGAATATCGAGATACGAAGCTGCTTCATTGGCGTCGATCAACCGGCCCTCCGCACACGCCGCCGCGACGATAGCGGTGTCAGTGAGCACCTCAATGTCCAGGCCCGAATACAACTGCCGGTGTTCATACGTACCAGCGGTATGGAGATAGCCGCGTCGGACGAGCTCTTCGACCCCATCGGTGGTGACGGTGAGGCCGAGTCGTTCGCTCAGTTCCGCCGCCGCCCGGTAGAGACCGACATCGGGGATGGTGCCGGCTTTTGGTATCAGCTGGCTAATGCGCGAGGCAATGTCGGCGGCCCATTCGCGGGGCACGGTGTCGTGGTCGGTATCCGTATCGGCCCCACTATCGATACTTATTTCAGGGGTGAAGTTGAGTGTGATGAGGCGGCGTAGCTGCCAAATGGGCACCCCGCACAAGCCCGCCGCTTCAGTCAGGCGTAGTTGCGATGTGGTGGATTCGGCGATGGTGCCAGCCCACTGGGCCTTGTCGAGAGTGGGAACGCAGTGTCCGTCGGTCCATGGCAGGTGCCATCCGTCTGGCGTGTGGCGGATGATGAGGTCAGGGTCGCTATCCGACCAGAGATGGTCGTCTTCGGCTCGGATCATTCAATTCCTTTCCGTAGTGATTGTCTTGGCCTAGCTCGTCAGTGTCGGGAGGCCATGCCCGACAGACCAACGCGAGAAGCCACCCGCCCTAGTTGGGTGGGTGGCTTCCTTCGTGGTTTCGCTTCTCTTGCTTGTTTTCAGTTTTCAAGGCTTAGTGTCGGTCACTTCGCCTCGGTGTTGTTGGTGTCGATGAGGGCTTCGAGGGTGGCAACCCACAACGGGCGTCCGGCATCGGCGGTGGTGGTCTCGTATTCGCGGGCC